>CAZJEH010000123.1:0-11658 GCA_964544905.1 uncultured Gemmatimonas sp.
CCTGCGCCGGGATGACGATTGGGGGATACGGCGCCGTAGGCCGCTCACGGTTTCGGGCCAGCGCAAACGGGACTGGATCCATGGTTTTGACACAGCCTCGCAGGCCGGGATCCAACCTCGGCCGTTCGGGTCACTGCAACTCCTGCCCGGTGGGCGCCTCGTGTCCCTCGTGCCGACGGGACCGACCGGTGCGGCGAAGCCGGCGCGGCCAGGCCAACGCCAGCAACGCCACCAGGGCAAGCACCGCCACGACGGCACCGACGACCTCGCCGAAGCGATCCGCGACCTGACGCCAGCTCTCGCCAGCGAGGAACCCGCCGCCGATGTAGACAACTCCCCACAGCCCCACCCCGAGAACATCGAAGAAGAGGAAACGCAGCCAGCCGATGCCAGACCGCCCGGCGAACCACGGCATCACGGTACGGACGAAGGGAATCGCGCGCGCCGCCGTGAGCCCGATCCCGCCGTGGCCACGGATGAGCCGGTCAACGCGGGCGATCGCCCCGGCCCAGAGCCTCGACAGGTCACGGCGAGCCGGACGCGCGACCGCGATGAACCAGCGTCCGACAGAGAAGCCGACCTGATCGCCGATGAACGCTCCCAGCAGCGCTGCCGCCACCACCTCTCCGGGCGAGAACACTCCTCGGGCGGAGAGCATCGCGGCGAAGGCGATGAGGGCTCCCACGGGCAGGATCAACCCGGCGAAGACCGCCGTCTCCAGCAGGCAGACGACGAAGAGGAGGCCCGGGCCGAAGGTGATCAGACGGCCGGAAAGCCACGGCAACAGCCCGTTCTCGAGCATTCGCGGAGTAGTGGAAGGGGATTGCCGCGGGTGATCCCCGGGCAAGCGATAGCCCCGCGGACGAGGCAGGGCGACATGACCGACCCCCTTTCTAAGGGCCGGGTTCAGGTTGATCGCTCGCGGACGGCTGGGTATGCTTCTCGTCAACCTGTTCGCCCAGGGCCACCCGCTCTCGTTGCGGGACGTCGATCCCGCCCTCGGCGTCAGTAACCCTCAGCGCCACAGGCCACGGCGCCCCATCCGCGAGGCAACGACAATGACCGCTCTCATCGTGCTGCTGGTCCTGGTAGCGCTCCTCGGCCTGTTCCTCATCACCCAGTACAACAGGCTGGTCGCGCTGCGGAACCGCTTCGTCAACGCCTTTGCGCAGATCGACGTCCAGCTCAAGCGGCGCTACGACCTGATTCCGAACCTGGTCGAAACTGCGAAGGGCTACATGGCGCACGAGCGCGAGACGCTCGAGGCGGTGATCCAGGCGCGCAACCAGGCCAGCCAGGCGGAATCCCGGGCGGCAGCGAATCCGGAAGATCGCTCGGCCGTGCAGGACCTCCTCGGTGCGGAGCGAGCGCTCACCGGGACGCTGGGCCGCTTCTTCGCGCTCTCTGAGGCCTACCCCGACCTGAAAGCTAACGTGAACATGGCCAGCCTGCAGGAGGAGCTTGCTTCGACCGAGAACAAGATCGCGTTTGCCAGGCAGGCGTACAATGACGCGGTCATGCGCTACAACACCGCTCGCGAATCCTTCCCCACCAACCTGATCGCGGGAACGTTCGGGTTCGAAGCCGCGGCACCCTTCGTCATCGGATCGGAGGAGGAGCGCGCCGCTCCGCGCGTCTCCTTCTGACCCCTTCGCGCCGGAGAGGCATCGGTCGAGGCGCGCGCCCCGCCGCATGATCGAGTTCTTCGAAGCCCAGGAGCGCGCCCGTCGCCGGACCGGGATGCTGCTCGGGCTCTTCGGGCTCGCTGTCGCCTCGATCATCCTGGTCGTCTACCTCGCGATACACGTCGCCACCAGGCCGGCTGCCTCACCGATCGATCCGCTGTTGCTGGTGCAGGTCGCTCTGGGCGTTGGCCTCCTCATCGGCACCGGCACGATCTACCGGACGGTAAGCCTCGGCCGCGGAGGGCCCGCCGTGGCGGAGCTGCTCGGAGGTCGACGTGTCTCGCCCGACACGACGGATCCGGACGAGCGGAAGTTTCTGAACGTCGTCGAGGAGATGGCCATTGCTTCGGGGACGCCCGTGCCCGCCGCGTACGTGATCGAAGCCGAGGACGGTATCAACGCCTTCGCGGCCGGCTACTCGTCGCATGACGCTGCGGTGGCCGTCACCCGCGGCGCCCTCGTGCAGCTGACGCGGGACGAGTTGCAGGGCGTCGTCGCCCACGAGTTCAGCCACATCTTCAACGGCGACATGCGGCTGAACGTGCGGCTGATCGGGCTCCTCTACGGTATCCTGCTGCTCTCCGTGATCGGCAGGGGAATCCTCCGGGGCCGTCCGCGAGCCCGGAGCCGGGACAAGGGAGCCGGGATGATCATCTTCCTGGGCTTTACCCTGTTCGTCGTCGGCTACATCGGCGTGTTCTTCGGCCGGCTGATCAAGGCGGCGATATCGCGACAGCGGGAGTACCTGGCGGATTCCGCCGCCGTCGAGTTCACGCGCAACCCCGATGGGCTCGCGGGAGCGCTGAAGAAGATCCGGGCGTCGGCGAGCGGTTCCCGGATCTCCAATCCGCACGCGGAGGAAGCGAACCACCTCTTCTTCGCTGAAGGACTGCGCGCCGGGTTCTCCGGTTTGCTCGCGACTCATCCACCGCTCGACGACAGGATCAGGCGGTTGGACCCGTCGTGGACCGGTGAGCGGGATGAACGGGTCGGAGTTCACGATCCGCTCCCGCGCGAGGTGGTCGATCAGGCTGGTCGGGCCACCGCGGGCGCGGTGTCATCGATCGGCGGGTGGATCGATACACAGGGTCGAAGCGCCGAACAGGTGGTCGAGACTGTCGGCGCGCCGCGGCAGAAGAACCTCTGGTACGCCAGCGCCCTCCTGGGCAGCCTCCCGGCGCCGCTGGTTCGCGCGGCGCACACCACGCAAGGAGCCATCGCCCTCATCTTCGCCCTCGCCGTCGAGGACGCAGCGGAGGCGACAGAGGTCTGGGAGCCCATCCGCGGGTTCGGGACCGACGCCCTCGTGGCCCGGGTGCACGAGCTGCTCGCATCGCTTCGCGGCCAGAGCCGCGAGACCCGTCTTCCCCTGCTCGACCTGGCGCTTCCCTCCCTCGCGTCGCTATCGCCGGCCGAAGCCGAAAGCCTGCTGGACGCAGTCGAGCGAACCGTCGCCGCCGACGGCAGGGTGAGGCTGTTCGAGTTCACGATGGTTCACGCGCTCAGGCGCCAACTGGCCCCGTTACGTGGTTCTGCTCCTCGCGGTCCGCTGGTTAGATCCTTCGCGGAGGTGCGGAAGGAGACCGCTGCCCTCCTCTCGGCGCTCGCCTGGACGGGGGCAGACTGGGATCCGGGGCGTGCTCGCGAGGCGCTGGATGCCGGCTGGGCCAGGCTGCCGTCCGACGCCGGCCAGGCCGATCTGGTGGAGCGGTCGACCATCTCGATCGAGTTGATCGATGAGGCCCTCGGGAGACTGGAGCACGCTACACCCGCCATTCGACGATACCTGCTGGAGGCCTGCGTCGACGTTGTCCTCCACGATCGAAAGGCGCTTCCCGTCGAGGTCGAGCTGGTCCGAGCGATCGCCGACGCACTCGACTGCCCCCTCCCGCCGCTGGTCACCTGATTGCAGCACAGATTCCTTTCGAGCGAGATACACGGAGAGACTTGACGATGACCGACCCCGGGCGTGCCTTTCTGGACCGTTCGCGAATCATTCTCGGCAGCGAGTTGCTGCCGCGCATCTCCCGGTGCATCAGGGAACTCTCGGAAGAAGATCTCTGGTGGCGTCCCAACGACGTCTCGAACAGCGTGGGCAACCTCGTGCTCCATCTCGAGGGGAACACGCGACAGTGGATCATCTCGGGCGTGGGCGGCGAGCCGGATCGGCGCCGGCGGGAAGAGGAGTTCGCGCGTCGCGCGGGTATCTCCGGCGAGGAGCTGCTGGAGTCGATCACCTCGACGGTGCGCCAGGCAGACGGGTTGCTGGAGCGCCTACCCCCCGACGTCCTGCAGGAGGAACGATTCATCCAGGGGCGGCAGGTGAGCGTCCTCGACGCCGTATACCACGTCGTCGAGCATTTCTCCATGCACACCGGCCAGATCATCTACATCACGAAGCTCAGGACCGGTCGGGACCTGCAGTTCTATCGGCTGGTGGACGGAATTCCGCGAGCGAGCTGGGAAGCCTGAGTGGATCAGGCGTCCTCGCGGGGAAACGGAGTGACGTCGACGCCCATCGAGGCGAGAAAGTGCACAGTGATGTCGGTGAGGTCCCGCTCGAGCGTCTCCTGGATCTGGAACAGCTCCTCAGGCTGGAGGTGATCCCAGAAGTTGCCCTCCTGACCGGTACGAATCTGCCGGGTGCGGCGCAGTGCCGCGGCCCGGGCAACCGCGCTGCGGACCAGCTTGCGGTCCGGCTTCTCGTCGATGAACTCGAGCAGACGCGTGAGCGCGGTTTCCGTCGCCGCGTCCAGCTCCCGGTAGGGGATGAAGATGGCGTCGCGGTGGAGCAGAAGCTTCGGCGCCCAGCTGTTCATGTAGGTGATCCAACTCGCCAGGCCCATCCGGGGGTGCCCGATGAACTCGCTCATGCTTCCGACGAACTGCCCCTTCTGATGCGTCAGGTGGTGGAAGGCGGACACCACCACGTCGTAGGGGTTGCGGGCCAGGAAGACGACGGGATGCGCGCGGTGGAACTCCCAGTTGTAGTGCTGATGACAGACAGCGATGAGCGGGACGTCGCGGCGCCCACGGAAGCGATACGCCGGATAGCCGCGCGGCGACTCGTCGAGATGGTCCGGGACGATCGAAAATACGTTCTCAGGGGTGACTTCGACGTCGAGGCGATGCCTGGCGGATAGGTAGTCGGCGAGCAGGAAACGCAGCCATCGCCCCCCGCTCCGGGGGTGCGAGCAGATCAGGGCGTCGGCAGACATCAGGTCATCCCCGCGAAAGACGTCGGCCGGATACGCGGAAGGAGGGTCGATTCCGCATCAGTCGGCAAGCCAGCGGCCGCACCCGAGGAGCAGGCGGCCACCGAACTGGATCCGGGCGCGAGCGGGAAAAGCCTC
Organism: uncultured Gemmatimonas sp.; assembly: GCA_964544905.1. Taxonomy (GTDB): domain Bacteria; phylum Gemmatimonadota; class Gemmatimonadetes; order Longimicrobiales; family Longimicrobiaceae; genus WHSP01. The sequence continues at coordinate 5,039 of CAZJEH010000123.1, forward strand.
TCCGGTCACGACGTCGATGCAGGGAGCGTCATCCACCGAGAGGACCAGCGTGCCGTCATCGGTCGGAGCGTTGTAATCCGTCCGACCCATGACCTCGTCCCGCCGGACGGCGGCGGACTTCGCCCTGACGATCGTTTGCCCGGCGTCAGCGACGAAGAGCAGCGAGTTCTCAGGCATCAACTCGACATACCAGCCCGGCTCCCGCCCCACCGCGCGAAAAGCGACTCCCCTGAGTGCCGCGTCCTGCCACACCGAGGCGGCAGGCGTCGCTTCGCACTCTTCGTAGCGCCTCGTCGGCGTCTGGAGCGTCGCCGAGTTCCCCTTGCCCCAGAACTCGACATCCCCGACGGCATAGCGCGCGCCGGAAGCCGAGATCGCGTGAGGAAGCTCGACGGTCTGGCCGTCGAGCACGAGCACGGCGGAATCCTCGATGAAGCGAACGGAGAAGGCGAAGTCGTTTTCGCAGGCGTAGACGTAACTCCAGGCACCCCCGTTCTGCTGGTCGGTGTCAGCAGCCGACGCGCCGTTCGCGGCGCATCCAGTGACCAGCAGGAAAAAACTGGTGCAGAGACTCGATTTCAACTTCCCCTCCCGACGAAAACCCCCGTGTTCGAAGAGTGTCATCGTGGCTTCGCTCGGACCTCAGGGATAACTTGGCGGCCCAGGGTGCCACATACCGGCGGAAGATACGACCCTTCCCGGACAAGGGTCAAAGCGAGACCGGGTATACAGCCATGCGTATCTCAGGATCCATCCTCCTTGCGGCACTGGTGCAGCTCGCGCCTCTCCAGGCGTGGGGACAGAGCGCGCACCCGATCACGGTCGTGGAAGCCGTGCGACTGGCACTCGAGAGGAACCCCCGAATCGCGGCCGCCGATGCAGAAGCCGGAGGGGCGCGCGCCGCGCAGCGCGAGGCCCGCGCCGCAGGCCTTCCCTCCCTCCGTACACAGGTCAGCTACACACGGTTGGGTGGAGATATCCCGGAAGCCGAGGTCACCCTCCCCGGTCTCGACACGACCTTCACGCTGATCCCGTTCGAGCTCAACCGCTACAACACCGAGTTCGTGGTCGAGCAGCCGGTGTTCACGGGTGGGAGGATCCGTGGGCAGGCGCGTGCGGCCGAGCACGAGGCGGAAGCGGCCGGGCACGCAGCCCGCCAGGCGCGGATCGACATCGCGCTAGCGGTACGGCGTGCGTTCTGGAACCTGTGGAGCGCCGTGCGCCAGCTCGAAGCGGCCGAAGCGGCGGCGGACTACATCGTTGCCCACGTCCAGGTCGTCGCGAACCGCTTCGAGGCAGGTGAAGTGCTTTCGAGCGAGCTGCGGAGCGCGGAGGCGCGGAGATCGGAGATCTTCCTCGAGCGCCTGGATGCCCAGAACGCCGTCCGCGCGGCGCGACTCGAACTGGCGCAGCTAATCGGCGTGCCACTCGACACCCCTCTCGTGCCGGAGGGTGACGTGCAGCTCGCCAGCACCCCGCCGGAACCGGTGATTCCTTCGCCGGACGAGCTGCCGACATCCCCAGAGATCGCGGGGCTGACCGAGCGAGTCGCGGCCCTGGGAGCACGGCTGGGGGCGGTGCGGGCAACATGGGCGCCTGAGGTCGGCATCGTCGGGCGGTACGTCTACGCCCGGCCCAACCCGTACGCCTTCACCGAGCAGAGCGACTTCCGCGGCACATGGGAGGCAGGAGTGGCGCTCAGCTGGAGTCCCTGGGAGGGCGGCGCCCGCAGCGCTCGGGTCTCTCGCGCGCGCGAGGAACTGCGGGCGGTGGAGGCGCAGCTACGCGAAACCCGTGAACTGGCAGCCATCCGGCTCGCCCGGCAGTCGCTGGAGCTGCGCCGCGCCTACGACGCCGTGAGCGTGGCGACGGAGTATGCGGCGCAGGCGGCACAGGCACTCGAAGAGACCACGAACCAGTTCGAGCTCGGCGCCGTGCTGTCCGCCCAGGTGCTGGAGGCCGAGCAGGTGGTCCGGGCGGCCGAGGCGCGGCGCGCCCGAGCCCTCGCCGATTACGCGATCGCCGAGGCAGCCCTGTTGCACGCCCGGGGGGAGATGTGAGTCCGGAGGGCACACCGCCAGCTTCGGTTCCCGGAGACGACCGGGAGATCATCTTCCAGGCCAGGGGCGTGACCAAGGTCTATGACATGGGAGAGGTCGAGGTCCACGCCCTGCGCGGCGTCGACCTCGACCTCTACGCCGGCGAGATGGTCGCACTGCTCGGCCCCTCGGGCAGCGGAAAATCGACGCTCGTCAACATCCTCGGCGGGCTCGACACCGTCACCTCGGGTCAGGTCCTCTATCGCGGCCTGGATCTCGCCCGCGCGGACGACCGACAGCTCACCGAGTACCGGCGCCACTTCGTCGGGTTCGTCTTCCAGTTCTACAACCTGATCCCGAGCCTGACGGCACGTGAGAACGTGGCGATCGTCACCGAGATCGCCCGGGATCCGATGACGCCGGAAGAGGCGCTGGCGCTCGTCGACCTCTCCGACCGCATGGATCATTTCCCCGCGCAGCTCTCCGGCGGCCAGCAGCAGCGCGTCGCCATCGCCCGGGCGATCGCCAAGCGGCCGGCAGTCCTGCTGTGCGATGAGCCGACCGGGGCCCTCGACTCGAAAACCGGCATCGTGGTGCTCGAAGCGCTCGATCGCATCAACCGGGAACTGGGGACGACGACGGTCATCATCACCCATAACGCGGTCCAGGCGGAGATGGCCGAGCGGGTCGCCTACCTGAGCGACGGGCGAATCACGCGGATCGAGCGGAACGAGAGGAAGAAGGCGCCCCGCGAGTTGAGCTGGTGAGGAAACACGACTAGGGTCCACACGAGGCGTAGCATGCGCATCCGCACGATCGACGTGAAGATGCTCCGCGACCTGTGGGGCATGCGCGGACAGGTGACCGCCATCGCCTTCGTCATCGTCGCGGGCGTGGCGACGTACGTCTCCATGACCAGCGTCGTCGACAGCCTCCAGGGCACGCTGAACCGATACTACGCCCAGTACCGTTTCGGAGACGGCTTCGCGACGGTGCGCCGTGCCCCGCGTGAACTGGAGGATCGACTCCGGGACGTGCCCGGCGTGGGAGAGCTGGAAACGCGCGTTTCGGCGGCGGTGAATCTCGAGATCCCGGGGTTCGATGAGCCGGTCTCCGGTCTGATCGTGTCCATCCCCGAGGGGCGGCAGCCGCTGCTCAACCAGCTCTTCATCCGGGAGGGGAGGCTGGTGCAGCCCGGGCGCGAAGAGGAGGTCATCCTCAACGAAACCTTCGCCGAGGCGCACGACCTCCACCCGGGCGACCGCATCAGCGCGATCATCAACGGACGGAGGCGCACGCTATCCATCGTCGGGGTGGCGCTGTCGCCGGAGTTCCTCATGCAGATCCAGCCGGGGACGCTGTTTCCGGATCCGGAGCGGTACGGGGTGATGTGGATGGGACGGGCCGCGGTTTCCGCCGCCTACGATATGCAGGGCGCCTTCAACGACCTGTCCTTCACCCTCGCGCCCGGGGCTACTGTCGAGGACGTCATCGACCGGCTGGAGGTCCACCTGCGGCGCTATGGTGGCGAGGGGGCCTACGCGCGCGCGGACCATCCCTCTCATTTCTTCATCACCCAGGAGTTCCAGCAGCTCTCCGCGATGGCCGCGCTGCTGCCTACCATCTTCCTGGCGGTCGCCGCCTTCCTCCTCAACATCGTCGTGACCAGGCTGATCACGCTGCAGCGCGAGCAGATCGCCGTGCTCAAGGCGTTCGGCTACCGCGACCGGGACGTCGGCGCGCATTACCTGAAGCTGGTGCTGGTCGTCGCGATCGTCGGGAGCGCGGCGGGGACCGGCCTCGGTTCGTGGATGGGGCAGGCGCTGGGCAACCTCTACCTCGAGTACTACCGCTTCCCTTCCCTCGAATACGCGCTCCGCTGGCCCGTGGTCCTCGCGGCGGTCGTGCTCACCGCCGGGGCGGCACTCCTGGGGGTCGTGCGCTCGGTACGGAAGGCGGTACGGGTTCCGCCCGCGGAAGCCATGCGCCCGGCGGCGCCGGCCATCTACAGACCGACGTTCGTCGAACGACTCGGGCTGCAGCACCTGTTCGACCAGCCGACCCGGATGATCATGCGCAACCTGGAGCGGCAGTACGTGAAGGCTGCGCTGACCATCGTCGGGATCGCCAGCTCGTGCGCCATCCTGGTGATGGGGCTCTTCTGGCAGGACACGATCGACTACATCGTCCGCATCCAGTACGGCGTGGCGCAGCGGGAAGACGTGACGGTCAGCTTCATCCAGCCCACCTCCGTGGCCGCGGTGCACGAGTTGAGGGCGCTGCCCGGCGTTCTGCATGCCGAGCCGTTCCGCTCCGTTCCCGTCCGCCTCCGCTACGAGCATCGCACGTACGACACCGCGATCGAGGGCGTGATGCCGGGCGCCGCGTTGCGGCAGGTCATCGATCGCGAGCTCCGGCCGGTTCCGATACCCGCGATGGGAATCGTGCTCACCGAGAGACTGGCGGAGATCCTCCGGGTCAGCCCGGGCGACGAGGTCGTCGTGGAGGTGCGCGAAGGGAGCCGAAGGGTTGCGACCGTTCCCGTCACCGGCCTCGCACAGCAGTTCCTGGGCGTGGCCGCGTACATGGAGATGTCGGCCCTGAACCGCCTGTCCGGAGAAGGACAGGCCGCTTCGGGTGCGTTCCTCCTCACCGACGCCGCGCGGGAGGCGGAGCTGAACGATGCGCTGCGCGACCGCCCGCGCGTAGCGTCCATCGTATCGCAGGAACGCGCGATCGAGGCATACCTGAGCACGGCCGCCGAAACGATGCTCATCTTCACGTTCATCCTCAGCCTCTTCGCGGGCGTGATCGCGTTCGGCGTCGTCTACAACAGCGCCCGGATCGCGCTGTCCGAACGGGACCGGGAACTGGCCAGTCTCCGGGTGCTGGGCTTCACGCAGGGCGAGATCGCCTATATCCTGCTCGGGGAGTTGACCGTCCTGGTGCTCGCGGCCATTCCGCTCGGGCTCGGGATCGGCGCGGTGGCCAGCGCCTGGCTGACCGAATCGCTGCAGACGGACATGTATCAGTTCCCGCTCGTGCTCGGGCGGCGAACGCTCGCGATGGCCGCGGTCGTCGTACTCGTGGCGGGGGTGATCTCCGCCGCGATCGTGCGACGCCAGATCAACCGGCTCGACCTGATCGGAGTGTTGAAGACACGGGAATGACGATGACCCCACAGAGTCGGAAGCGAATCATCATCGCGGGGCTCGCGGCGGTCGTCATAGCGGCGATCGTCTTCGGCTTCCTTCCCGACGCGATCCCGGTGGAGACCAGAACGGTGGAACGCGGGCCGTTGCAGGTCACGTTCGAGGAGGAGGGCGAGACGAGACTGGAGGATGTGTACGTAGTCTCCTCTCCCGTTCCCGCGTTCCTACGCCGCGTCGAGCTGGACCCGGGGGATGCGGTGGAGGCCGGACAGCCGCTCGCTTACCTCGAACCGCCTCGGGCCGCGATCCTGGACCCGCGTACGCGAGCCGAGGCGGCGGCGCGGGTGCGAGCCGCGGAGGCCAGTCTTGCGCAGGCGCGGGCCATCGCCGAGCAGGCCGTCACCGATGCGGAGCGCACGAACGCTTTGCTGGAGCGGGGGTCTGCTACCCGTCAGGCGGCTGAGCGCGCCTCGGTGGAAGCAGAGCGGGCGGTCGCGGCCCGGGATGCCGCCGAGGCGGAGCTTGCCGCGGCGCGGGCTGCGTTGCGAACGACCGAGGGTGAGGCGCTGCCCGTCCAGGACGTGCTGCGCGCTCCGGTCGCGGGTCGCGTACTCGTCGTTCATCGCGAGAGCTCCGGACACGTCAACCCCGGCGAGCCGATCCTCGAGTTGGGAGATACGGATCGTCTTCAGGTCGTCGTCGACGTTCTTTCGCAGGATGCAGTGCGCATCCGCCCGGGGACCCCGGTCGTCATCGACCAGTGGGGCGGCGAGACCGAGTTGCGCGGGGTCGTCAACCGCATCGACCCGCAGGGATTCAGCGTGGTTTCCGCGCTTGGCGTCGAAGAGCGGCGCGTTCTCGTCCGCGTCGATCTGCCCGATCCTCCGGCCGAGCTCGGACCCGGCTTCCGCGTGCTCGCCCGCTTCATCGTCTGGGAAGGCGCGGACGTCCTTCAGGTCCCGACCAGCGCCCTCTTCCGCTACGGCGATGGATGGGCCGTGTTCGTGGTGGACGGCGGGCGAGCGGAACGACGGCCCGTGCGGATCGGCCAGCAGGCGGGGTTGTCGACGCAGATCCTCGATGGTCTCGCGGAGGGGGAGGTCGTCATCATCCACCCGGGAAACGAGGTGGATGATGGGGTCCGGGTGAGCCCAGGCGGATGAGGCGGAGGTCGGCTCGATGGGGTTCCGGACTTCGTCTATTTGTCCAAGCACCGATCGCCGACCCGTCAACTTGGCTCAGAGCAGTGACGCGAAGCCGCTATCCCTGCCAAAAAACCGACATCGTCAATTCGACTTCGTCATCCGGCAAGGACCCTGTGAATACTGCCCGATGGTCCTTCGTCGCACGGGCCCGGTGTGCGTCGGGTGCAACCCGAAACCACCATCGTCATCCCGGCGCAGGAGACTGTGTCAAAACCCCTTGGTGA
>CAZJEH010000124.1:0-9048 GCA_964544905.1 uncultured Gemmatimonas sp.
TGGCCAGCGCTCAAGTGGGTCAGCGACTTCGACGCGATCGCACGAGCGCATACGCCGGAGGAGTGGGAATCGGTCGTGTCGCTCGCCCGGCGGACGGGCTCCTATCGGATGCTCCTGCTCGGGCTTCAGCTGGCCAGGGACCTGCTGGAAGCCCCACTGCCCCCCGCCATGACGGAGCGGCTGGAAGCCGACCCTACGGTCGCGGAACTCGCCGCGCCGATAAAGCAACGGCTGCTCGCTCACGAGCCCGAGCCGTTCGAGTTCTCCGACCGCCTCCGCTTCGATCTCGGGATCCGCGAACGGGCATGGGACCGTGCGATCTATACGGCTACACGCGCGCTGATGCCGAGCGAGCGCGACCTGGTCGCAGCTCCGCAGTCCAGCACCGCTCTGTTGGTACCGCTGCGGTTGATCCGCCTCGCCGTGACGTACCTGATGAGACCCGCTCGGGCACGCGCGTTCTTGCTCGGGTCGAGCCGGAAGCAGGGCGATTCCTGACGATCGCTGTCGCACCAATCCGACATCCGATGCGTGGCAACAACGAACGTTGCGTCGTGGGCAACTCGGATAGCGGCTCAGGAGCGAACTCGCTGATCGACGCAATCTGACGTATCAACAACAACTTACGTCAACTCGCAGGGAGCCCTTGCACCTCGCCCTTAAGACTCTGGACGGACGGTACAGGACCTGCCATATTGTTTGCCACGCAATGCTGTCCCCATATGAGGGGGACGACGTTCCCAAACACAGTCGCCGCAAGGAGAGCCGACTACCATGAAATTCGAACTGCCAGTCATTCGCGACCACGGCTCGATTGTGGAGAACACGTTTTATCGTTGTGAAAGCGGGACCGGTTCGATCTACTCGGCTCCGCCGAAGAATCCCCAGGACATGGTCCAGGACAAGTTCGGCGAGTGCTCTCACACCTGAGGAAGTAGTCGCGGGCACAGTGAAGCCTGAGGGCGGCCTGAGTGAGAGGGCCGCCCTTTTGCTGCGTAGCGGGAACCGGTTTCAGTTTGGTCATTACACCTGCCGAGAATCTTCTCTATCGGGGAGCGCCTGCGGGCTGGGAGCGACCCCACGTTGTCTTGCAGGCCCTCATCGTCCACGACGTATTCGACAGCGGTTTCATGTCCACAAAGCCAGCAGTCCGGAGCCCGAAGGTCGTGCATTCGCACCTGTCCGAGGGCGAGGCGGTGCTCCTCCACCTCGAGACAGCTCAGTATCACGAACTCAATCCGATCGGCGCCCTGATCTGGGAACTGATTGATGGGAAACGGACTGCGGCGGAGATCGGTGCCGAGATCCGTGCCATGGTCGAGGATGTGCCGGCGAACGTCGAGGAGGTCGTAGCCGATTTCCTCGCTGAGCTACGCCAGCGGCAGCTGATTTCCTGATGGGGGGCCTGGCGATCCATCTTTCCCGGCGGGAGCCTCCTAACGGGACAGAGGTCCAACGAATGCTCGATGCGGTTCCCCACCGGGGTGAGGAGCCGAGGATCGTCGTCCTCGGACAGGTCGCGCTGGGCGTGACCAATGATCCCAGCTGGGTCACCGCTACGATCGCCCGTTCGAACGGGAGGGTGGCAGCTTTCTACGGCGCTCTGGACAACGAAGGAGAGTTACGGGCGCGTCTGGCGGCCGACGGCGCGCCCTCACCTGTCGACTCGACTCCGGCCGCCACCATACTCGCCGGGTTCGAGCACTGGGGCGAAAGGTTCGCCGAGCAGTTGCGGGGCAGCTTCACCTTGGCAGTCACGGATGGCCGCGAGCTCCTCTGCTGCCGCGACCAGTTCGGCGCAAGACCTCTCTTCTATCATGACAGTGCCGTGGGCCTGTTCGCCGGTAACGAGGTAAAGCAGGTGCTTGCCGGATCGGGGATTCGACGCGAGCCGAACCTCGATCACCTCTCGGGGGTGCTCTTCGGCGGAATCATCGACACCACGGCGTATCGAGATATCGGCCGGATCCCCAAGGGGCACGTCATTCGGGCGGCGGATCGGGTGGGCTTCAGTGCCCGCTCGTACTGGACGCCGGAGGATTACGTCGAAACGGCCAGGCTGAGCCCCCGGGAAGCCATGGAGGGGACGGTCGAAGCGCTGGAGCGTGCCGTCCGTCGTCAGCTGACCGGATGCGACGCCCTGCTCCTGAGCGGTGGGCTCGACTCTCCCTCCATTGCTGCTTTCGCCGCTCGGGCGACCGGACTCAGCAGACCCGTTCAGGCCCTCACGTCCCGTTACCCGGATTATCCGTCCGTGGACGAGTACGAGTGGACGCGAATGGCAGCCGATCACGTCGGTATGCCTCTCCACTCGTTCGTCGCCCGGGCGGGAAGCATGGACGATGTCGAGCGATGGGTTCGCCTACTCGACGGACCGGTAGACATTGTCTCGATCCCGGAAACGGCGGAAGCGTATACCGAGGCACGGGCGATCGGGGCGCGGACGGTTCTCAATGGCGAGGTGGCGGAGTTCGTCTTTGAATCTCGGGGCCACCTCCTGGACCACCTCCTGGTCCATGGACGATTCCGCGCGGCCGCGCGGGTGCTTGGATGGTCGCGCGCCAGAGGTCACTCGATATTCAATATCGGCCGCCAGGTAGCGCGCGCGCTCGCTCCGACCTCGATCCTGATTGCGAAGGCGAAGCGACGCCAGAAGTGGTCGCGCGCGATCCCTCCCTGGCTGGACGAGCAGATCTTTCGCCGGCAAGCTGTCGAGAACACGCAACGCAATCCACTGCCCGTCCGGAAACGGTGGGTCTGGCTGCAGACGGCCGCTCTACAGGGCCCCGGGATCGGCTTCGAAGCGGACGAGATCTGCGCCGCCGTTTGCGGCGTGGATACCCGCCGCCCGTTCGCCGATGTTGATCTGTGGCAGTTCGTGCTGAGCCTCCCGGCGGAGGTCAAGTTCCCCACTGAGCGGACGAAGCCGCTGCTGCGCGAGTCCATGCGCGGAATCCTGCCGGACGCGCTCATCGACCGACGAGATAAGACGGTCTTCAACGAATTCCACATGGCAACGGCGGATTTCCCGAAACTGAGGTCGATTCTTGTCGGCTCCCCGCACAGGTTCGAGGGAGTAGATTATGACCTGCTCGCACGGCGCCTTGCGGAGGAGAAAATGCCGGCGAGAGAAATCCAATGGGCGCGTGACCTAGCGCGGATCCACGTTTTCCTCGACCAGTGGTCCTGAGCCGTGCCATCGTCCGACTTCCCCCTGCGCGGCTCTTGCTATGGCTACCGTATCCGCTCGCCTCTCGATCTTCGCTACGTTCGGGAGATGGGCGACGAGGAAGTGTTGGAGCTGATCCCGGCGGTCCCCGACGTTCCATCGGAGAAGGTGTTGCTTCGCAGCTGGGATCCGCCGCACTTCCCCGCGCGCGTCAGGTTGTACGGGGCCGGCGACAACTACTACCTCTGGAATGAGGACGCCGGCTGGTTCGGCATCGAGCCTTCCGCCAGGCGACTACTGGTCCCACCGGACGGAAACCCCGTTCGCAGGGAGGAGCGCATCTGGGGATTGCCGGTGATGCTCTGCTTCCTCGGCCGTGGTGACCTGGCCCTGCACGCGTCCTGCGTGGAGATCGACGGTCAGGCTCTCGTCCTTGCCGCGCCGCGCCGGTACGGAAAGACCACGCTTGCTGCCGCCTTCGCATCGGCCGGCTATCGGGTGCTTGCCGAAGACCTGGTGTGCATCCGGCCGGGACCCGCCCCGATGGTCATCCCCGGGCCGGCGATGCTCCGTCCGCGGAGCGATATGGCGGACGCCCTCGAGTTTCGCGGTGCCACAGCCCTCGGGCGAGACGCCGATCGGCTTCACCTCGCGCTCAGCTCGCCCGGAAGTTCGGCTCCGCTTCCGCTGGCAGGCATCGCGATCCTTCTCGAAGGGGATACTGACCCGGTCGTCGAGCGGACCAACCCTTCCAGCGTCGTCGCGGACCTGTGGTATCTCGCCTTCAAGCTGCCGAAGGACGGAGACATGCAGCGGTGCCTCGATCAGGTTGTAAAGACGGCTTTCGCGACGCGAACGTGGAACCTGACCCGTCGGCTGCGAGTCGAGGACCTGAACGCCACCATCGAGTGCCTGGTGAACGCCGTCCGGTCGCCTGTGGAAGGACAGGCGGTGAGCTGAAGATTTTCAGTCAGGAGGGGCAGAGCCGGGCAGGGAGGGGAGGGGAACGAACCCATCGGAAAGCACTTCGCCGCCCATCAGGATATGGCCGGCACTCTCTACCCAGGCATGCGCACCGAAACGTCCCTGCCGGTCCTTTCGGACGCTTATGCGCAGCTCCGCCGGGAGACCACGGCGCAACAGCTCGTACTGAGCAACCAGCGCCTGGGGTAGACACGGGTTGGATGGGAACAGGCGATCCCCGACCACTTTCGTCGCCCAGAGCGCGTCCTTCAGCGACGCGCGGCGCTGGGGTCGCCGGGACGCTCGAGTTCGATCGACGGCCCGGGCGACGGTCGCGAACGGCAGCGCAAGCAATGAGGCGCGCGCGACCAGAAGGAGAACGACGGCACGCGCGACGGCAGCTCGACGCCTGCGGCGTATGCGAGCGAAGCGAAGAACAAGCGCGGGAATCGTCAAGATCCGCATCGGAACCAGCTCTGTGACGTTGTCGTTTCGCGGCGACGGCCAGTACACACCGTCCGCGGGCCTGTTCGCCGCGGCATATCGCCGGTACTCGTTGTAAGCAACAACGACACGCCGGCCGCAATCGACGGAATCGCAGCTTGAAGAAAGAAGGCCGTACCACCCTGTGGCAGAAGTTAGCGGCACTGCTCCAGATCGGCACCGCCCTCCGCTTCGTCTGGAACGCAGCGGCCGGCTGGATGATCGCCAACCTGGCGCTCCTCGGCATCCTCGCCGCTCTCCCGCTCGTCGGACTTTACCTTGCCAAACTGATCGTGGACGCGGTCTCCGCGGCGGCGTTGGCGGGCACCGCCGACTTCGACAGCGTTCTCAAACTCATCGTTCTGGCGGGTGTGGTCGCGCTCGTCACCGCGGTCCTTCGCAGCGTCGCCACGTACGTCGCGGATGTGCAGGGAGAACTGGTGACGGACCATGTCACCGACATCCTCCACAGAAAGTCGTCGGCAGTCGACTTCGGCTACTACGAGGATCCCCGCTACTACGACACCTTACACCGGGCTCAGCAGGAGGCGCCCCACCGACCGACACGCCTCCTGGGGAACCTCTCGAGCGTCTGCCAGAGCCTTCTGACCGCGATCGGCATCGTAGTCCTGCTCGCAACGGTCCACGTGGTACTCGCGGCCGTTATCCTCATCGCGGTGTTCCCGGCCCTCTTCGTCCGGACCCGCCACGCCGAGCGAATGCACGCGTGGCAGAAGCGCCGAGCGCCTACCGTTCGCACTGCCAACTACCTTTCCTGGATCCTCACGGATTCCGAGCACGCAAAGGAAATCCGGCTCTACAACCTCGGCGACGAGCTGCGAAACCGTTTTCGCCAGCTCCGGAAGCTCGTCCGGGAGGATCGTCTCAGCCTCTCCCGGCGTCTGGGAGTCGAGAACGCGATCATACAGATTGTCGGATCGGCCGTCGTTTTCGCCTCGTACGCCTTCATCGCATGGCAGACCGTGAACGGCACGCTGACGGTCGGCGACCTCGTCATGTACTTCGGCGCCGTTCAGCGAGGCCAGTCGACCCTCCAGGGGCTCTTCTCGGGCCTGGGGGCGCTCTACGAAGACAACCTGTTCCTCTCGAACCTCTCGGAGTTCCTGGACATCGAGGATCGTGTGGTAGCGCCGGCGACACCGCAGCCGGTCCCCGAGCGGATACGCGAGGGTGTGGAGTTCCGTTCGGTATCGTTCACCTATCCCCAGGGCGCCCGTCCCGTCCTCCAGAACGTCTCACTCCGCGTTCGCCCGGGAGAGATGATCGCACTCGTCGGCTCCAACGGCTCGGGGAAGACCAGCCTCGTGAAGCTCCTCTGTCGCCTCTACGATCCTGACGAGGGGGCGATCACCCTCGACGGCATCCCGCTACACGAGTTCGATCCCGCGGAGTACCGTCGGCGGATCGGGGTGGTGTTCCAGGACTACGCTCGCTATGCGCTGCCCGCGAAGGACAACATCGGCCTGGGCAACACCGCCCGCATCCAAGACCGTGAGGAGATCATCCGTGCCGCCAGGACCGCGGGTGTTCATGACGCCATCGAGCGGCTCCCGCACCGGTACGATACGGTGCTCGGGCGCATCTTCCCGGAGGGGGAGGAACTGAGCATCGGAGAGTGGCAGAAAGTCGCACTGGCCCGCGCCTTCTTCTCCGACACCGACATCCTCATCGTCGACGAGCCGACCAGCTCCCTCGACGCGGAGGCGGAAGCGGAAGTGTTCAACTCCATCCGTGAGTTGATCCGCGACCGAATCGCGGTCGTCATCAGCCACCGATTCTCGACCGTGCGCATGGCTGATCGCATCTACGTTCTCGACCGCGGACGGATCGTTGAGAGTGGCAACCATGAGGAACTCATGGCTCTCAACGGCCGGTATGCCCACCTCTTCAACATCCAGGCGGCGCCCTACATCGGGACGGAGAATCGGTCGATCGAGCCACTGGAGATCTGACCGATACGCGAGTGGCCGGTGGAGCCTCCCCGTCAGGATCGACGTATCCCGCACCTGCGCATCAACCGATTAGCGGCTTGCCAGGCCCTGAAGACCGCCCTCTCCCCCGCCGAACCGGACCTGTCGAGGTCCGCGACGACGCTTCGAGACCGCTCCCCGACCCCTTCTCACCGGATATGTCAGGCACCCTAACTACGGCATTCGATTGACCTCAGGACCCGGCACGCCCCGTCCACTCGTAACGGTTCCCTACCGGACAACAAAACAAATTTTTTCTCGCCGATAGACTATTACAAGTTCTTTTGCCATCTACCGTTGCAAATGTTGCTGACAATAATATCGCGAATTTTCATGCTTGCGCGATCCGCGGTATAGGGATAACCATTCCCCCCGCTCAAGTATCCCGGCCGATGGTCGATATTGGAGGGAAAGGTACGCCGATCAGGTGAAGCGTGGGCTGGGTGCGTACATCCAACCGACTGACCTTGGGAGCATGAGCGGCGGCGAATCGAGGTGTCACGCTCGGCAGGACGGACTCGAGCATGCCGGGTCCGCAGCAGATGAATCCCTGGCGTTGAACGGGAATTCGCCTGTTGTAGCTGAGGGGTTCGCCGTAGCAGTCGGTCACGGTTGCGCCGGCTTCGCGGAGGATGATGTCCGGTGCGCAGCAGTGCCAGTCCCGCAGGGAAGGAGACGGATCGATGTAGAGGTCTGCAACTCCGTCCAGGAGCATGGAACAGGCGAGACCGGTGGATTCGCAGGTTACCGGCTCGTCGAGCTGGAGGTCCTCCAGGATCGAGGAAAGGATCGGTAGGTCACCCCGGTTGGGGACGAGCGGACGAGGCCGAGTTTCGCTAGCCGCTCGAGCGTTGAGCGGACGGGTGGTGCCCTGCTGTTCGACCCAGGCACCAGCCCCCCACGCGGCGCCATACAGTACCCGCCGGCGGGGAAGGTAGACGATCCCGACCACAGGCGTGGACGCGACGGCGAGACCAATCGCCAACGCGAACTCGCGACCCTCAGCAACAGCTCCCACCGCCTCATCGAGCGGATCGATGATCCACACCCGTTCGTTCGCGACTCGTTCAGGACGATCGACCGTTGTGCTGGTCAGGCTCGCGTCGGCGGGAAAATCTCGGCGAATGCCCTGAAGGATCATCGTGCTGGCGGCTCGGCAAGCCACCGGAGCCGCTGACGCGATCGGTTTACCCCGGCCATCCTGACTGGACTTCAGGATCGCTTGGCCGGCTTCGAGGGCCAGCCGCCTAGCTACCCGGTATTCGGTGGCGAAGGAGTGTGTCCGCATTCGGTGTTCGCAGTTCGACCGGGATCAACCGGTCATGGTGCGTAGAGCGGTGACTACGCAGACGGTCAATCACCGCGAGTTGTGTTGTGTTGGCCCTCACGGGCGAACCTCATCGATAACGGCAAACCCGTGGAAACGCGGGGACGCAAAGCTACGACGCTAAGGCGGACTCTGGTCCGCTATGCGAGTCGGGCCGCCGAAAGAGCTTAGTGCAGAATGGATATGCCCTTCCTTCCCCTGACGAAGGGGAATTTTGTGCCGTTTCGTGGTTCCGGTGGTTGTCGGTGGTACCGCCCCCTGATCCCCGCGGTGTTCATCTCCCTCGCGACGGCGTGCGAAAATGGAACGCTGCAGCCGAACCGCATTTCGGACGACGAGAAACAGGCTATCGCGAACGCCTCCGAACTCATCCTGAGCGCGGAGGAGCTCCAGCTCGCGGCTGGGGACACATTCCGCCTGGAGACGACGGTCCTGGGCACGAATGGAACCGTCCTGGGACGTTCCATGGAGTCGGAATACGGCCTCGTGTGGCAGAGCTCGAACACGAGCATCGCCACGGTTGACGCGAACGGCCTGGTCGCAGCGGTCGACAGCGGTACCGCCGTCATTTCGGTGTCGGCGGGCCGTGCGACGGCGAGCGCCCGGGCGAAGGTCAAGCCCGGCAGGGGTAAGGGCGGCAACACGAAGGGATCCTCCAATGGGACCTCTTCCACCCCCACCCGGGTAAGCGTTACACCTGACCAGTCTCGCATCGGCGCGATCGGCTCCTCGCTTCAGCTGGAGGCCACGGTCGTCGCCGCCGACGGGACCACCATCAGCGATCCCACGATCACTTGGTCGAGCAAGAACCCGGAGGTCGCATCCGTGGATGCCTCAGGCAGAGTGGTCTCCCGTGTGGCTGGAGTCGCTTTGATCGTGGCCACGACGGGCGGTGTGGCGGATACAGCGTCCATCACCGTGCGGCAGGTAGTTGCTGCTACCACTGTTTCCCCTCGCAACGCCGAACTCGAAGTCGGTGACACACTGCGGCTTCAGGCATCCGCGGTCGACTCCGCGGGTATCGCCGTGGCGGGCACGACGTTCACCTGGGTTTCCGCGGATACGACCGTCGCCAAGGTCACGTCGGCCGGAAAGGTCACGGCGGTTGGCCCGGG
>CAZJEH010000124.1:9148-11381 GCA_964544905.1 uncultured Gemmatimonas sp.
ATACGACCGTCGCCAAGGTCACGTCGGCCGGAAAGGTCACGGCGGTTGGCCCGGGCACCGCGGACATCTCCGCCAGGGCGTCGAACTCGGAGATTCGCGGCTCGGCGACCATCGTCGTAGCCGGCGACGCTCCGGCGGCGCCGGAAGACCCCGAGGAGCCGACGGATCCGGAAGAGCCCAGCGATCCGGAGGGGCCGTCCGGGCCCGATGCGCCAGAGGCTCCGAGCTATCAGCCCGGCAACCTTCCGGCTTTCCCTGGCGCGGAGGGGTGGGGCGCGACCGCCTTCCAGAGCTGTGACCGGTCCAATCCGGAAGTGCTCTTCGTCACCAACCTGAACGATTCGGGCAGCGGAAGCCTTCGCGACGCGCTGGGCCGGGCCGACCCTAAGCGGCTGTCGATCATCGTGTTCCGGACGGGCGGGACCATCACGCTTTCGAGCGTCCTCAGTCTCTCTCGGTCCTGCGTCTACGTCGCGGGGCAGACCGCGCCGGGCGGCGGAATACAGCTGCGGTCCCCGGAGGGAGCTGGCAATGTGCTCCTCCACTTCCCGCGCAACGGTTCAGCGAGCGATGTGGTCGTCCGCTACCTGCGGGTTCGCCCTGGTCGGGGCGAGGCGGGCGCGAGTGACGCCATCTCCATCGATGGCGGATCCAACATCGTGTTGGACCACCTGTCCGTTCAGTGGGGCAACGACGAAGGGATCGGCTTCCAGACGAAGCTCAACTCCTCCACGCAGAGGAACGCGCCGATCGAGAAGGTCACGATCCAGCGGTCCATCGTTGCCGCGACGCTTCGTCCGCACAGCACCGGCACGATGATCGGTGGAACGCCCTTCGAGGACCGGCCGCCGAGCCGGAACATCTCGCTCCACAACAACCTGTTCGCTCACAACGCGCATCGAAATCCGCGAGTCTCGGAGCATGGCCCGGTGGAGTTCGTGAACAACGTAGTCTACAACTGGCGCAATCGCGTAGGCGAGACGGTGTACACCGCCGAGGTGGACTACATCAACAACTACCTCAAGGCAGGTCCGTGGTCCGACCCGAACCGGATCTGGTACCACGAGAGTCGAGGCGACGGCGTTGGCCTCGATCCGTCCATCTACATTTCCGGCAACATCGCGGAACCGCGTCAGATGGACCCGAACGCCGATAATAAGCAGCTCTTTGCCCGGATGACGGACTCCGGCATCGGATCGGCGCCTTCGAGCTACTTCCGGAGCTCGCCCTTCGGAGGTGCGACGTTCCCGATCAACCGGCGCAGTGCGCAGCAGACTTACACTGCGGTCCTGGAAGACGTCGGAGCCAACGCTCGCCTTGATTGCCAGGGCGGATGGGTCAACGTCCAGGATCGACTGGATCGCGACATCATCGGTCACGTGACCAACCGGTCAGGACCGTCGGCCGACGAGCAGACGGATCACCACAGCGACTACGGCGGCTATCCTTCGATCGCGACCGGGAGCCCGTGCAGCGATTCGGATAGCGATGGACTTCCCGACGAGTGGGAGTCGCTGTACTTCAACTGCCAGACATGCGCGAAACCCGAGAGTGACGCGAATGGCGACGGCTTCACGAACATCGAGGCCTACGTGAACGGTATCCGGCCGTGAACGCGCACTGTCGAAGGAGTGCAGCCGCTCGAAGCTGAGCCGGCTGGACCGGCTGATGAGTGGAGGGGCCACACGGCTCCTCCACTCGTTTTTTTCTGCGCTAGCGAATTGCGCAGGTACGGAATCTGTCTTCGAAGACCGGGGAGCTGCAGAGCGCACCCCGTCGGGCGGGTGACGATCACATACCGGCGCGACGTGATTGCCCGATCGTTCGTCGCGAGTTCCGCCAGCGACTACGCTCCACGGTTATCCAAGGAGACCGCACAGCCGGGGACGCGAGGACACAACCGGCTTTCTCGTGTAGAACCGCCGCTGAGCGTCGTGCCGGCGCCTACTCCGAAGTGAACGCCACTCTCACCTCACACCTGCGATCAGTTCGAGGAATTCGCGGTTCCGGAGATGACCCTGGTCGGGATCGAGCGAAGTCTGCCGGAGCCGTCGTCCGTTGGCTCCGATTCGTTCCCTGAGTTCCCGATCCGAAAGAACACGAATCAGCTGCTCCGCGAAGCTCGCCGCATCGTCGGCGTGGAGGTAGTCCTGCTCGGGAACGGCGGGGATTCCCTGTAACGCAATCTCGTTGCCGACCACGGGTATGCCCGAGGCCATCGCCTCGAGAACCT
>CAZJEH010000125.1:0-11336 GCA_964544905.1 uncultured Gemmatimonas sp.
CCAATATAGCATCCGGCGGCCCTTATTAACAGTATTTCAGCGACACTACACTAGCGCCTCGCCGCTGCCAGGTTCCTCCCCGTTCCTGGTCCGCCCGCCTCACACGAGCGCGTTCAGTATAGCCTCGACCAGACTCAGCACTCCCCAGATCGCGCCAACGACGAGGACCAGCAGCACAAGGGAGAGCAGCACCAGGAGCAAGAAGCTGCGCTTCTTGGTATCCTCCGGCCGATCGATGTAGCGCTCCAGGAGGGCGAGGTTGCGCAGGTTCGCCTTGTAGCCGGCGTCGAGCAGATCACCGAGTAGTGGAACGGCGCCCAACAGCAGGTCCGCGCCGATGTTGAGGAACATCCGGCCGATGACCGAGGGCGGCGCGCCCGCTCGGAACGCGAGAACGAGGAGGTAAAAGCCGAACGCGCCACCGACCACATCCCCGAGCCCCGGCACCAGACCGAGCAGCGGGTCGAGGCCGAAGCGGAAGCGCGTCCCGGGGACGCGGAAAGCGGCGTCGAGGAGCCGTGCGAGCTCGCGGGCCCGGACCGTCAGAGGCGTCAGCTGTGTCGACAAGGGGGCTGTTCCCGGTGGGTCGTGTGTGGGTCGCGTGAGGTAGGCGCGAGCCGCTACCCGCTGCGACATCGATAACCAGCCACTGCAGCTTTCGGGCGCGGGCAGGGGTCGGGTCAGCTAACCTTCAATAGCGCTGCTGCCCTCGTCACTCCGGGCTATACCCTATCCGCAACCCGTCACCCGCCACCCAGCGCCGCCAACGCCGCTCGTGCCCGCTCGACGCTCCGCGGCACCTGGACCGGCGACGCGCTGAGGCCGGCGAGAGCCGTCGAGAGCTCCTCCATCGCGTCTGCGGTCCGTCCCGACCCGGCCAGCGCCTCGCCGAGGCTGAGCCGACCTTCAAGCGTCCGCACATTCGACTCCCCGAACGTCGCCGCCGCGAGGTCGATCGCCTCCTCCAGAACCGGGATCGCCTCGTCGTGACGACCGGCGGCCGTCAGCGCCTGGCCATAGACAAGCCGCGCCCCGACCACCTGGTCCCGCAGCGACGGATAATCGAGCGGGTACTTGTCCAGCAGTGCCCGCACGTTATCCACCGCCTCGGCCGCCCTGCCCTGTTCGGTCAGCGCCCGGGCGAGAGCAACGTCGACCGCCACGACACGCGGGTGGTCCTCGGCGAACAGGCGACCGGCGATGGACCGAGCGCGCCGCAGCGAGGCTTCCGCGCTGAGGGGGTCCCCGCGCCTCAGCTTCAGGATCGCCAACCCCTCCTCCGCCTGCACGATCCGCACATGGTCCTCGCCGAGGAGACGCTCTCCCAACGCGAGCGTCTCCTCGAACGCCGCCTCGGCCTCGTCGAACCTCCCGAGGTCGCGGAGGACGGCCGCCAGCTGGTTGGTTCCGGCGACGATGTACGGATGCTCGTACCCGAAGATCCGCTGATCCAGCATGATCGCCTCGCGGATCAGCCCCTCGGCCTCCTCCAGCCGGTTCATGTCGCGGAGCAGGGCGCCGAGGTTGCTCAGATGGATCGTCGTGTTCGGATGCTCGTTTCCGAAGACCTTCCGCTTCGTCTCGAGCGAGGCTCGGTAGATCTGTTCCGCCTCCTCGTACCGTCTCTGGAGGTGGAGAGACTGGGCGAGGTTGTGCTCTGTGAGCGACGTCGTTCCGTGCTCGGGCCCCAGCACCTTCCGGTTGATGTCGACCGCTCGCCGATAGAGTGACTCCGCCTGCGCGTAGTCCGCCATCCAGTAGCGGATGAGGGCCAGGTTGTTCAGGCCTTCCGCCACCGAGGAATGCTCGGGCCCGAGGAGTCGCTCGCGGATCGCCAGCGCCTCGCGGAACAGCGGCTCCGCCTCGGAATACTCGCTCTTCTCCTGGTGCACGGTGGCGAGGCGGTCGAGGCTGCGGGCGGTCGAGGCGTGCTCGCTGCCGAAGAGTCGCCGCCGCATCGCCAAGGCCTGTTCGATGGTCTCCTGCGCCTCGCCGAGCCTGCCCTGCTCGATGTACAGGTCTCCGAGCGCCTCGAGGGCGTCCGATATCTCCGGACTGATGCGGCCGTAGAGTTCCCTCCGCCGCTCGAGAGACCGCTCGAGAAGCCCCTCCGCCTCCGCCATCAGCCCGAGGTTCATGTAGACACGGCCGAGCACGCCGAGCATCTCCGCCTGCGTCTCGGGCTGATCGGCCAGGTCCGCTTCGATGCTGGCGGCTCCCCGGTCCAGCAGCGTTCGGGCGGTGACGTCCTCCCCGTGCTCGGCGCCTGTGCCCAGCGGATCGGAGACCTCGAAGACGCCCACGAGGTAATCACTGACGGCCGCGGCCCTTGCCGCGTTCGCCTCCGCTCGGCGCCGCAACTGGCCCTCGCGCACGAACACGCCGATCGCCGCAAGCACGAGCAGCGCACCGGTCGCGACACCTATCCGGTGCCGCGAGACGAACTTGCCGGTCCGATAGGCGGCACTGTCGGGACGCGCGAGGACCGGGTGGCCGCCACGATGTCGACGCAGGTCCTCCAGGAAGGCCGCCGCGGACGGGTACCTGCGCGCCGGGTCCTTGTGCAGCGCCTTCATGACGATCGTATCGAGGTCGCCGCGGAGGCGGCGCCGCAGCGATTCGCTCCGCCTGCCGACCGTGCGCGTCCCCCGTCGGCCTCCCCTGCGGATGAGCCGCTCGCCTTCGCCCCGTCGCCGCTGTCGCGCGTGACTGCCGTCGACGGGCGCGGCGGGTCGACCCCGCATACCAGTCGCTCGATCTCGCTGAGCGATCGCCCCGCGAGCATGTACGGCCGCTGCCCGACCAGAAGCTCGTAGAGGATCATGCCCAGCGCGTAGACGTCGGTCGCCGTTGTCACAGTGCCGCCACGGACCTGCTCCGGCGCGGCGTACTCCGGCGTCATCACGTGCATCCCGGTCCGCGTCAGCGGAACCTCGGGCGCCATCGTGTCGTCCAGGAGCTTGGCGATGCCGAAGTCGAGCAGCTTCACCCGTCCGTCCCCCGTCACCAGGATGTTGGACGGCTTGAGGTCGCGATGGACGATCAGGTTCTGATGCGCGTACTGGACGGCCTCGCAGACGTCCCCGAAAAGCTGGAGCCGCTGGGCGGTGTCGAGCCCCCGCGCCTCGCAGTAGGCGGTCAGCGGTACCCCCTCGACGTACTCCATCACGATGTACGGCGCGCCATCGACGACGCCGCCGTCGAGGAGACGGGCGATATGCGGATGGTCGAGCGTGGCGAGGATCTGTCGCTCGTGACGGAAGCGGCGGGTCAGCTCCTCGGAGCCGAGCCCACGGCGCAGGAGCTTGATCGCGACGCGCTGGCGGAACTGGTCGTCGTCACGCTCGGCGAGGTAGACGGTGCCCATCCCGCCCTGACCCAGCTCCCGCACGATGCGGTACGGGCCCACGCGCACGGGCGCTTCGGCGACGGCCTGCGGATCGATTCGCGCAAGCAACTCGCCTGCCAGGTCGAGCGGCGATGCCGGCAACGGCGTCGGCAACTCGCTGTTGGCGAGAAGGCGCTCCACTTCCGCGCGAAGCTCGACATCCTCCGCACACCGCTCATCGAGGAACGCGGAGCGTTCGGCCGGCGGGAGGTCCAGCGCGGCATCGAGTACTTCCTCGATCTCTCGCCAACGGTCGGCGTCCATGGGAATCCGTCGGGCTGGGTTGCGGTCGCGTGGGGCGGTTCCCGAGAGGCCGTAGGGAAACGGATCGCCGATGACTGCCGCGGGATCAGTTGGCGGTGGGTGGCTCCACCGGCGCCAGCGCATCCCGGAGCCAGGCCTTCGCCTTGACCCAGTCCCTTCGCACCGTGCGGTCGGTGAGGTCGAGCGCTGCCGCCACCTCCTCCTCCGTCATCCCCCCGAAGAAACGGCACTCGACGACCTGCATCAAACGTGGGTTGAGCGCTTCCAGCCGCTGTAGGGCATCGTCGAGCGCGAGCAAGGAATCAGCCCGCTCCTTGACCGGGATGTCGACGTTGTCGAGGTCGACCCGGTCCAATCCGCCGCCACGCTTGCCGGCCCGGAAGCGGCGCGCATAGTCGATCAGGATCCGCCGCATCGCCCGGGCGGCCACCGAGAGGAACTGGGCCCGGTTCACCCACTGCGCCCGACTCTGGTCTACAAGTCGGAGATATGCCTCGTGCACGAGCGCGGTCGTACACAGCGTGTGGCCGGCCCGCTCGGACCGAAGCTGACGATGCGCGATACCGCGCAGTTCCTCGTACAGCAGGGGGAAGAGTTGATCGGCGGCCGCCCGATCGCCGCCGGAGAGGCCGACCAGGAGCGCGGTCACGCTCTTGCGGACGTCGGGCCCGGGAGGACCGCCGGGCTGGGGAAGCACGGCCCGCTCGTCTTCGCCTGCTTCCATCATGGACCACCGGATGAGGTTACAGTGGAGAATCTTTCCCAGACGAACCTGCTCCCCGGTCACCCCCTCCCGATGAACGGCATCTTCGTGGCCATCACGGTGAGGAACTGCACGTTCGCCTCGAGCGGGAGGTCGGCCATGAAGAGCACCGCCTTTACTACGTTCTCGAGTCCCATCGTCGGCTCGGCGGCCACCCCTCCATGGGCCTGCAGCGCTCCGACCTGGAAGTCCGATGTCATCGACGTCGCAGCGTTGCCGATGTCGATCTGACCGCAGGCGATGTCGTATGCGCGACAGTCGAGGGAGGTGCTGCGGGTCAGCCCGGTGATGGCGTGCTTGCTCGCCGCGTACGGCGCGGAGAGCGGCCGCGGCACGTGGGCCGCAAGCGAGCCGTTGTTGATGATCCGGCCGCCCCGGGGGGTCTGCTCCTTCATGAGGCGGATCGCCCACTGCGTGCAGAGGAAGGCGCCGGTCAGGTTGACGTCGATGACGGCCCGCCACTGGTCGACGGTGAGATCCTCGAGCGGCACGGCCGGGGCGCTGATCCCCGCGTTGTTGAACAGCACGTCGAGACGGCCGAACTCGTCACGCGTCCGCAGGAAGAGGTTCTCCACGGCCGCCGGATCCGTAACGTCCGTCCGGACTGGCAGGCAGGTTCCCGGCGGGCACATGGCGGCGGTTTCCTCGAGCTCGTGTTGACGCCTGCCCGCGATCGCGACGCGGTACCCGGCTTCCGCCATCCCGCGCGCAACCGCCCGGCCGATGCCGCTGCCCGCACCCGTTACGATCGCGACCCTGTTCGCCATGAGGGCGAATGTAGATGCGCCGATCGGGCGCCCGCAACGATCAGGGCGCCCGCAACGGTCAGGTCACCCGCGCGCTTTCGAGAAGCCAAGGGCTTCCCGATCGGGGCGTGCGCCTTTCTCATCCGGCCGGTGACCTGCATATTGCACGACGGTCTCTCATCGCTGAGCGATCACCACCATGCCTCGACGCGCCTCTCCGCCACGCGCGATCAGCGACCGGCCGTTCGTTCGGGGCCAATACCCCGCTACCCCTCCCCATGGAGCGCCCCATGACAGGATCCGACCTCGTCCGCCACTGGTTCCACAACCTCTGGGAACTCGGCAATGAATCCACCATCGACGAGTGTCTCGCTCCCGGGATGGTCGTACGCGGTCTTGCGGAGGCCGATCTGGTCGGACGTGAGCAGTTCCGTGCCTTCTATCGGTCCTTCCGCGCCGCCTTCCCGACCATCCGGGTCAATCTCGAGCGGGTGCTCGAGTCCGGCGAGTTCGTGACTTGCCTCGCGCGCGCCGAGCTCTATTCGGCCGACGGCAGGGGCCCCTTCCGGATCTACGGGAGCGCGACGGTTCGCGTCGAAGACGGGATGTTCGTCGAAGGATGGAACAGCTGGGATTTCCTGTCGCTGCTGATGCAGATGGGGCACGTCCGTCCGGACGCCATGGCCGTCGCGCTTACCGAACCTGCGATCCCGGTCCGCTGACCCGGCCCGTAGCTGCAGGCTACGGCCTGATTGAAAGCCGTCCATCGGTCCGAGCGGTTGTCGCACGACGGCGGGCTGCTACATCCCCGGGCCTGGCTCCCGAACTGATCAATCAGCCGCCGCTGGAGTACCCTTTTGTATTCGCATCGCTGACGGATCCGACCGATTTCTTCCATGCCCTACATCGATCGTGAAGCTCGCGAACGGCTGGCCAGTGGCAGCGCGCCCGCCAATGCGGGCGAGCTGAACTACGCCATCACCCGGATCGTCGACGACTACCTCGCGCGCGCCGGCGGGCTGCGGTATGCCCACATCAACGAGGCCATCGGCGCGCTCGAATGCGCCAAGCTGGAGCTTTACCGCCGGCTGGCGGCTCCTTACGAGGATCGGAAGATCGCCGAGGCCGGCGACGTTTACCGCGCA
The DNA here is from genome assembly GCA_964544905.1 of uncultured Gemmatimonas sp. GTDB lineage: Bacteria > Gemmatimonadota > Gemmatimonadetes > Longimicrobiales > Longimicrobiaceae > WHSP01. The sequence continues at coordinate 6,307 of CAZJEH010000125.1, forward strand.
GGTCCCTAGGTCGGCGGTCCGACTGGCAAGGAAGTCGACGAGTCGAACGGGCGATCCGCACAGCGAGTGCACCGCTTTCGTGCGAGCGACTTGAGACAGAGCGACGTTATCACTCGATAACGGCCGGTAAGACAGGATCTCCGTTGTCACTCCGGCGAACTGCAGGTCTCCAACCGATTGGAGGGGACGCCTCGCTCGATCGCGAAGCCACCTGCGGCGCGAGATGGCCCTCAGCTCACGTCTTCGCGCCGCTCGCGGACGTCAGGCCGCCTCCGACCCTGAGGGGGGCCGCGGCGGGCAGGACCTGCTCCTCTTCCGCCTCCACAGCAGTCGCCGCTTCAGGTGCCCGAGCCCGGCGCCGCCGCTTCTTCTCCAGGATCTCCTCCACGTACACCCGCCGAACGACCACCATCAGCACCGCCAGGACCGGAACCGCCAGCAGCAGCCCGAACGGCCCGAACAGATCCGCCATGATGAGGACGGACAGGATCGACAGCACGGGCGGCAGATGAATGCGCCGCTCCATGATCAGCGGATGCACCAGGTTCGCTTCGATCAGGTGCACGATGATCCCGAGGAGCAGGACGAGAAACGAGGTCAGCGGATCGCCGAGGCCGAGCACGAAGACGGCAGGCAGGACCGTCGAGACGAGGGAGCCGAAGAACGGCACGATGACGGCGATGCCGGTAAACACCGCGAACGCCAGCGCGAACGGCACCCCCAGGACGAGCAACCCTATCCAGGTGAGCGCCGCGAGGATGACCATGGCGATGATCTGCGCCCCGATCCAGGCCCGCAGCGTCGTGCCGAGCTCCGCGAGAATGCTGCGGGCGAGCGGCCGTCTCCGCACGGGGATCAGTCGCACGAATCCGTTTAGGTAGACACCCGGGTTCAGCGTCAGGTAGATGGCCATCACGATCACGCTGACGAAGTGGATCGCGAGGCCGACGCCGCTGAAGACGTAGGGGATGAGCTGCCCGAAGTACCCGGCGAGGTTCGCCTGCAGAACCGTGATCTGGCGTTCGATGGCGACCGCGTCGGGAAGCGCACCGCGGACCAGCGGATAGCGGTCGCCCAGTTCCAGCAGGAACGCGGTCCAGCCGCTGACGGTGTCTGGAACCAGCGCGATCAGCCCTCGAACCTGCTGCGCGACGGGCGGAACGATCAGCCACCCGACGGCCGTCACCGCTACCCCCGTGACCAGCAGAGCCATCGGCAAGCCGATGGCCCGCTCGAGACCCAGCCGCTGCTGGAAGAAGTCGGTCAGCGCCGAGAGATAGATCGCGAACAGGGCGGCCACGACGAACAGCGCCAGCGTACCGACGAGGTGGTAAACGAACAGGAGGATGAGTATCCCTGCTCCGACCACCGCCACGGCGGCGTGCCAGCTGGGCCTGTGTCTCGATCTAGGGGTCATGCGGGAACACGAGAGCGGTATGTCCGGTTTCAGTCTCCTACACCCGTTGTTCCCGAAAGTGGCCGGAACCGGTCGGGTTCGCGCCACGTTCGGTCCCGCAGCGGAGGAACCGCGCTGGAATTGCCGTGCCGTCGGCCGGCAGATATAGTTGGCAGCGCGCTTCTTCGAATCCCCACAACCCAAGAGGACACCATGAGGCGGAGCCCGTGCATCGCCGGGATATCGCTGTTGTGTGCGTTGGTGCTCGGTGCCTGTGCGGGCGACCAGGGCGGCGGAGACGAGATCGTCATCGGTGAGTATGGTTCACTGACCGGCACCACCGCGACATTCGGCATCTCTACCAGAAATGGTATCGACATGGCGATCGCGGAGGTGAATGCAACGGGCGGCGTTCTCGGGCGACAGGTGCGGGTGATCGTCGAGGATGACCAGGGGCGCCCGGAGGAAGCGCAGACGGTTGTCACCAAGCTGATCACCAGCGACCGCGTAGTTGCCGTCCTGGGCGAGGTCGCCTCTTCCAGAACGCTCGCGGCCGCGCCGGTCGCACAGCAGTACGGCATCCCGATGGTCACCCCTTCCTCCACCAACCCGCGCGTCACCGAAGTCGGCGACTACATCTTCCGGGTCTGTTTCATCGATCCGTTCCAGGGCCTGGTGATGGCGAGGTTCGCCGCGAATACGCTCGGCGTTCGGCGGGTGGCCGTCCTGCGCGACATCCGCAACGACTACTCCGTGGGGCTCGCGGCGGTGTTCACGGAGAACTTCACCAGGCTCGGCGGCACGATCGTCGGGGATCAGAGCTATAGTGAGGGCGACACGGACTTCAGTGCCCAGCTCACCGCCCTGGCCGCCACCCGCCCGGAAGCCATCTTCATCCCGGGCTACTATACGGAAGTGGGCTTGATCGCCCGGCAGGCCCGCCAGCTCGGCATCACCGTGCCGCTCCTCGGCGGGGACGGGTGGGATTCACCACGCCTGACGGAGATCGGCGGCACCGCGCTCAACAACTCGTACTTCTCGACTCACTACTCGGCCGATGATCCCAGCCCCGCCATCCAGGCGTTCGTGACCGCCTACCGCGAGCAGTACGGCGAGTCGCCCGACGCGATGGCCGCTCTCGGCTACGACGCCGCCAGGATCCTGTTCGATGCGATGGAACGAGCCGGGACCACCGAACCTGCCGCCCTCCGTCAGGCCCTCGCGGAGACGAGGGACTTCCCCGGCGTCACCGGCTCGATCACCATCGACGAGAACCGTAACGCGGTGAAGCCAGCCGTCGTCCTCCAGGTCGTCGACGGACAGCTCCGCTACATGGAAACCATCGAACCCTGACGGCTGTTCGTGGAAACCTTCCTCCAGCAGCTGATCAACGGCATATCCCAGGGTAGCGCCTATGCGCTGATCGCCCTGGGATACACGATGGTCTATGGCATCCTGCGACTGATCAACTTCGCCCACGGCGACGTATACATGGTCGGGGCGTTCGCAGGGTTCTACCTGGGGAACAGCGACTGGATTCAGGAGACCCTGGGGACCTCCGTGCTCGCCTCGGTTCTGGTGATGATCGGGGCGATGGCGATCTGTGCGGCGCTGGGGATCCTCATCGAGCGCTTCGCCTATCGGCCGGGCCGCGGCACCGCGCGATTCACACTGTCGTTCTGGTTGGGGATCCTGGGGGCCAGCATTGGCCGGATGGCGACGGGGTCCGTGCCGGGGCTGGTGGTCGGCGCGCTCGCGGGGATCGGGATCGGGCTGGCCATTGACCGGCTCGGCGTAAAGCCGGTCAGCACACCCTCCCACCTGTCGCTCCTGATCACGGCGATCGGGGTCTCGCTCTTCCTCGAGAACAGCGGCCAGTTGGTCTTCGGCGCCGATCCGAAATTCTTCCCTGAGCTGATCCCCACGACCTTGTGGCAGGTCGGCGGGCTTCGGGTCGAGAGCCAGAGGGTCGTGGTGCTGGCGGTCGCGTTGCTGCTGATGGTCCTGCTCACGGTGGTGGTGACCTATACGAAAACGGGGCAGGCGATGCGCGCGGTGTCGTTCAACCGCGACGCGGCCAAGCTGATGGGCATCAACACGAATCGGATCATCGCCTTCACCTTCGCGCTCGGATCGGCGCTCGCCGCCGCGGGCGGGATCCTGGTCTCGACGCTCTACCCGCGCATCGACCCGCTGATGGGAATCATGCCGGGGTTGAAGGCGTTCGTGGCGGCGGTGCTGGGCGGGATCGGCAGCATCCCCGGCGCGATGGTAGGCGCCCTCGTCATCGGCGTCGCGGAGGTGATGGCGGTGGGCTACGGCCAGTCCACGTACCGTGACGCCATCGCTTTCATCATCCTCGTCCTCATTCTGCTGGTCAAACCCGCCGGCATCATGGGGAAAGGGATCGTGGAGAAGGTATGAAGCGGGCCGCGCTGCTATGGGTAGGCGGGCTGGCATTGCTCGGACTGCTGCAGTTCACGCTCCGCGACCTGATCGGCCCATACAACTACCAGATCGTCGTCCTCGCCGGCATCAACATCATCCTCGCGGTAAGCCTCAATCTCATCAACGGGGTCACGGGCCAGTTCTCGATCGGCCACGCCGGCTTCTACGCGGTGGGGGCATACACGTGCGCGCTGTTGGTGACGACCATCCAGGCACCCTTCCGTGAGGCAGCGGGATTCCTTCCGCCGACGGTACAGAATGCCGTCCTTCTGCTGATCGGGCTGGCGGCCGGGGCGATCGCGGCGGGGGTGGCGGGCCTGGTCGTCGGCATCCCTTCGCTGCGCCTGCGGGGCGACTACCTGGCGATCGTCACGCTGGGGTTCGGCGAGATCATCCGTGTCGTCATTCTGAACGTGGACGTGGTCGGGGGGTCGCGTGGATTCGTCGGCATCCCCCAGCTGGCGAACTTCTTCTGGGTCTACCTGGGGGTGATGGTGACCGTGGCCGTGGTCCACAACCTGGTCAACTCGAGCTACGGGCGCGCGTTCGTCTCCATCCGCGACGACGAAACGGCCGCGGAGGCCATGGGTGTCGACACGACGCGGTACAAGGTCCTGTCCTTCGTCGTAAGCTCCATGTTCGCCGGGGTCGCGGGCGGGCTCTTCGCCCACTTCACCATGTTCCTCCACCCCAACTCGTTCCTGTTCATCACCTCGTTCTACGTGATCATCATGATCGTCGTGGGAGGGTTGGGGAGCATCGCGGGTGCGGTGGTCGGCGCGATCCTGGTGACTGTCCTGCTCGAAGCTTTCCGCGAGTTCGGTGCTTTCCGGCTGGTGAACTTCTCCATCATCCTCGTTCTGATCATGATCTACCGGCCGCAGGGGCTGCTCGGAGGGTGGAAAGGTTTCCGAGGACGGGCCCGGGCGGCTATCGCCCGGTGAGGTGGACGATGAAGCGCGCAGCCGGTCTCATAGGTTCGAGGGCGATCAAGGGCGTGCCCGCAGCCAGGGGACGTTGTACGGCATCGCCTTCGACCACTCGCACGCTCGCGCTGCGGAAAGCGCCGACTATCGGCGCAAGCTTCCCGGTAGCCTCCCGAGCGCCTTCTGACTGATGCCCGTCCTTGACGTACGCGATTGCACCAAGCGGTTCGGCGGCCTGGTCGCCGTCCGCAACCTGAACC
>CAZJEH010000126.1:0-11279 GCA_964544905.1 uncultured Gemmatimonas sp.
GCCCGACGCACACCAGGCCCGTGCGAAGGACCATCGGCAGTTTTAACACGGCCTCGCAGGCCGGGATCCATCCGCCTGTCTGTGCGCGGATGCATACTTATAACGCATTTCACAACAACGTAATGCGAGCTTTCGCGACCGAGAATCCATCTGCGGTTTTTCTGAATAATGGGTCCCGGCCTGCGCCGGGACGACGTTGGTGGGACGGTAGCGAAGTAGACCGTCCTTGGAGAATATAGCTCTGGCGGGGCATCTCGCGGCTCGTGCCAGCATGACGGCAACGTTTGACACAGCCCCCGGCATCGCGATAGGAACCCGCTGCCTGGCTATCGATAGTCGTTCTCGGATAGCGGGATCACCCACGCCCGTCGCTCGGCGATGAGGCCGTCGCGCATCACGAAGACCTCGGCCATCGACAGGCGGACCTCGCCACCCGCGGCCCGCCGGACCCTGCCCCTCAGTTCCGCCATCACCGTGTCACCCTGCTCCACCATCCGGACGACCTCCAGCTCTGGCGGATCGATGAACTGCGGGGCTCCGTCGATCGCCTTGTCGTAGGCTTCCTTGCCCGTCAATTGAAAGGCGCCGAAGACCGTCCAGCTAACATCCTCCGTCAGACATGAGAGGATCTGCTCGTGATCATTCGCGCGGAAGCCGTCCAGGTAGCGGTTGACCGTTTCGATGTTCTGGGACATGCGATCTCGGGTGATGGTGGTCGCGCCCGCGGCTGGGGTGCTCGCGCTGCGTGCTCCCCGGGCAGCAATGTGGCCGGAAAACGCGTGACGGGTAATCCGATCCGGATACCGCCTGGCAGGATAAGGAAGAGTTTCGCGCTATCGCTGAACGCGACCCGGAACGTGGACAAGACAAACGGGGCTCGCCGCCGAGACGAGCCCCGTTCGCATTGATCGACCATCCCGTCAGTCTTCGCGCTCGATCGTTACGCTCTGGGAGAGCCGGATGGTCACCGGCGATCCCGCATCGACGACCGCGTCGACCTCCGCCGTACCCATGGCCACCGCGGTTCCGGCCGCCGCTCCGATCGCCGCTCCGGCCACGGTCGACTTCGTGTTTCCGCCGAGTACCCGCCCGAGGATCGCGCCCACCGCGGCTCCGCCGCCGACCTTCGCCGCCTGCTCGGCGCGGCTGTCGCGGTTCACCAGCCTGACCGGCGTATCCAGTGCCGTACCCGCAATCGCGTAGGTACGCCCGCCGTGCGAGATCGACGTGAACTCGATCGCCAACTGGGCTTCCTCGCCCGCCCTGCCGGACTCACGCGAGTCCACCACCCGACCCTGGACAGTGGCCCCGGCCGGGATCAGCAGCGTTCCGTTGGCCGCCAGGATCGGCTCCGACAGGGTCGCCGTGAAGGTCGAGCCGGTCGGGTGGCTGCGCGTGCTCAGCGACTCGTCCAGCCGAACCGTGAAGGTGGTACCCGCGGCGACCGGGTAGCTGACCACGCGCGGCTGTGCCGGCGTCGGCGCAGGCGCGGGCGGCGGAGCCGTCGGCTGGGTCTGGCGGGGAGGCGTCGGCTGCGTCGGCTGCGTCGGCCTGGGTGTCGGCCGCGGACTCTGGGCTGGTGTCGAAACCGGTGGCGGCGTCGGATCCTCGGGCGTCGCCTCCGGCACGTCGGTCAGCTCGACCTGCTGCGTCGTATCAGGTTGCAGGGCCAGCTCCAGCTCGCGCTCGAGCGACTCCCGCTCGAGAGCCGAACGGTCCAGAGTGTCCGCTCCGCGGTCGCAACCGACCACCATCGAGGACACCGCGACCGCCAGCGCTACCCCTGCGGCTCGTCGTCTCATGTGCATGCGTTCCTCGCGAATGCGCTGATTGGCTTGTACTTCCGGAAATCGGCCCCGTACCTTTACTCCCGCCGATCCAATCCGGCCTCTACCCTGAAGGGCAACCCGAGTGCCAGCGCGGAAGTGAAGGAATTACTTACTCTTGTACCGTACCTGCGCAAGTACGCCGTCCGCATCGGGGCCGGTCTGCTCCTGGTGGCGGTGGCGAACGCGTTCAGCCTCGCCCCACCCTTCCTGATCCGCGAAGCGATCGACGCGCTGGATGCGCCGGGCGCCGGTGCGGAGACGCTGCTGCGTTACGCTCTGCTCATCGTCGGGTCCGCAGTCCTCGGCGGCGCGGCTCGCTACGGGATGCGCGAACTCCTCAACGGCGTCAGCAGGTACGTAGAGTACGACCTCCGCAACGACCTCTTCCGCCACCTCCTCCGGCTCGATGCGTCCTTTTACGGGACGACCAACACCGGCGAGATCATGAGCCGGGCGACGAACGACATCGCGGCGGTGCGCATGGTCGCCGGGCCGGCGTACATGTACCTCCTCAACACGGTCGTCTTCGCCATCTTCGCCATCTCGCTGATGGTCTGGATCAGCCCCTCGCTGACACTCGTGGCCATGATCCCGATGCTGGCGCTGCCCCCGACGACGGTCGGCTTCGGGAACCTCATCCATCGACGCTTCGAGGCGATACAGGAGAGGTTCGGCACGATATCGTCGCTCGTGCAGGAGAACCTCGCGGGCGTTCGCATCGTCAAGGCGTACACCCACGAGGAGCGCCAGATCGAGCAGTTTCGCAAGCTGGCGGAAAATTACCTGGACCGCTCGATGTCGCTCGCGCGGGTATCGGGCGTGTTCCACCCACTGCTCGGGATCCTCAGCGGTCTGGCGATCGCCGGTGTCCTGCTCGTCGGCGGACGCCAGGTCGCGGCCGGCAGCATCTCCATCGGCGACTTCGTGGCGTTCATGCTCTACCTGGGGATGCTGAGCTGGCCGTTCATCGCCCTCGGATGGGTGGTCAACCTGTTCCAGAGAGGGGCTGCGTCGATGGGCCGGATCAACGAGATCCTGCGCGCGCAGCCCGCCATCCGGGACCCCGCCGACCCGATCGAGCCCACGTCGATCCGGGGAGAGATCGAGTTCCGCGACGTCACCTTCCGCTACCCGGGAACCAGGCGCGACGTCCTTCGGAACGTGTCCTTCCGGGTACCGGCTGGGGCGATGCTGGCCATCGTCGGGCCGACGGGGGCGGGCAAGTCGACGATCGTCGCGCTCCTCACCCGACTGTACGATCCCACGGAAGGCGACGTGCTGCTCGACGGTGTATCCCTGCGGGACCTGCCGCTCGAGACCCTGCGGGGAGCCATCGGTCTGGTGCCCCAGGATTCTTTCCTCTTTTCCGAGACCATCGGGGACAACCTCGCGTTCGGGCTCGACGACGAACTCGACCCGCAGACGGTTCGCGATCGAATCCAGGCCGCCGCCGGCATTGCCCAGCTGGAATCGACGATTGCGCGTCTCCCCTCCGGTTACGACACCATGCTCGGCGAGCGGGGCGTCAACCTTTCGGGAGGGCAGAAACAGCGCGCGACGCTCGCCCGGGCCATCGCGCGCGACCCGCGCGTCCTCGTCCTGGATGACGCCCTGTCGGCGGTCGACACCCACACCGAAGCGGAGATTCTCGCCGGCCTGAAGACGGTAATGAAGGATCGGACGAGCGTAATCGTGAGCCACCGGGCGTCGGCCGTGGCGGATGCCGACCACATCATCGTCCTGGAGGATGGCGAGATCGTCGAGAGAGGGGATCACCGGAGCCTTCTGGAGAAGCGCGGAGCCTACGCGAACCTGCTGCGGCGACAGCTACTGGAGGAGGAAGTGGGGGGCGGAGGCGTCCTTGCCGCCACTGACGAGGTGGTCTAAATTGTTGCGCTCGGACCTTTTCCCCGCACGCGCATGATCCGATTGCACCTCCTCCTTCCCGATGACCACAAGGAGGTCGCGCGGCTGCGCGACTTGCTCTCCCGCGAGGGTTTCCAGATCGAGAACGAGTCCATCGCCGGCAACGGCGAGATCCGGGTGCGGCCGGCACAGCCGGCGGAGCCGGAGGACAACGGGGCGGCGAGCGAGATCGAGGAACTGGAGCTTGCACTACGCGAACTTCGCAACCTCGACGTGGCGAAATCGCAGTTCCTCGCGAACGTGTCCCACGAACTGCGGACGCCGCTCACCGCCATCGTCACCTACGCCGAAGTACTCCGCGACGGCCTCCTCGGGCAGCTGAACGACAGGCAGCGGGAGGCGGTTCAGTCGATGATCGGCTCCAGCCGCCAGTTGCTCGGGATGATCGAGGAGATCCTCACGTATGCGCGGACGGGTGCGCGTGCGATGGAGCTGCAGCGCAGCAATTTCTCGGTCGGCGGGGTGATCGAGGCCGTCCACGAGATGAGCGCGTCCCTCATCCGGAAGAAGGGCATCCGATTCGAAAGCGAGGTCGCGGCTGACGTCCCTGAGGCGCACGCGGACCGGGACAAGGTACTGCACGTCCTGTCCAACCTGGTGGGAAACGCGATCGAGTTCACGCCGGCGGAGCGCGGACTCATCCGGGTGACCGCGTGCAGGTCCGAGCGGGATCCGCGGTGGATCGAGGTGTCGGTGGTGGACAACGGAATCGGAATCGATCCCGCCCATCACGAAATGATCTTCCGGGAGTTCGCCCAGGTCGACAGTTCCCGCGCCCGCAAACACCACGGTACCGGGCTGGGCCTGGCGATTGCACGGAACTTCATCGTCATGCACGGAGGCGAGATCGGGGTCGAGAGCGATCTCGGCCGAGGGAGCCGCTTCTACTTCACCATCCCGTCGATCGAGGTTTCGAGAGGTCCCAGCAGGTGAGCAACCCTTCCGGACCCGTGATACTCCTGGTCGAGGACAATCAGACCATCCGGGAGGCCTTTCGTGTTCTCCTCGAAGAGCACGGATATCGTGTCCTTGAAGCGGGGACGGGCGAGGAAGCGCTTTCCGTCGCAGGCTCGCACTCGCCGGATCTCGTGCTGATGGACCTGGGGCTGCCCGACATGGGAGGGCTCGAGGTGACCCGGCGAATGAAGGCGGACTCGCGTACCAGCGGCGCAGCGGTCGTCGCCCTCACGGGCCGGGCGCTCGACACCGACCAGGCCGCCTGCATCGAGGCCGGTTGCGCCGGCTTCCTCCCCAAGCCCATCGACACCGAGCAGCTGCTCACCCGCATCCCCGAGTTCCTGGCGCTGCGGGGGAAGTGATCAGCGGAGTTCAGCTGCAGTAGCCCGCCTGACGACGAGGAGCTGACAGGCGCTAACGTCGTGGTTAGTCAGCCGCAGCCCTGTGGAGCCCGAAGGGGCGACGCACGGCCACGGCCGCTCCGACACGGCACCCGTCAGTCCGGCACTCCCCGTCGCCCCGAGACCACCCCGGCCGCCGCCTACCGAATCTTCTCCAGCAGCTCCGCGTTCGTCTTCGTCGACGACATCTGCTTGAGCAGCAGTTGCGCCGATTCCGTCGGTGGAAGCGAATGGAGCGCGCGGCGGAGCTTGTACACCTTCTCCATGTCCTCGGGGCTGAAGAGCAACTCCTCACGCCGCGTAGCGCTCCGCTCGATGTTGATCGCCGGGAAGATGCGGCGCTCGGCGATCTCGCGGTCGAGAACGATCTCGGCGTTGCCCGTCCCTTTGAACTCCTCGAAGATGACCTCGTCCCCGCGGCTGCCGGTTTCGGTGAGCGCCGTCGCGATGATGGTCAGGCTCCCGCCCCCTGCCTTTTCGGGCACGCTGCGCGCGGATCCAAAGAATCGCTTGGGTTTCTCAAGGGCACCGCTGTCGATGCCGCCGGAAAGGGTGCGACCGGTTCCGCGCTCGTGCGTGTTGTAGGCGCGGGCGAGTCGCGTAAGGGAGTCCAGCACGAGAACGACGTCGCCGCCGCTCTCGACTTTCCGCCGGGCCATCTCGAGCGTCATCTCCGCGATCGCGACGTGCCGCTCGGCCGGGAAGTCGAAGGAGGATGCGATCACCTCGCCATATCCGAGCATCTGCATCTCGGTGACCTCCTCGGGCCTCTCGTCGACGAGGAGGATGAGGAGGAGAGCGTCGGGATAGTTGGTGGCCACGCCGTGGATGATCGACTGGAGCAGCATCGTCTTTCCCGCGCGAGCAGGGGCGACGATCAGCGTCCGTTGCCCCTTACCGAGGGGTACGATGAGGTCGATAATCCGGTTGGTGTAGTCGTTCGCGGATCGGCCCGGCAGCGGGGGTCCTTCGAGGACCAGCTTCTCCGATGGATGGGCCGCCGGCAGCGAGCTGAAATCAGGGCGGTGTGCGGCGGCTTCCGGCGGTGCACCGCTGACCAGATGCACCGTCTGAAGTGGGGCGCTCTTCCCGCGTCCAGGGGGGGTTCCCGCCTCACCGTCGACGATGTCTCCCGTCCTCAGACGGTAGCGCCGGATGAGGCTCTGAGGGACGAATACGTCATCCGGCGAGGACATGAAGCCGTTCGCGGGTGAGCGGAGGAAACCGCTGCCACTCTGGAGCACTTCGAGCACTCCATGGACGGCGGTAGCGGGCGCACGAGTGGATTCGGCGCCACGGCGACGAGCCGGTGCAGTCATGGATCAGTCAAACGGGGGCTGCTTCTTGATTCGGAACGCGGCGCGGACATGCGGAGCGCCGCGTGGCGAGCACAACGATGGACCCTGCGCAGAACCGTCAATAAACGTGCCCGCCGTGGCGGCGGGCGCTCCTCGATCGAGATGGCGTCGAGGCGGCGAAGGCGTACACCGATGGGAAGTACGCGCACAAGTATAGATGGTAATCGGGTGCGCGCAAGACGGTCGACGAACTGATACTGGCGGTGCGGGCACGGCACGTCTACCTTTTGCCGTCCCTCCGTCTGAACGCGAATCAGAAAGCGGCGAAGGTCTCCACATTGGGTCCTCGTAGTCCGTTCGAGTACAGGCTTCGGCAACGACGCGCGGGCGTCGCCACGCTCCTGCTCGTGTTCGTGCTGGTCTTCCTGGGCTCCGCGTTCTTCCGCACGCAGGTCGTCAAGAATCACGATTTCGTGCTGCGTGCCGAGGACAACCGGATGCGGGCTGTTTCCGTTCCGGCGCCTCGTGGCGCGATCTTCGACCGGAACGGGGAGGTCATCGCCGAAACCGTCACCAGCCACGCGCTCTACCTCCATCTTGCCTCCGCCGACTCGACCCGCGCCGCCCTACTCCAGCTGAAGGAAGGCCTGGAGCTGACGGACGACCAGATCGAGTCTCTCATGGAACGGCGGGCGCAGCGTCCCAACGATCCGCTGCTCGTCTCCCGGTCGCTGACGTTCGAACAGGTCTCGTGGATCGAGGAGCACCGACTGGACCTTCCCGAGCATACCCTCGACGCGTTTCCGCAGCGCCACTATCCGGGTGGGGAGGCGGTCGCGCACCTGATCGGCTATGTCTCGGAGATCAGCCAATCCGAGTTGGAAGACTCGATCAACTGGCCGGGATACCGGATGGGGCAGCTGATCGGCCGATCAGGCATCGAGCGACAGTACGAGCGAACGCTCGGCGGACGTCCCGGAGAGCGGTACATCGAGGTCGACGCCCGGGGCCGGATCGTCGGAGAGATCGCGCCCCGGGCGGCACAGCCGCCGGTTCCCGGAGACGAGATCCATCTCACCATCGACCTTGAGCTGCAGCGTTTCATTCACTCGATCTTTCCCCGGGAGTACAACGGTGCGGTCGTGGCCATCGAGCCCCGCACGGGAGACGTACTCGCGCTCTACTCCCATCCCACCTACGATCCGAACCGCCTCACCGGAGGGGTAAGCGGAAGCCTGTGGGCCGAGCTCAACCGTGACCCGCGGCGACCGCTGCTGAACAGGGCAGTCGCCGGTATCTATCCGCCCGGCTCGACCTGGAAGCTCGCGACGGCGATCGTCGGGTTGGAAAGGGGGGTGATCGAGCCGTCATCGACGATGCCGATCGCCTGCACGGGCGGGTGGAGCTACGCCGGCCGCTACTCCCGATGCTGGAAGGCGGAAGGCCATGGGGTGCTCGATCTCGCCGGAGCCATCGCGAACTCCTGCAACGTCTATTTTTACCAGCTCGGGGTGCGCCTGGGCCTGAACGTCCTTGCTCGCGAGGGAACGCGCCTCGGTTTCTCCCGCCGCACCGGGATAGACGTTCCTGGCGAGAGTTCCGGGACATTCCCAGCCGACGTGGAGGCCTATCGTACCCGGTTCGGCTGGAACCCTACACCGAGCGAGGTGATGAGTCTGGCCATCGGTCAGGGGCCGAACGCGCAGACCCCAGTGCGGATGGCGCAGTTCTACGCCGCGCTCGCGGCGGACGGGACAGCACCGGCGCCCCATCTCAACCGGGCTACGCCCATCTCCGCCGAACCGGAGACGAACCTGAACGTGCGTGAGGAAACGCTCGAGGCGGTGAGGAAAGGGCTCGCGCGGGTACTCGAGCCTGGCGGAACGGCCTACATGTCCTCCCTCGAGCGTTGGAAGATGTTCGGCAAGACGGGCACCTCCGAGAACTCCGAGGATCGGCAGAGGCCCCACGCCTGGTTCAGCGGCTTTGCCGGCCCGCCGGACGGCGCGCCCGAGATCGCGTTCGCGGTGGTGCTCGAGAGGGGGGAGTCGGGGTCGGGAGCGGCTGCGCCCATCGCCGCGAAACTGGCCGACTTCTACCTGAGCCGGAAGTACGGGCTCGAGGTGCCCCGGCTCCAGACTCTGCGGGAACGGACAACGGGTATCCCCCTCACCGGCGACTGACCCCCGGGGGGGCAACGCTCTCACCTCGCGCCGATCACCCGTTCATCCGCTGCCCCACCTCCAACCGGCTGGACTCCGCACTTCCCGAATCGCTGACGGCGCGCTCCGAACCGTTCGCCAGGTTCAGTCGCAGGACGAATTCCGAGCCGCGACCGACTTCGCTGCGCACTACCACGTCGCCCCCCATCAGCCGGGCGAGACGCCGGGCGATCGGGAGCCCGAGCCCTGTGCCTCCGACGGACCGCGTGAGGTTGTTGTCCACCTGATAGAAGTCCTCGAAAATCAGGTGGCACTTCTCGTGACTGATCCCCGGTCCGGTATCCCTGACCCACAGTTCGATCGTCCCCTCACGACGCCGGAGCCCCACCGAGACGGTCCCGCTCTCGGTGAACTTCACCGCGTTCGACAGCAGGTTCAGTACGATCTGCGTTACCCGGGTCTCGTCGGCCATGACGGTCCAAGTCGAGTCGCTCGCGGTCCCGTCGACGTCGAGGCGAAGCTTCTTCGCGGTGGCGAGCGGCGCGACCTGGGGGATGCAGCGGTCGACGACGTTCGACAACTCGACCTCGGACAGAACGACCTCCAACTGCCCGCTGCCGATCTTTGCCAGGTCCAGAACCTGGTTGATCAGTCCGAGCAGGTGCTGCGACGTCTCACGGATCCGAATCAGCATCCATTTTTGATCCGCGTTGAGGGAGCCCTTCACTTCGAGGTCGAGCAGGTCCGCATACCCGATCACCGCGTTGATAGGCGTGCGCAGCTCGTGGCTCATCATCGCCAGGAACTGGTCCTTCGCCTTGGTGGCCTCGCGCAGCTCGCGGTTGACGCTCTCGAGGACCTCCGCCTGCTCCCGCAGCTGACGGTTCGTGTGGCGGAGCATCTCCGCGTACTGACGCTCATCAGTGACGTCGCGGAAGACGAGGGCAGCGCCGGCCGCCGCGCCGGATGCGGTGATGATGGGGGCCGCGGAGCCCGAGTATTGACGTTCGTCGCCCCAGGCCGAGCGGGCCGCGAAGTCCATCCTGCGAACCCGTTCGCCACGGAGCGCGCGGGACAGCGGGAGGTCCGCGGCGTTCAGGGGTCGCCCCTCGACCGAGACCAGCTCGAAGGCCGTCGGCCAGTCCTCCAGTCGCGTCGTGCCCACGCCCGGACCGAGCAACTCCTCCGCGGCTTTGTTGATCCGCTCGACCCGGCCGGCGGCGTCGACGACCACGACGCCGTCAGCCATCTGGTCGATGAGTGCGGCGAAGCGCAGTGCCTCCTTCTTCGCTGCCGCCTGCGCCTCCTCGAGGGAGCTGAACAGCTCCGCGGTATGCAGGGCGGCCGCGGCCGTAGCGGCCATGGCCTGCGCGAAGGCGATGGCGCTCCGATCGAACTCCTGGGCGAGCCGGTAGTTGTCCCAGGTCGCGACTCCCACCACATGGCCGCGGAACAGCATCGGCAGCGTGATCGAGGCCAGCGGCATATCCATTCCGCTGGAGACGATGAGCGTCGCCTGGGTTGGGGACCCTTCACTGTAGATATAGGGCTCGCCGGTGGCGACCGCCTCCGCCAGGCCAGGAAGCAGGGCGACGGGCGCGCGAACCTGACGGATGTCCTCCGCGCGCAGGCGATCGGCCACCCAGGAATCCTCCCGCAGGAGTATCCGCTTCCGGCCAATCAGCACCTCGCCCTCTTCGTCGAACGTGTAGAGGGAGGCGACATCGGTATCGAGGAGCTCACCCACCCGCCCGAGGAAGAACTCGACGACCTCCTCGGGATCGAGCGACGTGGAGAGCTGCTGCGCGGCGTGATGCGCCGCGGAGAGCTGCGTGGCCAGCTCACGGGCTTCGCGCTCCCGCCCCCGCGCGACCGATTCCGCGCGCTGCAGGTCGGAGGCGCGCTGGGCAAGCTGCGCGGCGAGCGCCCGGGCGTCCTTCTCGGCTTGCTTGCGCCGCTGGATCTCCGTTCGCTGGCGTTCCAGAGAGCGCTGGAGCCCGAGCACGAACCCGGCGAGCGCGAAGCCGAGCAGGAGGCCGGCCACCCAGATGACCAGCCGGGTAGTGGTGAAGGAACTCTGGTCGACGGGGGGATAGGCGAATCGGAGCGTCCAATCCGTATCCCCGACCCGGATGCTGCGATCGATGGTCCGCCGGTTGGCCGGCAGCGGGATGGGGGTGATCGCCACGCCCGGCGGCGCGGCAATGGCGTACCATTCCGTGCCGTCGGCCAGCGTGGGCTCCCGTTCCCTTCGCAGTTCCATCGCGGCCCTGACCAGCGCGCCGGGGTCCAGTTCACCCACGACGACACCGCGTGCGACATCCTCGCCGGGCGGCACGACCGGATCGAAGACGATCACCCGTCTCCCCATCGGGAGCTCGACGACTCCCGATGCGGTCGTTCGCACCGTCTCCAGCGCGCGCCGATAAGGCTCGCTCACCACGGTATCGGCCTCAATCCGGAGTCCGACCGAGCCGATCAACGCCCCCACGCCCCGGCGGAGTGTACCGTCACTGCCGATGTAGGAGACGGAGCTGAGCCCGCTCAGGCTGCGAGTGACGCTGTCGACGGCGGCAAGGAACCCGGCGAAGGCAGCCGAATCCATGACCTCCGGTAGCTGCACCTTCGCCGCCTGCAGGGCACCAACGCGCGAGTTGATGACGTTCCCCAGCTCATCCGCGAGGCTGGAGGCGCGGCGCTCCGTAT
>CAZJEH010000127.1:0-11219 GCA_964544905.1 uncultured Gemmatimonas sp.
GGGATGACGATTGGGGGATACGGCGCCGTAGGCCGCTCACGGTTTCGTGCCAGCGTGTCGGGACGGGGAGAGACCGGTTTTTGACACCAGTCTCGCAGGCCGGGATCCATCCGCCTGGCGATGCGCGGATACATCCTCATAACGCGTTTCACAACAACGTGACGCGAGCTCTCGGCGACCGAGAATCCATTGGCGTTCTTTCTGAATAATGGGTCCCGGCCTGCGCCGGGACGACGTTGGTGGGGACGGTAGCGAAGTAGACCGTTCACGGTTCCTTGCGAGTGTGACGGACTGGGATCCACAGTTCTGACACACGCTCCTGCGCCGGTATGACGGGAGAAGGCGGGGAGTCGCCGCCGCTGGACGTGGTGCGACCGCGAGCCGTCACCGGGACGGGTACCGCGAACTTGTTTCGGCACACTTTCCTACCCGGATACGGCCGGGATCGACAGTTTCGACACAGCCTCGCACGGCGGGCCGTTGTTCGACAAAACGCCGGATAGGGCACGTTGAGACCGAGCCTTCGTGCAACGGGCGGTTGATGGGTCCCGGCCTGCGGCGAGACGACAGGAAAACACAACCGCGAACGCCGCGCTCCAGGATGCCGGCCGATTGGCGGGGAAGCTTTCTCGCTGTCTGCTACCCTATTCCAGCCTGCGCCGTGTAAGCCGCAGCCCCCAGTCCGGCCGCGCGCCCCGTCGCCCAGCTCCAGAGGAAGTTGTAGCCCCCGATTGGGCCGAACGCATCGAGCATTTCGCCACAGAGGAAGAGGCCGCGAGCGCGTCGGCTCTCGAGCGTGGTCGGATTGACCTCCGAGAGTGCGACGCCGCCGCCGGTCACCTCCGCCTTCCGATATCCCTCGTCACCGGTCCACGGCAGGGGGTAGGCGGCGAGGAGAGTGGCGAGCCGCCGTCGATCGTCTCGCCGCAACCGGGAGAGAGGCGTATTCGGCGCTACGCCGGACTCTTCGATCAACGTATCGGCGAGGCGGGCCACCAGTCGCCGGCGAGCCACAGCCGCTACCGTCAGCGGACCGGTTCGGGCCTGGAACTCCCGATCCCACCCGTCTTCATCGAGGTCGCACCACTGCACCAGCAACTCTCTCCGCTGGGCGGATTCCTTTGATGTGACCGCCACGTGAGACAGGTCCAGGACGGCGGGGCCACTGTAGCCGCGATGCGTGAAGAGGAAGCCGCCAGTGGACTGTTCCGCGTTCCGACGTCGCCCGGCGCGCAGCGTGACGGTCAGCGAGACGCCAGCAAGGTGCGCGTGTACGGGCGGATCCGCCGTGAGCGGTGTGAGGGCGGGAAAGGTGTCATGAACCTCGTGGCCGGTCGCCCTGGCGATCCCGAGCCCGATCCCATCGCTTCCTGTCTTCGGGACCGAAAGGCCGCCGGTGGCCAGGATCACCGCTGCCGCATGCAAGTGTTCGCCGCTCTGGAGGGCGACGATCCAGCCGTCCCCCGATGGCCGAACATCCCGCACCAGGCTGTCGAAGGCGATCTCGCCACCCGCGCCTCGCACCGCCGTCAGTAGCGCATCCCGGACGTCACGCGCACGATTGGAAGCAGGGAACAACTTTCCCGTATCCGGCTCGAGCACGAGCGGCGCCGCCAGGAGGTCCTCGAAGAAGGCCCGCTGCTCGGCCAGCGGCCAGGAGAGCAGCATCTTCCGCATCGTGTTCGGCGATGACGCGGTAACGAAGCGCTCCGGGTCGAGGCGCGAAGGCAGGACATTGCACCGGCCGCCGCCGCTGATGAGGATCTTGCGACCGCCGTCGGAGGTTCGCTCGAGGAGTATCACACGCCGGCCGGACCGGGCAGCGAAGATCGCTGCCATGGAGCCAGCCGCGCCTGCGCCAACTACGATGATCGGAAGCCGCGACAGAAGATCCTTTGTGGAGCAGGAGGTGACGGTTGAGCGGCGCGAGATCGCCCGAGCGAAAGCAGGACCTCGTCGAACCGCAGCCAGCTACGACTGTGCGGGGCGGAACGGAGCCAGGCAGCCGACGCCCGTCGGTGTCGGGAAGTCGGCTGCCGCAGCCGTCTCGCGCAAGGCGCGTCCGCGATTCTCGGGATGGAAGATACCGGTTACGTCGCGGGTTATCGAATGAGGCCCTGCCCTGTCAACTGGCGGACCAGATTCTCCAAGGCCACCTGCCACGCCAGTGGCTTGCCCGTGAGGTCGTGCCGCCGAAGCGTCGCGAGCTTCTCGATGTCCTGGTCCGTGATCAGTTCCTGAGCACCGAAGCCGCTTACGACGATGCTAGTGTGTCGCGCCAGCAGCCCTTCGGCCCCGATCCGGACCGCCTCACCCTCCCTGCCGATCAGCGCGCCGGTGAGCTGGATCACCTGCACCGGCCGGTCCAGTGACGTGAGCCACGGTAGACGCTGGGTGCTGCCGGTTCCCAGCCGCACTTCCTTGTCGCCACGGAGGTTCTTCTGCCGCGGCCAGTAATCGCCGATCTCGAGGGTGACGACCAGGAGGTGGCTTCGCTCGGCATCCTCGAGAGCGGCAGCCACCGATCGCGTCCACTCAGCTGATGGACGACCTACCGAGAGCGTCATCCACCGCTTCCCGATCGGCTCCCCCTCCTCCTCGCCCGCGCAATCGCCGAACAGGTCCCGCTCGCAGCCGAACCGCACGTCCGGCGCGACGGAGCCCGTCTCCATCGCCAGCTGCAGGGGGCTCGCATTCCTGAGGTCATCGAGGAACGCGTTCATCTCGGCAAGCAGCGGAGCCAGCGGCCCGAGCTCCCCGTTCGGCTCGAAGGAGGCGGGCTGCTCGGCCCCACGCTGATAGACGATCGGCAGGTGGGCGATCTCGTCCGTGTCAGGTAGTGAGCGGTCGCCCGCGTAATAGGGCGGCGAGTCGAGCAGCCGGTCGCCGACACCGCTTCCCAGCGTGGCGCCGGTCGTTGCGCACCCGACCGCCAGCAGAAGGAGCGTCAGCAGTGCGACCCCGGCGGCCCGGGTGCGGTCAGGTGGCGATGCCGCTTGTTCCCGCTACGCTCATCTATCGTGATCGATCTCATCGTCTTCACCCTTCCGGTTGCGGCTCGGGCAACCGGCGGTTGCCTCCGAGCCGGCCATTGTCCAACGTCGGCGAGGCCGACCGTGGACCTGAACCCGACCGCGGGTCCCGGGAAGAAGTATGCGTCCGCGCAAGTGACTCCAAGCAGGGTAATCCGACCCATCCCGAGGCAGGATCGGTCGCGCCCTGGGTGCGACCGCCGCCGGAAGGTGCCCGCCCACCGGTAGTCGGGTTGGCCACCCCGGAAACCGATCGCTCCACCGCCCCCCCTCGTCCGAGAAACATCTGGGTCAAAATGCCCATGCCGGCCCCGTGGCTCCGCCGTAGAGTTTCGCCCGGCGCCGGGAAGCACCGGCTGCGAGAACTTTCACCGCGAGGAACGATGAAGCGTGATCTCCTGACCACGTTGATGGTCGCCGGCGGGCTGGTAGCGCTGGCTGATACGACACCCGCCGCGGCTCAGCGTGGCCTGCTGGGCCGGATCCGTGACCAGGCGACCGAATCGATAGAGAAGAGGGTGCAGACCGAGGTCGACCAGGCACTCGGTGTCGAGACCGCCAGCCCAGAGACGCCAGCCCAGGCGCCGGCCGGCACGCCCTTCGACCACGCAACCGGCGACCACCCCGACACAAGCTGCAGCGACCATGAGGCCCGGCGAGGGCGCGTGGGCGAACTACGACTTCGTCCCCGGCGACCGACCGCTCTTCGTCCACGACTTCACCGAGGACCGGGTCGGCGACTTCCCCAGGAGGATCGAGTTCCGAGAGGGCAACATGGAGGTCGTCGAGTGGCAGGGACGCCGCTGGCTTCGCGCGACGAGCACCGGCCGTTTCGCGCTGCCGCTACCGGAAGTCCTTCCGGAGCGCTTCACCCTCGAGTTCGACTACGCGGGGCTTTCCAAGTACGAGCTGAAGATCCGCTTCCACGGCCCTGATTGGCAGGACGAGGAAGAGATCCACATCGGCGCGTGGGGTTGGGGTGTGAACGGAGCGACCGTGAAGGCCATGTCGCGGCCGGCGGACGCTGACGGGATCGAGAACCGGATCGTTCGAGTCCGGGTGATGGCTGACGGCAGCTACGTGAAGGTCTACATCGACGGGGACCGTGTGGCGAACGTGCCGAACGCCAACCTCGGCCGCGCCGACCGTATCTGGTTCGACGTACCCGGATCCAACGAGGCCCCTGCGCTGATCGCCGACGTCCGGGTCATGGCCGGCGGCGACGACCTGTACGATTCGCTTGTCGAGGACGGTCGGGTCGCCACGCAGGGGATCCTGTTCGACACCGGCAGCGACCGTATCCGGCCGGAGAGCACACCCACGCTCAAGGAGATCGCGAACGCGTTGCAGTCCCACCCGGAGCTGAGGCTCGCCATCGAGGGACACACCGACAACGTGGGCCAGGCCGCCGCGAACCAGACCCTGTCCGAGCGGCGAGCGGAAGCCGTCAAGCAGGCGCTGGTCGAGCTGTACGGCATCGACGCCGGCCGGCTCGAGAGCCGCGGCTTCGGAGCCGAGAAGCCCGTCGCTTCCAACGACACGCCCGAAGGAAGGCAGGAGAACCGCAGGGTCGAGTTGGTGAAGCTGTAAACATCCCTTCAAAGAACATCAATTCTGGAGATACGGACATGACTGCGCGCAACGGATTCACCACGGTCCTGATGTTGTGTTCGCTGATGCTGATCACACTGGCGACCGACCTGACTGCGCAGGGGCTGCTCGGCCGGGCGCGGCGAGCGGTGACCGAGACGGTAGCCGGCGCGGTGGCTGATGGTGTCATGGGCGGCGGATCGGGTGGCAGCAGCGAGAGCCGCGCGCCGGAGACGGCGGGTACGGCCGAAGTGCCGGCCGCGCGTCAATCGACCTACCTGCTGACGATGGACGCGGGTGTACTCGATCGACTGGAGCAGGCAATGCGGGCGGAGATCACCTTCTTCGACGAGTGGCTCGCCCTCGAGGACCGGTTCATGACCTGCCAGGGCACGCTCTACACCGACCCGGATTCGATGGACGAGTTGCAGGATCTGTCCGACGAGTTCACACGGGCGATGGAAACCGCGGGCTCGGACGGTGACCGCACGATGAGGGCGAGTGAGGCGTACCGGGCGGGGATCGACGCCGTGGTCGAGCGACGATGCGGCATCAGCCAGACGGCGTTCGCCGAGCGCCAGGCCACCGCTTCCGACGATGCGCTGGCTGCCGCGCTGCAGGCAGGAGGCTTCACCGATCAGCAGTACTCGGTGCTGAAGGAGCGCCTCGTTCCCTTCTGCGCCGCGGGCGGGAACAGCGACCGCATCGCCGGGCCCGAAGGCAAGCACTTCTACGTCTACCAGGCCATCGAGGTCGAGGCCCTGTCGTCACGGTGCTCGACCCTCGCGCCTCTCGCGCAGCGGGCGATCTGATGATCGGGACATCCCTCCCGCGGACGTTCGGCCGGTCAGCGCTTCTGCTGACCGGCCTGCTCGCGTGCGTTGCGCAGGCAGCCGCGGGACAGGCGCTCCCGCCGTCCGCGCTATCCGTTCGGGTAGGCGACGATTGGGAGCGGATCTGCACATGCGAGGCGGCGCCGACGCGATGGGGCGGAGTCGTTCATCCGACGATGGACTCGGCGTTGAACTGGCAGAACACGGCGGAAGGCGTCGAACACGCGGAGGTGACGGTTGCCGGAGACGGCGCCGCATGGAGGGTCCGGCTTATCGTCGTACGGATCGACCCCTCCATGGTGAGCGTGGAGCTGCCGAGCGCCACGCGGGACGGCGGGACTCGGGGCGCATGGACGATCGACGCCACACCAGCGAACGCGGTGGTCGCGCTCAATGCCGGGCAGTTCAGGGGCGCTCGCCCCTGGGGATGGCTCGTCCGCGACGGCCGCGAGATCCAACTGCCCGGCAGCGGTCCGCTGGCCATGGCGCTCACGGTTCGTGACGACGGCTCAATACAGCTTGTGGAAGCGGACAGCATCGCCACCGTTCGCGCGAGGGGCGGCATCAGAGCCGCGATCCAGTCGTACCCGATGCTGCTATCCCGGGGCGGCGTCGTCCCCCACCACCTGCGGGCACCCGGACGGGGAGTGGACGTGGAGCACCGCGACTCGAGGCTGGCGGTCGGCCAACTTCCGGACGGGCGCATTCTCATCGTGCTGACGAGGTTCGAAGGACTGCGGGGGATGCTCGACGTGCTGCCGTTTGGCCCGACCACGCCGGAGATGGCGGCACTCATGGGCGCTCTCGGGTGCGAGGCAGCGATGTTGCTGGATGGCGGTCTGTCCGGCCAGCTCCTGGTCAGAGGCGCAGAAGGCGAGGAACGATCCTGGGCCGGTCTGCGGCGAGTTCCGCTGGGGCTGGTGTTCACGACGAAAGGCGTCGGCGCTACGGCATCCGCGGAGACGGTTCGATAGACAAGGTGCCGACGAAAACGGCGTCGCCTTTCCGAGAGGTTCGCACGTCTTGCTGGTTGGCGACGGTTGATCAGCCACACTGCGGTGGTCTTCCCCATGGAGGGCCAAGCGCGAAGGATGGGTGAAGGAATGTATCAGGGATTTTGAGCCTGGTGCTCATGGTTTTGCTCCTCCGGGCCGGGGCTGTTTCAGCCCAAGAGGCGCCCGACAGCGCCCGGAACGCCATGAGCCGACTGCACCTGGGGGTGGGGCTCCTCGGAGCGGATGCGGCCGGCGACTTCAGCGATCACCTGGACCAGGCGTTCGGGATCAACGTCGACCTCAGCTACCGACTGGATGCACGCGGAATCCTCGCCATCCGCGCTGATGCACGATGGTTGAACTACGGCTGGGACAATGCGACGGCGACGGTCACCTCTCCATTCGGCGGGACCGACGAAGCGGACGTCACGACGACCCAGAACATGTTCTTCTTCGAGGTGGGGCCCGAAGTCGCCGTCGATCTGGGGGTCGTCCGGCCCTACGCCGGCGCCAGCATCGGCGCGGCGCAGTTCCAGTCGCAGTCGTCCGTGCGAGCGACTTCAGGCAATACCCACTTCACAACGAATGTCCAGTACGATGACTTCGCGCTGGCGTGGGGCGGGCAGGCGGGGCTTCGGATTCCGCTGAGTCGCGGTCCGCGAGGGATATCGATCGACTTCCGCGCCCGGTACCAGAGGACAGGGTCCGCGGATTTCCTGCCGGAAGACGGCCTGACGATCGACGAGGAGGGGTTCTTCGACTTTACGGCCGTCCGGGAAGCTGCCGAGATGTGGATCGTCGGGGCGGGTGTATCGATCCCACTCGGTCGCAGGACACCGGCCAGCGGAGATAATGCCAGATGAGACTCACGCCGACAGCCAGCCCTCGTGCCGAGCCCATCGGACTCCTCGTCGCATTGTTCCTCGGCGCCTGCACGGACGCCGGTGGAGCAGGCCGAGCCACCTACCGGAGCGACGAGTACGGTTTCCAGTTCAGCTATCCCGATAGCTTGGACCTCCTGGAGTATACGCCCGCCATCATCGCGCTCGGCCATCGCCAGGGGGATGGGTTCGACGCGGCGGTTGAGATCGTGCTCGAGTTGGCGGATGAAGGCACGTTCGAGGAGTACGCTGTCGACCGGGCGCGAACGTCCTGCGCGGCCGACGGGCCGGATCTGTCGCTCAGTTGCACCGATGTCCTGGACCCCCAGCCGTTCGCCGCGACCAGCGGGCGTGAGGGTATCGTCTTCCGTCTCCGTCACCTCACCACACGACCCGGCGGAGCTCCCGTGCTCGAGACGGGCACGCGAGGGCCGTTCTACGCCCTCGACGCCTCGGACATGGTAGACTCGACCGTCGCTGTGCTCCTGGTCAGACCGCCAGCAGTTCTCGAACCCGAAGAAGTCGACGAGCAGTTACTCGGGGAAGTCGCCGCTTCGGTGGATTTCTGACGAGCTCTCACCCCTTTTTGGGTCCCTGCCGCTTGCCACGGCTCCTCATTCGGTCTGCCGTCCGAAGGCATGAGTGTTGCACCACACTACCTCCGTAAGTCGAGTTTTGACAATCACTTGAGGATAACATCATGAATAGACGCCGACGCGACATGCGGGATCGCGGCATCGAGAACACTGTCGAGGGTTCCGCGAAGGACATGAAGGGCCGTCTGAAGGATGCCGCCGGCGGCCTGCTTGGCGATCACGAGATGCAGGCCGAGGGCAAGTGGGATCGCGTCAAGGGCAAGGTTCAGAAGGAAATCGGTGAGATGCAGCAGGAGCATGGGAGGCGCCGCGACCGGGCCTGATCTCGCAGGTCTCCAGGTCCGAGCCTGAGGCGGAGCGTCGGAGAGATCCCGTCCTGCCGCCGTCGACAGGTTTATCCCATCCGAACCAGGTGCCGGGGCCAACAGGGCCCCGGCACGTTCGCGCCATCCACCCAGCACACTCCGACTGGCGGCGCTGTGCCGATTGCCTAACGCCCACGGTTACCATACGTTTACGGCAACCGGCGGAAGCCCCTACGCGTGGCTTCGTCCGCAGAGAATGCCGCCGACCTCCAGTGGCCAGGAAGAGAGGCGGACAGTCGGATCCTGGCCATTCCGATGGAGTTCGAATGCAGGAGGACGGTAGACGTGGCATTGTCGCGAAGGGACCGAACGCGCCCGGTTCACCCCTCGCGAACGGGAGCCGCTTGGTAGCCGAAGTGATGACGCCCCTGCCGGCCCGGCTCGCGCTACACCACAGCGTAGCCGCCGCCCGCGAGCTGATGCAGGTTGCCGGCTTCTCCTTCCTGGTGGTGGTCGCCCCGACGACGGGAAAGCTGCTTGGAATCGTGCTCCGGCGCACCCTTGAGCGCGAGTGCGAGGCCAGCGGCCACGATCCGGAGACCTGTCCGCTCGTTCGCCACGTAGAGACGGACATCGACTTCTGTCTGGAGGGCGAAACACTGAGCGAGGTCTTCGGCACGGCGCCCACGACTCTCGCCACCCGAGCGGAACAACCCCGAACACCGGCCGATCGCCGACGACAGGCGATTCCCGTAATCGTAGTCGACCAGGACAAGATCCCCGTCGGGCTTCTATCGCGGAAGCGCGCGACCGACTGCTGACCCTCCTGCGCCTCGCTCGGCCTTCCAAAGCACCCCTCATCCTTCCTGTAGCGCATCCCCTCTGGCCCATTACTGGCGTCGCCGGCAGGCTCGCCTTGCGGGAAACGAACGCATGTCGCGAGGCTTTCCGGTACGGTTGACGCGAACGACGCTCTTTCACCCGATGGATTCGACACGGGAGATACCGATCGCCGCCGTTGGCGATCTTCATTACGAGCCCCACCTGAAGGGTGTCTATCGCTCGCTCTTCGCGGACATCTGCCGCGACGCGAGGATCCTCGTGCTCTGCGGCGACCTCACCACGCAGGGTGAGGTCGAGCAGATCGACGGTCTCATCGGCGAACTCGACGGGGTCGACATCCCCATCGTCGCCGTTCTCGGAAACCACGACTACGAGGCGGGCCAGGAGCACATCCTGACCGAACGCCTGACGCAGCGTGGCGTCCACGTCCTCGACGGCGCGAACGTCGAAATCGAGGGGATCGGATTCGCCGGAGTAAAGGGGTTTGGAGGCGGCTTCGGGCGCAGGACTCTCGGCTCCTTCGGTGAGAAGATCTACAAGGATTTCGTCCAGACCGCCCTCGACGAGGCGCTCAAGCTCGAGACAGCGCTGAGGACCCTCCAGGCGTCGACACGGGTCGCGATCCTCCACTACTCTCCGATTGCCGAGACGCTCGAAGGGGAGCCACTGGAGATCTTCCCGTTCCTGGGCTCTTCGCGGTTGCTGCAGCCGATCGAGATCCACGAAGCGAGCGTCGTGTTCCACGGCCACGCACACCGGGGGGCGCTGGAAGGAACCACGCCCAGCGGAATCCCGGTCTTCAACGTCGCGTATTCGCTGCTGCAGTCGGTGACCGGGAAGGGGTACCGTATATGGACGGCGAGCGCGCCCGAGCGGCGGCGGGAGCGGACGGGCTGAGAATCCCACCAGTGGGCATGTTTTAAAGT
This sequence comes from uncultured Gemmatimonas sp., assembly GCA_964544905.1. GTDB lineage: Bacteria > Gemmatimonadota > Gemmatimonadetes > Longimicrobiales > Longimicrobiaceae > WHSP01. Next base: position 10,002 of record CAZJEH010000127.1, read on the forward strand.
GGATGGCACGGGCGACCATCTCCTTGCCGGTGCCCGTCTCCCCGCGGACCAGAACCGGGGCAGAACTCGGAACTCGCTCCTTTGGCACCCCGATGAAAGTCGAGGGGTCTGCACTTTCCTCGAAAGCTGCAGTGTTCTGGAAATCATCAGAACAGGCCATCAGGCCCCGGACAATGGCCCGTTTCGATGTCCATTTTTCGGTCGATTCCGCAGGGTCGGGCTGGTAGATTCCCATCGACCACCAACCGACCGCAGAACGCACGAGAGATGGACACCGCTCCAGCCGCAGCGACAGACATCGGCCTCACGGCACTGCCCCCAGTCGACGAGATGTACGAAGCATTCGTCGCGCGAGACGCTCGCTACGACGGGATCTTCGTTACCGCGGTAAGGACGACGGGCATCTTCTGCCGGCCGACGTGCCCCGCGCGGAAGCCGGCCCGCGAGAACGTCGTCTTCTTCGCCACCGCGCGGGCGGCGCTCGCCCACGGGTTCCGCCCCTGTCTCCGATGTCGGCCCATGGAGCCAGCGGGAGGCGCTCCGGAGCACCTCGCGCGCCTGATGGAGCGGCTCGAGCGCAATCCGGGGCTTCGTCTGCGGGACCGTGACTTGCGCGCCGAGGGCTTCGAGCCGGCGGCCGTGCGCCGGTGGTTCCGCGCCAACCACGGAATGACCTTCCACGCTTACCAGAGAGGACGAAGGATGGCGAGAGCGCTCGACGAGTTGAACCGCGGCGCCAGCGTCTCGCGGGTGGCCTTCGACAGCGGGTACGATTCGCTGAGCGGCTTCCAGGAGGCGCTTCGTCAGATCACCGGGAGGTCGCCTTCGCGTAGCCGCGGAGCCGAAATCGTCTATCTGTCGCCGGTACCGACTCCTTTGGGGCCGATGCTCCTGGGGACGACGGAGTCGGCCGTCTGTCTGTTGGAGTTCGTCGACAGGCCGATGGTGGAAACTCAGATCCAGCGCGTGGCGGCCAGATTTGGCGGGACGTTCCTGCCCGGCCCGGTAGACGTCGGCAGACAGCTGGAGGAGGAGCTCAAGGCGTACTTCGAAGGAACGCTGACGAACTTCACCACTCCTCTGTCCCCGCGCGGGACCGAGTTCCAGCGGCGGGTCTGGGCGGCGTTACGGGAGATACCCTACGGCGAGACGCGCAGCTACGCTCAGCAGGCGCGGATGATCGGCGAACCCGAGGCCGTCCGCGCCGTCGCTCGGGCC
>CAZJEH010000128.1:0-10986 GCA_964544905.1 uncultured Gemmatimonas sp.
GTGACACGCGACGGCCATCGCGTCCCCACCCTCGGCCTGGATGGCCGACTCCACCTCGCGGAGCCCCTCGATCTTGCGCGACGCCAGCACCACTTGCGCCCCGCTGGCAGCGAACGTACGGGCGACGCTCGCGCCGATCCCCCGGCTGGCGCCGGTGACCACGGCGACCTTCCCCCGGAGGTGGATGGGGGGCGTCTGCGTGTCAGGTTCTATCATGCGGAGGGTAGCTGGGAAGGAGGCGCATTGACACGGTTCTCGAGCCCACGTCGGTCTATCTGGTCTGCCTCATCATCTCCCGGTCGGACTGGCCACGGACCGGTTCACCTTGCTCGATCCTGCACAGCGACGCGAGCCGCCTGCGAACCTTCCGCGGATCTGTGGCTCCGCGTGATGCCTCCCCGTCCTGGCCCGACGTCCGCAAGCACCCGGCATGAGGCGTGGCCACGTTTCGCCCTATCGGAACACCACATCTCTCCTGGAGGCAGGGAAACGTAGGCTGCCGCCTCGTGTACAGGCAGCGCGACCACGTTCCGAGAAAGGTGGCAACCCAATGAATTCTCTCTCTCCCGCGAACGCTCGCCTCGTCCTGCCCGGTCACGAGTCCGTCCCGGCCAGCGCCGACGTCATCTATCGCCCCGCCCGCGAGCGATCGACCCGCGCCATCCTTACGTTGGTCGGCTTCTTCGTGCTGGCGCCGATCGTCTTCTTCGTACCACCCCACATACCGTGGGTCCTGATCGCCTTTGGATCCGGCATCTACTTCGGGCTCAGGCAGTGGCGTGGGGAATACGTCGTGCAGTCATTCACGGGCGAGTGCCCGCGCTGCCATTCGCCGCTGACGATCGAACCGGGGACCAGGATACGCCTGCCCCATCGGCTCGATTGCTTCAACTGCCACCACGAGCCGTCGCTCGAGATCCTTTCGGGGTGAGGTGCCTCGGGACGGTGTCGAAGAACCGTCGGTTCGGCCGTCAACCGATACGCTGATCCCGAGACCGCGCTCGGGACCGAAGGTTCAATGGCCGTGGACTCAATCGGCGTCCCGCCCCGGGTCCACGCTGGCATCGAGATCGACGATCCGGACAGGCACGCGCTCCGCGACTTCCCGCGCCACCACGCTACGGTGACAGTGGGTCGGATCCGCCTCGAGGCACATGAGAGCGACGTGCTTGCCCGTCTTCACGATGTCCACGAGCGTATCGAGGTCGGCGCGGGCGGCGTCCGTCTCGAGGTGCTCCCGGTAGATCCGCAGCATTTCCTCGTGCCGGCCCGACCGGGCCGCTGCCCTCCCCTCTGCCGGCGTCCCCAGCCCCCGAAGGTGCAGGTAGTCGATCCCCGCTTCGTTCAGGGTCGCCGCCAGCTTCGACTTCGAGAAACCCGGCCGCCGGGAGCTGGAAACCGCCCGGACGTCAACGAGCAACTCGACCTTCTGCCGCCGCAACGCCTCGACGAAGGACGCTGGGGTCGCGTGCTCATAGCCGATCGTGGCAAGGACGATGTTCTTGGCCACCTCTTCCGCTGGGAAAGGGTCAGTCGTATCGGCGGTCTTCCCGCAACGCTTCGTCCACCGGCCGCACCTCGATCATGCCGATCCGCGCCGATGGCCATCCCGCCGCGATCCGCTCCGCCTCCTTCCGGTCGGCCACCTCGATCAGGAAATAGCCGCCGAGCTGCTCCTTCGTCTCCGCGAACGGTCCATCGGTGATCGATACCTCCCCGTTGCGGACCCTGACCGTGGATGCCTTGCGCGCGCTCTGTAGTGGCCGAGCTTCGAGAAGCTTTCCGGACCGGCGGAGATCCTCCACGTAGGCAAGCGTGTCACTCCGCAGCTCTTCCCACTCGTTCCGGCTGAGCGCGTTCAGGTCCTCCTCGCGCTCGTACGCCAGGCAGAGATACTTCACGATGCCTCCTCCTTCACTGTGCGAAAAGCAGTCCTCCCACACCCACTGATCGTGTCACTCACCAATCGAGCCGATGTGCAGCTCGGTCTCGTAAACGAATCGTACCGTCCCATCTTCCTGGTACCTGTCGAACAGGCGACGCAACTCACGCATCATGGGGGCGTAGGATGGATGATCGGGCGCCGGCGAATAGGATGACGAAAGAACCCGTCCCGCGAGGCCATCGAAATCGAAGACCTGCTCATTGGGGAAGGTGAAGGTCCGGAACCCATCCGGAAAGTAGATTCTCAACCTTTCCGCGTCGAAGATGCGGACTGTCACCTTTTCGTAGTCCGTGCCGTAGCGTCGTAGCAGCTCCTCGTATTCACGGAGGAAGGGGGTGACGTCCGTCAGGCGCGTGTTCCAGAAGAAGGCGGCCAATCCACCGGGCTTCAGGATGCGGGCGAACTCGCGTCGGCTCGCCTGAGGCTCGAACCAGTGAACCGCCTGCCCCGCGGTGACGAGATCGACAGTACGGGGTTCCAGGCCGGTCGCTTCCGCGGTCCCGTCAACGGCGCGAAACCGGGGATGTCCTCCAAGCCGCGACTCGGCGGCGGCCCGCATCGCCGCGTTCGGCTCGACCGCAATGACCATGCAGCCGGATCGGAGGAGAAGTTCCGTCGATATTCCCGTGCCGGCTCCGATGTCGGCGACGACGCTGCCGGCCCCTAGCCCCGTTTCCCGTACCAGCGTCTCCAGGAGCTCTCCCGGATAGCCAGGCCGGTACCGTACGTAGGCGTCGACGCGGTTCGAGAAGCGGCCGGTCGGATCCAGATCGAGAATCATTTCTGCGTTGGCGGTCCATACAGTGTTGCGAACGTCTGGCAGCGAACGCAGCCAGATCGCGCTCCAACGGAAACGTGATCAGCTTCCCGCCGAGCCCGTCCCGTGCTCTGTTTCTTCCAGACGAGGACGAGAAAGTACGGTCCCGACTCGTATCCGCCATCCTGGGCTACCTCCTGGAGGAAACGCAACCCGGCCGCCCTATCCGGCAACAGGCAGTACTGGTTCACCGGGACGTCGACGCCCGCGAGATTGCAGGACAGGGGCGAGCACTCGAAGAAGTCGGAGGTGGAGCGGCTCGCCACGTCCACGCCGAGGAACACGTAGTCGTCAGGGATCCGGCCCTCGATCGACTCGACGGAAAACGACTCCACGCCGCCATTCTCGCCACGAACCGGCAGGAGCGCGTAAGCGTAGATGTCGTAATCCCCTTCTCCGGCGATGGATTGCGCCAGTCGCTCCGTGTCGAAGCACCCGTGGCGATTGCGCGACCAGCGCTCGATCCATCCAGCGGGACCGGCCGACAGGCATTCGCTTACCGGGGCGATATCCCTCACGTCCACGGCTGCCAGCGGTGGTGGGGGTGCCGCGGTGCGCTTCGGGAAGAAGCCGGCGAACACCGGCTGGAGGTCGTCGAGCTCCGGGACAGGCCCAGCCTGCGGAGGATCGTTCATTCGACTCAGCGAGTACTCGGTACTGTTGGTCCACCAACATATCTCCGGACGGGGACGTGCAGCAGGATAGGCTGACCAGTGTGGCGTTGCCTATCCTCCCGCTGCCTCCTACACTGAGCGGTCGTGCCGCCACGCACATGACGGCGCGCGCGCATCGTCCGGTCCCATCCGCCTCACCGTCCACTCCGCTCCGGCGACGACCCATGATCCGCTCCACCAGGCCCTGGCCGTTCCGTTTAGGGATCACCCTAACGGCAGCCCTTGTCGGGGCCAGCCCGGTCAGAGCGCAACTCACGTTCGCTCCCGACGACCCGAGCGGCATCTATGACATCGGGGAAACCGTGGGGTGGACCGTGCAGGCGGCGCCTGGCGCGCAACCCACTGGTGCTTACCGGTACACCGTCCGCAGGGATGGCGGGACCGAGATCGCGTCCGGAACGTTCGAAATGCGAACCGGTGGCGCCCGGATCGAGACGTCGCTCGATCAGCTGGGGATGGTGATCGTGGAGGTGCGACCGCCGGAGCCCGATCAGCAATTCGGAAGCCGGAGCACGGGTGGGCCGGGGCGGATCATGCTGGGTGCGGCCGTAGACCCCAAGAACATCCGGCCCGCGGAGCCGCGGCCTGCCGACTTCGACGAGTTCTGGGCCTCGCAGATCGAACGCCTCTCGCAGATCCCGATGAATCCGGTGATCACGCCGGGCGACAGCGACAGGTCGGGCGTGGAGTGGGGTACCCTGCGTCTCAACAACATCAACGGAGCCGGGGTGCACGCGCAGTGGGCGAAGCCGGCGCGTGAGGGCCGCTTCCCGGCGCTGCTGATCTTCCAGTGGGCAAGCCCACCCTACCCGCTGCAGAAGAGCTGGGCGACCGAGCACGCGGCCAACGGCTGGCTGGTGGTGAACGTCGAGCCTCACGACGTCCCGCCGAACATGCCTCAGGAGTACTACGACAACCTTCCCGCGCTCGTCAGGAACTACGCGACCATCGGCCAGCACAGCCGTGAAGAGAGTCATTTTCTGCAGATGTACCTGGGCGATTACCGCGCGATCGAGTACGTGGCGAGCCGTGATGACTGGGACGGCAGAACGCTCGTGGTGATGGGGACGAGCATGGGAGGGCAGCAGAGCTTCGCGATGGCCGGCCTGAACCCGCGAGTCACCCATCTGATCGTGCACGTTCCGTCGGGTGCGGATGTGACGGCCAGGCTCCACGGGCGGGCCGCAAGCTACCCGAACTGGAACGTCGACCGTCCGGAAGTGCAGGAGACGGCGCGATACTTCGACACGGCGAACTTCGCGCCGCGCATCACGGCGCGCTCCCTCGTTTCGATGGGCTTCATCGACGACGTCTCGACCCCCACGGGGATCTGGTCGGTGTTCAACCAGATTCAGGGGCCGAAGGAAGTGGTGCCGCTCGTGGATGCCCACCACAACCACATCGCGACCCAGGAACAGCAGGTCCCGTACACCTCCCGGGCGGCCGAGTGGCTGGCGGCGCTGGTGCGAGGGGAGGAACCGCCGCCGCGGTCGTCCGACCGGTGACGGGTCGTTGGGGGGAAGGTTGGTGCAGGCTGAAGAGCGATAGCGCCGACGCCGTGCGACGTCGGCTCAGGGTCGCTTCGGCCGAGCGGCAAAAAGCCGATAACGGCTATTCGGGCTGACGGAAGTCGAAGCTGGCCATCATCGCGTCGAGGATGCGGCGCTTCGACGCGAAATCAACCGGACCCGCGTCGTACGTCGTCGCCAGCATCGTCGTGTCACCCAGGTCGACGACGTACTGGTAAAGGGTGATCCCCGCGTCGAGAAGCCCCATCCCGGTCGTTTCCGCCTCGATCCTCACTGCCTCGCGCCCATCCACGTGCGTCTCTTCTCTCCATCGCTCTCGACGTCCGACGGAGTCCGCGAGGATCGTCTCGATCGGAACACCCTCGAAGTCTATGGAGACCGCTAGCTCGATCGGCAGCTCCGACGCAACCGGGATCTGGAAGGGCTCAGGATGGAAGACCCGACAGGGTTCCAGGACGGTCCCGTCGTTGACGTACCAGGTAGCTGGGTAGGCGACCACAAATCCTTCCCGCCGGTCGACGCACTCGCGCATCTCGTCGGGAGGGGAAGATTGCTCGACCGAGGGGGAGGGAATCGCGTCGGCCTCCTGCGGCGGGGCATTTCCTCGGTCGTCCGGCGAGCAGGCCGCCATCAGGGCCAGCACAACGATAGGGAAAGACGAAGGGATCACGCGGCGGCACCAGACTACGGACGCTCGCAACTTTCCCCATGTCCGCCCGCGATCCATCACCGTGAAGCTCGACGGTTGCAGCGGCGGTGATGGGGAACGGCCGGGCAAGGTGTGCTCTGTCTCGCGTAATCTCACTGCGTCAGCCGCTCGCCTCGAGCTGCCCCTGTCGCATGCTCTCGGCCGCCCGCAAATGCTCCCTGAGTAGTCCGTTCACCCTGTCCGCATGCTGGATCGGCAGGCCGTGGGAGGCATCGTCGAAAAGCACGAACCGAGCGCCCGGTATGCCGTTGGCGAGCGCGCGCCCCCGCCCGGGCGGCGCGATCGGGTCGAAGGCGGCACTCATGACCAGGGTGGGGAAGCCGCCGAGCTCGTGAAGCCGGGGCGTCGCGTCGTACGCGCGCAGCGCCCCGAGCTGCTTCATGGCGATGGGAGGCTGCTCGGCGAGGTCGTGCCCGAAGAGTCCCTCCAGCTCATTCGCGAGTCGGTCCGGATCCTATCCGGCCAGGGCAGCTGGCGGCATCACCATCTCCAGGAACGCGCGCCGCCGCGACCGGCGGGTCCCGATCGATGAGCGGATCCCCAACCAGAGCATCCTGCCTGAAAGCCGGGTAGCATCCGCCCCGCGCGCGACGGTGCACATGAGTGTCAGGCTCCGAACACGCTCCGGCACACGCAGCGCGATCTCCTGGGCGATCACCCCGCCCAGCGAGTGCCCGACGAGATGGGCCGAATCCCATCCGACGTGAGACATCAACGCGAGCGCGTCTGTCGCCATCGATTCGACGGACAGACGGCCGGTGAATGGCTGGCTCGCGCCCATCCCGCGGTTGTCGAAGCTGAGACAGGCGAACTCCGAGCTCAATCCCGCGGTCTGCGGCGCCGAACCATCGCCGTGAACACCGACGCCCTGGATGAAGAGGACCGGGGGGCCTGACCCGGTCAGGCGGTAAGCGAAGTCACAACCCTCGAAATGGAACCGGGACACGGACGCCTGGCTCATTGATCCTCCGCTCAGGCGGCCATCCGCGGCGCGGGCGCGCCGGCGAACGCCGCCAGGTTCTCCAGCTCGCGGACAAAGGTGCCTCGCAGGAACCTGCCGATAATCAGCCGCTCGAGTGCGCTGGCGATCCCTCGGCGCGCCGGAGGCCGGGTGCTGATCGTGACGTTCGAACTGCGCCCGTCGGCTTCCGGATCGACGATGAAGGTGGTGACGTAGCCGGTGTCGTTCGTTTCAACGAGGACACGGCCGGGCTCCGGCTCGCTCACGACCGCTCGGAAGAACTGATCACGGCCCAGCGCACGCATCGTCACCCGGATGATGGTACCCGCGCCCACGCCCCCCTTTTCGACCTCCAGACGGACGAATGGCGGCCGGGGCAGGATCGCCGGGTGCCCCTCGTTGTAGTCAGCCAGGATCTCGTAGAGCTTCGACGCGGGGGCGTCGATCGTCGCCGAAGCGCTGATCGCCTGATCGTTCATGGAACTCTCGGAGCTCGGTTATGGACCTCGGCCGGTCCGACGGGCAACACCGGGAGCCGGCCCCGTTCTCCATGATACGTACTCCTCCGACCTTTGAATGGGTCAAACGACCCTGCACGTCCGGTAACGGGGAACCCGACAGTCTTCGCTTGCGGCGAGCGTAGTCAGACTCGGCGCGTCAGAGTCTGCCCTTGCTGCTTCCTCGTCCAGAGGAGCTGGAATTCGAGTTCCTCCGCATTCCCCGCCCTTTCGTGCTCGATGTTGAAGCTGACGTCCTTCGGAACGCGGAGGCGCTCACCCGCGATCTGGATCGTGAAGGCCTGTCCCGATTCGAGTGCATCAGCAAGCCGGCGAAGCTTCGCGACGAACTGAGCGCGCGAGTACGTGCGGGTCGGGTCACGATCCTGGCGAGCCATCATTCGTAGTCGGTTTCCAATTGGTGAGCGCGCGTTCGCACCGGACCTTCGCGGTAGAACTCACGCCGGGCGCGTGACCGTATCGAAAGTGGTGAGAATCGCGCGGATGGCAAGGAAGGTGACCGGATCGACGCTGGCGAGCGAGAATCGGGCGGAGTGAATCGAGTCGGCCCGGATCGCGGTTCCGGTGTGTGCTGGCAGCAGATCGATTTACCGCATTCAGCCGGTACCCTCATCCATGTCGAGCAGAAAACCCCGGCCGGTTGCATCTTGCGGAGCACGGCGCGAGCCGCCGCCAGCTCCCGCGGGCTCACGCGCGAAACGTCGAGCAGATAGCTGCGAGCGGAGGAATCGATGCGGGCGGTGTCGACGGTGAAATGAACGGACGTTGCCAACTCCGGTTGCGAACCTCGGTGCAGGTCATGAACGACCTCGACCGCGCCGATGGTATCACCGCCGGCGGGCGCGATCCATCGCAGGCGGAGGAAGAGCGTCTCGTCCGGTTGCTCGAATGGTACCGCGAAGGCGAGGCTCAATTCCTCCACGTCGCGCGAATCGATGAACAGGACGGGTTGGCGATCCATCATCACCGATGCTGACGCAGGTGAGGAGTCGAAACGATCACCCACATCAAGGAGCATCGGCCTGCGCGCGTCCTCTCGTGATCGTCCAAAAACCGCTTCCGCTACTTCCGGGCGATGATGATGTGCATGGAGAACGGGACGCGCATACCGGCCGCAGTCCGATAAGGTGCCATCGCGTTCGACACATCCCGGATGACGGCCTCGCGCTGCTCGAGCGGAGCGGCTTCGAAGGCCGGTGCGATGGACGTAGCGGAAAGGTGGAGAGGTACGAACTCCTCCGGACCGGCGAGATCCAGCTCGAGTTGCTCCTTGAGGATCGTGTTCGAACGGAATCCCGCCCGAACGAGATACGGGCGGATCGCCTCACCGTCGTGGATGGACAGGCCGAGGGTCAGCTCGTCCACGACCTCGGCTCCGAAGTGCCGGGTTACCGACGAAGTCAGGGCATCGAGGTAGGGGTTCTCTGCCGGGTCGCCCCAGACGGTCATGGAGATCGTTCCGCCGCTGCGCACGACCCGGTACGCCTCATGGAGAGCCGTGGGGCGATCGGTCAGGTACTGGAACGTGTGGGCGTAGAGCAGCGCAGCCGCACTCTCGCGCTCCACGGGAAGATGATAGGCCGTGGCCTCATGGTACTCCACGATCGCACCTCTCGCCGGCGGCAGCGAACGCGCGACCCGTAGCATTACCGGGTTGATGTCTATCGCGATCAGACGGCCCATGGCGCTGACCTTCCCCGCCGCGAGACGGGCAGCCGCACCGGTTCCACACCCCACGTCGATGACGGTGTCGCCCGGCCTCAGAGGCGCCTTCGCGACCAGGGCGCGTGCGGCAGGGCCGTACATCGCCGGCACCAGCACCTTCTCGTACTGCTGGACAGCTTCGATCGGAAGCACCCAGTGCATGTTGACCGGCATTCTCGCCTCTCCGTACCAACCGTCTCAGTCAGATCGAGTCTCCTCGAGCGTTGCCACCGCGGTGAGTCCAGTCCCGTCAGAGATGCATGGATGGGCAGAACAACGCCAGCCATCCGTGGCAGGTCTGCTCACCGATCGGCAGAATAGGTCTGCCGCCCGCCAACCCATCCCGACGAAAACCGGCGCACTTGGCGGCAGCACTCCAGTCGCCGATGAACATCTCCTGGCCATCCGGCAAAGTCCGCTCGCCCGGTCGGACAACCGACCCATGCGGACAACTTAATAAAAGGCCGCGGAGAGGAGGCACTATTTCCGCGCACTCCTCCCCGCGGGCATTCGGGCCGGCTCCCCGAAGGTCCGGCCCGCGAGATCAGATCGTCAGCCTTGCACCTATGTCGATGACGACGCTGTTGACGTCGGCGTCGCCAGTGAGCTCTCCGAACGACACTTCCGGCGAGTACGACCGGTACCGAACGCCCGGCGTTATGACTACGGTCGGCGCAACCGGGATCCCGACGCCGCCGCCAACCTCGAAGCCGAGCGCCCAGTCGGTCTTGAACGAAGCTTCGAAGCCGCCTTCCTCACCGCTGATCTGGAGCCGGTGGTAGATGAGGCCGCCTCGGAGCCAAGGTTGCACTATCGCGCCGGGGAGGTTCACCCGGGCGCCGGCAGAGAAGCCAAGGTCGGTGAAATGGGCGTCCACTTCCTCGGCTTCTTCGGAGTCCACTCCGAAGCGCGTCCAGCTCGCGCCGGCATACACCTCCAGCAACGGCATCACGCCATAGGCGACATTGCCTTCGAAGCCGAACCCGGTGGTGGCCGTCTCACCGAAGTCGTCACCGGTCGGAATGGCCGCGCCGACTCGGCCTTCAACCGCGAACTGGGCGTGGGCCGCGGTCACCATTCCCAGCGACAGCGCAGCCACGGTCGCCAGAGTGCGTACAGTGTTCATCAATCCTCCAATCGAAGGTGTTGCTCCCGGACTGCGGTCGCCCGGAAGACTCGCGCCGGACCATCTTCGGCGCCGGCCTGCGGCTCGTGGCCGGCGGTTCGATTCTCGGCCCGCGCGGCGGCCACATTTCGTTGCCAGCCCGACAAGTCAAAGCATTCGCCGCCAACCGCGGGAAGTTTAACCGCACCGGGGCGACGCTAGTCCGACTTGTCGAGACGGAAGGAAGCTTCTCAGCACGGCCTTTCCCTGCCCATAGGTCGTTCGCACCATCCCGCTGAACGGTTTGTTCCACACATTCCCGGACGGTTGACGGCTGCCCGAATGGGCACCCCGATACCGGCCACCGAAGACCATCCTCGGTGGTTCAGCGAGGTTCCGGGAGAACGAACATGCGATCCACCTTTGTATTCGCCCTGATCTACGGGTTGACTTCCACGACGCTTTGGGTGGCGTCGAGCAGTGAGCCGTCGATTCCCACGCGTGAGACGGTGCTCGAGCAGGTGAAGGCGGCGACCGAACGTTTCCAGGATGTCGAAGTCGCGCTGGCGGAGGGCTACGTCAGGGATCCGATGAACATCTGCGATACGGCGGAGATGATGGGGCGTCCCGCGGCGGACGGGGTGATGGGCATCCACTACGCGCGGCCTGACCTCCTCGGGATCACGGCGAGCTCACCTCGAGTCAACGGCACGGGAACCCATACGGACTTCCTCGAACCGTCCATCCTCATCTATGAGCCGCAGGAGGATGGTTTACTCGAACTGGTGGCGGTCGAGAACCTGGTCTTCATCGATGCCTGGGAGGCCGCGGGCCACAAGGCACGCCCGACGTTCGAGGGGGTGCAGTACAACCTGATGAAGGACGACTCCACGACGGCCATCGACGAGGCGCACATGTTCGAGCCTCACTACGACCTGCACGTCTGGCTCTACCGGGACAACCCGAACGGGATGTTCGCGCAGTTCAATCCCAACGCGACGTGCGAATATCACGTGGAGGACGC
>CAZJEH010000129.1:0-10694 GCA_964544905.1 uncultured Gemmatimonas sp.
CCGGAGAACCCTTCGTCACCGAGTTGTCGCCTTCCCGGTGACGGCCAGCACCTCCCCGGTGATGTACCGCGCATCGCTGGATGCCAGGAAGACGAAGGCCGGTGCGAGCTCGGCAGGCTGCGCCGGCCGCTCCCACTCCGTATCCTCGCCGAAGCTGGAAACCTTCTCCTGATCGAACGTGGAGCTGATCAGCGGCGTCCAGACTGGCCCCGGCGCGACGCAATTCACCCGGATGCCCCTGTCGCTCAGGTTCCGGGCGAGCGACTTCGTCAGCACGTGCAGGGCACCCTTGGTCGATGCATAGTCGAGCAGCTTGGGGTTCGCCTCCAATCCGGTGACGGACCCGGTGTTGAGGATCACACCGCCCATCTTCATGTGCGGTAGAGCCGCCTGAATCATGAAGAACGGTCCGAAAACGTTCGTGCGGAACGTGCGCTCGAGCTGATCCTCCGCGATGTCGACAATCGAGTCCTGCTCCGTGTGCTCCGCGGCGTTGTTGACGAGTATGTCCAGCCTGCCGAACTCGCCGACGACGGCGTCGACGAAGTCGCGACAGGCAGCGAACGATCCGACGTCGAACCGCCGGACGAAGCATCGGCGCCCTGCCTCCTGGACGAGCCGCCGGGTCTCACGGGCGTCCGCATCCTCCATCTCGTCGATATAGCTGATGGCCACATCCGCGCCCTCCCTGGCGAAGGCGATGGCCACGGCGCGGCCGATTCCGCTGTCCCCACCGGTGACGACGGCGGCCAGACCTTTCAGCTTACCCGACCCCCGATAGCTCTCCTCCCCGTGGTCAGCCGTTGGATCGAGGTTGGCCTCGACACCCGGCGACGATTGCGTCGACACGCCGTCGTCCGGCTTCGGCCCGCGCCGCGGATCTCTATGCATGATGTCCTTCAGGGATGCTGGTGGGTGACTGGAGCACCCAAGGGGCAACGCAGGAGGCGTTCCTCCCGCTACATCCGTGGAGATCGACCGGGCGTCCGAACGACTAGCGGTGCCGGGGGAGAAGCCAGAGCGGGGCGGCGAGCGCGTAGATGCCGAGTGCGTTCACCGCGAAGGGAATGGATATCGAGAGGAACCAGAGCCCCGCCATCAAGCCGGCGCGGCGCTGGGCGGAACGGGCGAGTCGTACGGCTTCCCTGGCGTCGGCCAGGCCGGTCAGGTCTCCACGGCGCGCGCTGGCCTCGACCGATGATGACGCCGCGACGACCTCAGCGGATCTGAGTGCCAGGCGAGCCAGCGATCGGAAAAGCCGCACAACGAGAGCTATCCCTCCCGCGATCGCGAGGATGACGATCAGGCTGTCGGGGATGGCGTCGATGACTCTGCTCATCGCCGGGTCGGGGACGGAACCTCGCATGCTTCATGCGTACTCCACCCATGCCGGGAAACACCGATAGCACCGTATCCACGAGCGGCAGGAGACAGGAAAATGCGCATGCGAAAAGGTCTGGCGAAGGGGGTCGGCTACGCGATGGCGCCGCGAGCGACCTTTACCGCCCTGCACCCGCGTAAGGCGGCGTACGCGAAGGCGGCGTCCTGGATGATGGGACGCGTCGCGCCGTCCCGACGGCGACGCAACCGCGGGCGGGCCGTCGCGGCCGGGCTCGGCGCGGCGGCGGTCACCGTCCCCCTGGGCCTCTGGCTCGGCCGGCGAATGCGGGAAGGACAGCGGGAAACAACCGAATACGCGAACATGTGAGGGTGGCGCCGGAGGTTCGTGGTCAACCGAGCCTCCGGCGGCCGTTCGCTTCCGTCAAGCCTTAGCCGACCTCGCCGTCACCGTGGTCTCGGCGAGTACCTCGGCGATCTGCACCGCGTTGGTTGCGGCACCCTTCCGCAGGTTGTCGGCGACTACCCAGAAGTGGAGCACATTTGGAAGGTGCGGATCGCGTCGCACCCGACCGACGTAGATCTCGTCCCGCCCGGCGACCTCGAGCGGCGTCGGGAAGTCCTCTGCCCTCTCGGCGACGATCACGCCCGGGGCACCTCGCATCGCTTCCAGCGCCTCCCCGGGACTGAGTGAACGATCCAGCTCCGCCATGACCTGCACGGAATGGCCGATCGCAACGGGCACCCTCACGCAGGTCGCCGCGACGAGGAGGTCAGGCAGGCCGAGGATCTTCCTCGTCTCGTTCAGCATCTTCCGCTCCTCCTCGGACCAGCCGGCCTCGTCGAACGCGCCGATGTGAGGGATGGCGTTGCCGGCGATGCGCCGGGAGAACGGGCTCTCGGTCGCCTCGCCGGACACGAGTTCCTGGTCGAGCGCCCGCTTGCCCTTCTCCCCCGCCCCGCTGACCGACTGGAAGGTGGTCATGACCACCCGCCGGAGGCCCGCCGCATGGTGCAGCACGCCCAGGGGAACCACCACCTGGATCGTGGAACAGTTCGGGTTGGCGATGATCCCCTTCGGCCGGTCGGCAATCGCTTCCGGATTCACCTCCGGAACGACGAGGGGAACCTGTGGGTCCATCCTCCACGCCGAGGAGTTGTCGACGACGACCGCCCCTTCGGCCGTGGCTCGCGGGGCCCACTCGAGCGACCGAGCCCCTCCGGCGGAGAAGAGAGCCACGTCAACCCCCTCGAACGAGCCGGGTCGGGGCGCTTCGACCGTATACTCCCGCCCCTGCCACTCGAGCTTGCTGCCGGCGCTCCGCTCGGAGGCCAGGAGCGTGAGCTCGTCCACCGGGAATTCTCGCTCCGCGAGAACGTCCAACATCGTACGCCCAACGGCGCCGGTGGCGCCCAGTATCGCGATGTGCATCGTTTATCGGCTATCAAGCTTGGCTGCCAAAAGGAACGGAACCACCCGCTCGCGGTCCGGTGACCGGACTCCCCGCGACCAGCCCCTATACACCGGTCGGACGGCTCGGGTGCAAGGACATGGTAGCCGCGCCGTCAAGTGTACGGCCCTCCCTGTCCCACCGCTGCGCTGCCCGATCAAGGCCTGATCATCTCCAGGGTGAATGCCTCGTGGAGCGCGCGGAGCGCATCGTCCTCCCGCGACTCATGAACCACCAGCGTGATCGAGATCCCGGAGGTTGAGACGGCAAATATATCGATATCTTCCTCGAGAAGCGCCCTGTACGCCCGAGCGTACACGCCGGGACGCTGGTGCATCCCGCTACCGACGAGAGCGATACGGGAGAGACCCTGCACCAGTTCGAGGTCGCCCCCACCCATCCCGCGCATGAGGTCGGTCAGGATCGCCCTGGCCTTGTCGACGGCGTCCTGGAGGATCGTGAGCTGCAGCTGCATGCGACCGTCCCCATCCTCGGCCTCCCAGATCATGTCCACGCTCACGCCGCCTTCCGCCAGGGCAACCAGCACCGCAGTGACCGTGCGCAACCCGGGGGGCATGCCGCGCAGAATCACCTTGGCGTAACCGCGCTTCGAAGCGATCCCCGTGAGTATCAGATCTTCCATGCGCTCGGGATTTCGGGTGACGAGGGTGCCGATGGAATCCTCCTCGGGATCGAACGCCGAACCGAGGCGGAGATCCACGTCGAACCGGGCGGCGATCTCCACCGCCCGAGCGTGCATCACCTGGGCGCCGCCCGACGCCAGCTCGAGCAGCTCCTCGTACGACATTGCAGGGATGATGCGCGCCGTCGGGACGCGGCGCGGATCGGCGGTATACACGCCGCGCACGTCCGAGTAGACCTCGCAGCGGTCGGCGTGAAGGGCCGCGGCGAGCGCGACCGCCGTGGTATCGGACCCACCACGGCCGAGCGTGGTGATCTCGCGCTTCACGCTGACGCCCTGAAATCCGGCGACGATGACCACCTGGTCCTCGGCGAGCGCTTCCCGGACCCGGTCGGCGCGGACCTCCTTGATGCGCGCCGCGGTGTGCGCTTCGTCGGTGATGATGGCGGCCTGGCTGCCCGTGAGAGAGAGCGCCGGCTGCCCGGCCTCCCGGATCGCCATCGCGAGCAGCGCCATCGATATGCGCTCGCCTGCAGTCAGCAGCATGTCCATCTCACGCGGGTGACGCGAAGCGGCCCCGCTGCCAGCGACCTGCTCGGCGAGCGCGACCAGATCGTCGGTCGTGTCCCCCATCGCCGACACGACGACCACGAGCTGGTCCCCGCGACGACGAGCGGCAGCCACGCGCTCGGCGACAGCGCGCATCCGCTCGGGGGTCCCGACGGACGTGCCCCCGTACTTCTGCACGATCAACATACGACCGTACGCACCGCCGACGGTGTCCCTTCGGGTATGCTTCGACAGCCGGGAAAAGTTGAAGTCACAACCTCGTTACGCCCAGGACGCAACACCGTCATCGGGTGACCGCGGGAGCCGCACTCGCAGCGGCAGGATTCCCCGCGCGCCATAGACTGCCGGTCGGCCCGACTCCCACGAAAAAAACCGGCGATGGCGAGCGCCCGAGTGAAGTCGACGCTCCCACATCGCCGGGATACCGCGGCCCGACAGCATCCACGCCACGCTTACTCCAGCCTCCGGCGCCTCGCCCCCGCCGCTAGAAGATCCTGAGCGACCCGATGTACCGCCCCGGGTTCGCCTGGATGTCCGCGAGGGTTCGGCGCAGTGTGGTGATCGTCGCCTGCATCTCCTCGTAAAGCGCCGGATCCTCCAGCAACCGGCCGAGCGTGCCCTCGCCGTTCTCGAGCTGCTGGGTCGCCGCCTGCAGCCCCGCAAGCGTGGCCCGCGCCTCGGCCAGCGTCGGTCCGACCTCCTGCACGTGTGGCTCGAGCGCGGCAAGGATGGCCGAGGCGCTTCCCGCCAATGCGCTCAGGTCGGCCAGGGTCGTGTCGGCACGCGCGACGAGGGCCGGCACGTCGGTGGTCGCCGACTCGAGCCGCATGCTCAGCTCCTGCAGGTTGGCGCTTGCCTGCTGCACGTTCGCGAGCACCTGCGCGATCTGCCCGCCCTCAGCGAACGCCCCCTCGAACTCGCCCGCGACCCGACTCACCCGCGCCGTGGCATCCGCGATATCCGTCGTCGCGACCAGCACGTTCTGCGAAACATCCCGGTACGTCTGCGTCTGCTGATCGACGAAGCCAGTAAGCTGCTCGCTCATCTCCTGGACGTTCTCGATCGTCTCGCGGAGCTTGATCGCCGTCTCCTCGGTGAAGGCGATCTCGACACGCTCGGCGAGGGTCTCGAGATCCCCCGCGATTCGGGCGCCGACTGCGGTGAGCTGCGTGATGTCGGGCAGGGCCGCACCGGGGAGCACGCCCGGAACCGCCGGCTCGGCGAACTCCATCTCCCCGTAGCTGGCGCGAGAGACGATCGACGCCTGCCAGTCGCCGAAGAGCGAAGCGGGCGCCAGGAGCACGGCGGCATCGGCCGGGAAGGTCACGTCCGGCGACACCTGCATGGTGACGATCACGCCCGAACCGGCCTCTCCCAGCTCGATGGCCGTCACGCGGCCCACCTGCACGCCTCGGAACTTTACCGGGTTACCCACGCGCAGCTCGCCGACCTCGCGGAAGACGCCGACGACTTCGGCCTGTTCCTCCGTCCACGGCTTTCCGCTCAGCCACAGCGCGCCGAGGACCGTAAGCACGATCCCCGCCACGACGACGAGCCCCACGGAAATCTCGTTCTTTAGCCTCATTGGCCTCTCAGGTGCGATTGCGCGGGGACCGGCCCGAGGCTGGCAAGAAGCGACCCAACCCGGCCATCGCCTGCGACACGCCGGCGGTGGAGCCACCCCGCGTCCCGACGATCAAACCGTACCCTGCTCCACCAGCTCGGGTCGCCCTTCCACGAATCCGCGCACCACCGGGTTCTCGCTCGACCGGATCTCCTCCGGCGTGCCCTCCTGCAGGACCCGACCGTCGTAGAGCATCGCGATCCGGTCGCTGATGCGATACGCGCTCTGCATGTCGTGCGTGATGACCAGGCTTGTCACCCCCAGCTCGTCGCGCATTCGGAGTATCAGACGATCGATGACCGCCGTGGTGACGGGGTCGAGCCCGCTCGTGGGTTCGTCGTACAGCAGGTACTTCGGCCGGAACGCGATCGCCCGCGCGAGCCCGGCCCGCTTCTTCTGCCCCCCCGACAGCTCCGCGGGATAGCGGTTCTCGAACCCCTCCAGCTCCACCAGCCGCAACGACTCGTGGATCCGTTCCGCGATCTGCTCCTTCGTATACCCGCCTTGCTTGATGAGCCCCATGGCCAGGTTCTCGGCGATGGTCATGGAGTCGAAGAGGGCCGCGAACTGGAAGACGTACCCGACCGTCCGCCGCACCTCGTACAGCTCCTCGCGAGCGAGCTTGGGGATCTCCCGGCCATCGACCCGGACGGTACCGGAATCCGGCTCCATCAACCCGACGATGTGCTTGAGCGCCACCGACTTCCCCGAACCCGAGAACCCCACCAGGGCTACCGTGTCACCCTCCGCGACCGAAAGGGTGAATCCCTTCAATACCTGCTTCGGCCCGAACGATTTCCTGACATCGATGAGCTCGATCATCGCAGGAGGATGAGGGCCCAGAACGCGTCGAACACCAGGATCAGCATGCAGGAGATCACGACGGCACGGGTCGTCGAGACCCCTACGCCCTCGGCCCCTCCCGAGGTTTCGAACCCCTGATAGCAGCCGATCGACGTCACGATGAGCCCGAACGACGTCATCTTGATGAGACAGAAGGTGATGTCGAAGGGCTCATAGAACAGCCGCAACCCGTGCACGAAGTCCGCCGTGGACATCCCGAGCAGGTTGAGCGACGTGATCCACCCGGCGATGATGCCCACGGTATTCGCGAACATCACGATGATGGGGAACATCAGGATCCCCGCGAGGACACGCGGGACCACGAGATAGGCCGCGGGATTGTAGGCGAGCGTCTCGAGCGCGTCGATCTGCTCGGAAACACGCATGGTGCCGAGCTGCGCGGCGATGTTGGCACCCACCCGACCCGAGAGCGCGAGGCCGGTCAGCACCGGGCCCAGCTCCAGGATCATCGTCTTCCCTACCAGCGTACCCACGAAGTAGAGGGGAATCGCGCCGGTGAAGGTGTACGACGCCTGCAGCGCCAGCACGATCCCGGTGAACGCGGCGAGGAAGAGCGAGATCGGGATCGAGTCGACCCCGAGTCGCCGCATCTGGTAGATGAGCAGGGGACTCCAGGTCCCGACGTCCCGCAGAGCGGCGAAGGTTTCGGCCATGAAAGCGCCGAACCGACCGAAGGCAGCGAAGAAGCCTCCGGTTGACCGACCGATGTAGGCGAGTGCGGCCGTCGGCCCGAGGCTCCGTCTTGCGGTCATGTCACCGAGAGAAGATCACGCCAGCCGTCGGGCTCGATCCGGATGCCGGTAAAGAACCGCCCGAACTCCCCATAGCGCGCACTCGCCTCGTCATAACGCATCTCGGTGACGATCCTCTTGAATTCGAGGGGGTCGCGCGAGAAGAGGGTGACGCCCCACTCCCACTCGTCGAGGCCCACGGCGCCGCAGATCACCTGGAAGACCCTGCCGCCGTAGCGGCGTCCGGTGAGTCCGTGCTCCCGCATGAGCCGGTTGCGCTCCTCGACGTCGAGCACGTACCAGTTGTCGGGGTGGGTACGGCGTTTGCTCATCGGGTAGAAGCTGATGTACCGCATCTCCTCGGGCGGGCGCGGATAGAGCCGGGTCCGAACGTGAGGGCTGGCGGCTTCGGCAGCCGCCGCCTCTGCAATCGCCTCCTGGAATGCCGGCGAATGCGGCTCGTGCTCGCGAGCGACCTGAGCGGTCGCGTGGTAGAGCCCGGCCTCCGTCACCGCCAGGAAATCGTACTCCAGCCGCAGAATCTCGCCGAGCCGGGAACGCTTGATTCGTGCCTGGACATCGGCCAGCTCGTCCAGCGTGGGCCGGAAGTGGACCAGAAGGAGGTCCGCGGCACCGCCCGCGAGGCGGAAAGCGGCGCTCCAGCCGCCTTCGCCCGCTCCGGTGTCTCCCGGCAAGAGCTCCCGGGCCTCCTCGACGAGAGCTGCTGCGAATTCAGGCCCCTCGGCGCGGAGCCAACCATAGTCGATCGCGAACGCCTGGTGGAGCGAATACCATCCTTCGAGCGTGGCAGGCGGCAGCGCGGACATGAACAGTGTCACCGGTTGCGGGTATGACTCTCGACTGCGTGTACTCCTTTGTCCCGCGCGAAAATAGCGGCCATCGCGGCACAAGGGCAACGGTGCGCGCCCCGGGCGAGTTCCTCCGCCGACGGCTCGGCTTCCCTCGGCGATGGCTCTTTGCCCCCGCTTCGGCGTTTAGTATCTTCGCCGTCTTCTCTTCCCGTACCTGGCCGACGAAGCAATGACAGGATCACTCGCATATCCGCTCCCGCTCATCATCCAGGGGGGGATGGGGGTTGGCGTCTCCGATTGGGTGCTCGCCAAGGCGGTGTCGATGCGAGGTCAGCTGGGCGTGGTCTCCGGAACTGCCCTCGACTCGCTCTTCGTTCGGCGTCTCCAAGACGGCGACATCGGCGGGCACCTGCGCCGGGCCATGGCCCACTTCCCCATCCCCGGCGTAGCGACCGACATCCTCACGCGATATTTCCGCCCCGAAGGGCGCGCGGAGAACGAGCCGTACAAGCAGGCCCCCATGTACAAGCAGGTGGTCAGCAAAGTCCGCCATCAACTCACCATGATGGCGAACTTCTGCGAGGTATGGCTCGCCAAGGAGGGACACAACGGGATCGTCGGCATCAACCTGCTGACGAAGGTGCAGATGCCGAACCTCGGGTCGCTCTACGGGGCGATGCTGGCCGGTGTCGACTACGTGCTCATGGGCGCGGGCATCCCGAAGGAGATCCCGGGAGCCCTCGACCGGCTCGCCGAGCACCGGGCGGTCTCGATCCGCATGGATGTAGAAGGTCTCGGCCGGGACGAAGCCGAGTACCTCACGTTCGATCCCCGCGAGCACTGGGTGGACGTACCCCCGCCCCCGCTGCACCGGCCCAACTTCCTGCCGATCATCGCCTCGAACAGCCTCGCGACGATGCTCGCGCGCAAAGCGAACGGCCGCGTCGACGGGTTCGTCGTGGAAGGGCCGACCGCGGGCGGGCACAACGCCCCACCCCGTGGCGAGCCCCAGTTCAACGAAAGGGGCGAACCGATCTACGGTGAGCGGGACGAGGTGGACCTCCAGAAGCTCCAGGACCTGGGGCTTCCGTTCTGGCTCGCCGGCGGAACGGGGGCGCCTGACAAGCTCGTCAAGGCATTGGAGGCGGGCGCAGCGGGAATCCAGGTCGGCACCCTGTTCGCCTATGCCCGTGAGTCCGGCATCCGGCCGGACCTCAAGCGGAGGGTGCTCCAGCAGGCGGCGTTCGGGCCGGTTGATGTGCTCACCGACGCGCGCGCTTCCCCCACCGGCTTCCCGTTCAAGGTCGTGCAGATCGAAGGGACGGCTTCGAGCCCGGCGGTCTATCAGGCTCGTGAACGGATCTGCGATCTCGGATACCTGCGGACAGCGTACCGAACGGAGGACGGAAAGCTCGGCTACAGGTGCCCGGCGGAACCCGTCGATGCGTACGTCAAGAAAGGCGGCGAGCTGGAGGAGACGATCGGCCGCAAGTGCCTGTGTAACGCACTCATGGCGGATGTCGGGCGGGGCCAGCGCAGACCGTCGGGAGCCGTCGAACAGCCACTGCTGACGAGCGGCGATGAACTCCGGCGCATCGGTGAGTTCACGCGCGGCAGGCTCGAGTACTCGGCGGACGACGTCATCGACTACCTGCTGTCCGGCCTGAACGCCGAGACGATCGAGCACCGGGTCTACGAGGCGGCGAGCGCCGGCTGAGCGAGGTGTCGGAGGCGGTCCACGGACCGCCTCCGACACCGATGAGGACACGGGCGCTCCTTAACCGCCTATCCGCGTCAATCGGACTGGCGCCGGAATGTCTCAGTGCTTACTCTTGTGTGACCCCATCGCTACCGGTTCGAGCCCAGATGAAGAAACGTCGCCGTTACGTGTCGCAGCGTCGTA
The DNA here is from genome assembly GCA_964544905.1 of uncultured Gemmatimonas sp. GTDB lineage: Bacteria > Gemmatimonadota > Gemmatimonadetes > Longimicrobiales > Longimicrobiaceae > WHSP01. Next base: position 9,937 of record CAZJEH010000129.1, read on the forward strand.
CTCCGACGCGACGTTGGCACATTCCACCGCCGCTGATCCACGGCTCCGACACCCTGGAAGGTGGCAGCATCCTCCAGGAGTGGGGGAACGAGCTTGGAGTCGTGCTGTGGCAGGCTTTCCGCGACGTTCTTCTCTGGACGACGACGGACCCTGCGCACCGGGGCGAGCTGTTCGTCCCCCAAGCCGAGAGGACCCGCCCGAGCCTGTCACTGGACGGGGTGCGTGACCCACGAGTCAGGCACGGATTGGACGTGGTGGCGCATCTCACGGCGGATCCGCTGTCGACCCGCCCGGAGACCGTCGCCCGTGCCTGTCGCGAGGTGTCGGAGTGGGCGGCCGAGCAGGGCAAGCTGCACACGGCCCTCGCCTTCGCGCAGGATGCGGCGCTCGCGGCGCGCGGCAGCGCATCGGCAGCCTTCTGGGTAGGTACGCTGGCGGGTCGACTGAACGACCACGCCCGGGCGGAAGGCTGGTTCCGGCGGGCGGTCGGCCTGGCGCGGCAAAGCCGTGACTGGCGTCTCTACTCGCAGGCGTTCAGCGGGCTCGGCAACCTCTACATCCGGCGCGGCAACCTGCCTGCGGCGCGGCGGCTACACACGCGGGCCCTCCGCGGCGCGCGCCGCGGCGGAATGCGCCGGGAGCAGGCTTCCGCACTCCACGACCTGTTCGTGGTCGCGGTCGAGCTGGGGAACGCGACCGAAGCCGAGCGCCTCGCCCGTCAGGCCCTCGAGAAATGCGGAACGCGCGACGAGCGGGTC
>CAZJEH010000130.1:0-10156 GCA_964544905.1 uncultured Gemmatimonas sp.
CCGTGTTTTCCCGGAAGATCACCATGTCGACGTCACCAGGAGACTTAACGGGGGACGGGACGCCGGTGAACCAGCGCACCGGCCGAACGCAGGCGTAGAGGTCGAGCTGCTGCCGCAGCGCCACGTTGAGGGAACGGATGCCGCCCCCGACCGGAGTCGTCAGCGGTCCCTTGATGCCAACGAGATAGGTTCGGAACGCGTCGAGCGTCGCGTCAGGGAGCCACTCCCCGGTCTGCGAGGCCGCTTTTTCCCCGGCAAGCACCTCCATCCATTGGATCTTCCTCCTGCCACCGTAGGCCTTCTCGACAGCAGCATCGAAGACCGGTTGCGAGGCCGCCCAGATGTCACCGCCCGTCCCGTCTCCTTCGATGAACGGGATGATCGGCCGGTCGGGGACATTGAGACCCCTCTCGTCGATGGTGATCTTCTCGCCACTCGCGGGGACTTCGGGCTGCCACGCCTGCGCCATGATCTCTCGTGAGCTACGGGTTGGAAATGAGAGCGGGGCGCGGCGGGCGGGCCGCTGCGCCCCGCGACATGTTCGGGGTCTCGATCAACGCTGCTCGATCGGCGTAACCGTCAGTCCTCTCGGGCCCACGTACTCGGCCTTGGGCCGAATCAGACGATTGTTGGCGTACTGCTCGAAGAGGTGGGCGGTCCAGCCGGTGATCCGCGCCATCGCGAAGATGGGGGTGAACAGGTCCATGTCGATGCCCAGCGTCGTATAGACGGACGCCGAGAAGAAGTCTACGTTGGGATAGATCTTCTTGCCCTGTCGCTCCATCTCCTCGGCCATCACCTGGCGAACCCGATCGGAGAGGTCGAGCCAGCGCGTCTCCTCGCGTCCCTGCATGATCTCGTCGGCCAGCTCGCGGAGAACGATCGCCCGTGGGTCTGTGGCCTTGTAGACGCGGTGACCGAAGCCCATGATCCGCTCGCCCCGGCCGAGTGCGGCGCGGACCCAATCCCCCGGCTCCACCCCGCTCTCGTCGATCTCCCGCAACATCTCCATCACCCGCATGTTGGCACCGCCGTGGGCAGCGCCCTTGAGGGTACCGATAGCCGAGACGATGGAGGAGTAGATGTCGGAGAGGGTCGCTGCCGTGACGCGGGCGGAGAAGGTGGAGGCGTTCATGCCGTGCTCGGCGTGAAGGACGAGCGCCGCGTCGAGCGTTCGCACGCGGAGATCATCCGCCTCCTCGCCGTTCAGCATGTAGAGGAAGTTGGCCGCGGTGGAGAGCTCCGGCCGCGGCTCCACGACTTTCTTCCCTTTCCGCGATCGGTCGAATGCCGCGATGATCGTGGGGATCTGCGCCGTAAGCTTCAGCGCCTTGCGACGATTCGCCTCGTCGGAATTGTCGTTGGCCTCCGGATCGACCAGCGACATCGCGGATACCGCCGTCCGTAATGCGGCCATGGCATCCGCTCCCTGCGGGAAGGAGCGGATCATGTCGAGCACGTAGGGATGCAGGGAGCGGTTCGCGCCGAGCGCCCGGTTCAGCTCCTCCAACTCCGTCCGATTGGGAAGGCGGAGGTTCCAGAGGAGAAAGGCGACCTCCTCGAACGTCGTGTGACGGGCGAGATCCTCGATGTCGTATCCGACGTAGATCAGCTCGCCCTTCTCTCCGTCGATTGCACTCAGGCTCGTCTGCGCTACAACAACACCCTCGAGTCCACTCGTAGTGGCCATACTCTGGATCCTGATGCCGTGGCTGAACCTGGCTCCCGGAGGCCACGATGACCCGCCGGGCAGGCGGTTTCAAGGATTGGGTAACGAGCCCGATTCAGCCCGGAAGAATCGCCCCTCTCCGGTCCAGATCGAGCGCGTAAGTATAAGAACGGAAAGCCGGACGCGGCAAGGCGGAGCGGGTATGAGAACGCCCCGTTCGAAGTCGCCGAGCAACCAGCGAGCGACGAGGAGAAAAGCCGGTCCCGAGGAAAGGGCGGGAGGAACGGAATTACGAACGGTTGGGAAGGGTCCCAGGTGTGGATTGGAGATGGGACAACGGAGCCGGCTGCGGCTCGTCACCCGAACCTGGACCCGGGCGGCATCGCTCCATGCACTCCTCAAATGAACGGCCTGTCGGGTCCGAACCGTGCTCGCCGACCGCGGCGCGGGGGCGTCGACACCCGACCGGGGGGAAGCGGATCGAACCGTCGGATGAGCGTCTGCCCGTCAGGCGCTCACTCCTTGCCGCAGCAGTCTCCTCCACAGCCGCCCGCGGTCGTCCGTCGAGCGGAGCGCGCAGCCCGCACGACCCGTGACCCGAAGTAGCCAGCCGCGAGAAGGATGAGCGTCAGTACCACCAGCGTGTCCATAGCGATCACCCGAGGCCGAGGAGCAGTCCGCCGCGATACACGATAAACGCGGCGACATAGGCGAGCACGAACATCCACGCGAACTGGAAGGCCGCCCACCGGACGCCGACCCATCCGCCTCCCGTCTCGCGCACCACCACCGCGTTGGTGCTCATGCACATCATCGCGAAGACGTAGAAGACCATCAGGCCGACGGCCACGAGAGGCGTATAGACGGGCTCGCCAGCCGCGTTACGCTCGGCCCGAAGTCGATCACGGAGCGCGGCGGACGTTTCGTCGGCGTCGCTGCCCACGCCGTAGATGGTGCCCATCGTCGCGACGAATACCTCCCGCGCGGCGAACGAGCTGATGATCGATACCCCGATCTTCCAGTCGTACCCCAATGGCCGCACGATCGGCTCGATCGCGTGACCCGCACGGCCCAGGAAGCTCTGTGCCAGCTGCTGTTCCTGTACCGCCTCCTCGGGCAGTCCGCTCGCGTCCACCTTCGGGTAGCTAGCCAGCGCCCACAGCAGAATGGAAAGCGAGAGGATGATCGTACCCGCCCGGCGGAGGAACATCCCCGCGCGGTGCGAAACCGACAGCGCCAGGCTGCGGAGGTTCGGCAGCCGATAGGGCGGGAGCTCCATGATCATCGGCTGCGAAGGTCCCTTCAGCAGGGTCTTCTTGAAGATCCCCGCGACGATGAGGGCCGTGACGGTGCCCAGCATGTACATACTCAGCAGCGTCAAGCCCTGCAGGTTGAACACCCCGCCGATGATCGTCGGAGGGATGAACGTGCCGATGAGCAGCGTATAGATCGGGAGGCGCGCGGAGCAGCTCATCAGCGGGACGACCATGATCGTCGCGAGCCGATCCTTGGGGTTCTCGATCGTGCGAGTCGCCATGATCCCCGGAACCGCGCACGCGTAGCCGGACAGCATCGGGATGAAGCTGCGCCCGTGCAGACCGACCCCCCTCATGAAGCGATCCATGATGAAGGCCGCCCGGGCCATGTACCCGGTCGCCTCCAGGATCCCGATGAAGGTGAAGAGGATGACGATCTGGGGGAGGAACACCACCACCGAACCCACCCCGGCGATGATGCCATCCACCACCAGGCTCTGCAGATCGCCTTCGGGCAGCAGCCCACCCACGAAGTCGCCCAGCCGCCCGACCAGGCCTTCCACCGCCCCCATGATCGGTTCCGCCCAGCTGAAGATGGACTGGAACACCAGCGCCATCAGGGCGAGGAAGATGAGCGGGCCGAACACCCGATGGAGCACGATCGCGTCCACCCGGTCGGTGATGGTGCTGCCGGCTGGGCCGAAACGATGGACCGTCGCGTCGATAACGGTGGCGACCCAACCGTAGCGCAGTTCCGCCTCGAGCGAACGGGTCGAGACTCCCTGGGCCTCGAGCGATGCCGTCGCGCGTTGGATCTCGTCCGACAACCCCGGCACCTTGCCGAGGTGTGGCCCCGTCGGAACCGACAGCAGGCGCAGCGCCTCCATGGCCGCCGCCTGCGGATGGAAGCCGTGCCGAACGAGAAGCGCCTCGACAGGGGCGAGGGCCTGCTCGACATGGACGGGAAGCTCGAACCGCCTGGAGCTTACCGGCAGGTCTGGCGCCCGGTCGATCGCCCGCTTCAGAACCTCGATCCCCTGCCCCTTCGTCGCGACCGTCTCGACCACCTGGGTCTCGAGCTGCAGGGCGAGCTCGACCGCATCGATCCGCAGCCCGGCCGCGGCGGCCGCATCGACCTGGTTCAGCGCCACCACCACGGGGATGCCGAGTTCCAGGATCTGGCTGCAGAGGAAGAGATTGCGCTCGAGGTTGAGCGCGTCGACAACCACGACGACCACGTCGGGAGCCGGGATCTCCTCCGTGATGCCGAGAAGGACCCCCAGCGCGATCTCCTCGTCCGGCGAGGCCGCGGAAAGGCTGTAGGTGCCCGGAAGATCGAGCACGGCCACCGGCCGTCCCGAACCGGTCTCGTACCTTCCCTCGACCCGCTCTACCGTCACGCCGGAATAGTTTCCGACACGCTGCCGCAACCCGGTCAGCGCGTTGAAGAGCGTGCTCTTGCCTGTGTTGGGATTACCTACGAGCGCGACGCGGAGCGGCCGTTGGCCTCGACTCTGGTCGGCAGGCGCGGTCCGCGATGGGCGAGGTGCGGCGTCGGCAGGAGGGGTTTGCATCATTCCACTGCGACGTGCTCTGCCTCCGCACGCCGCAACGTCAACATGAAACCGCGCAGGGTCACTTCGATGGGATCACCGAGGGGAGCCACGCGGACGACACGGACCGACGTCCCGCGGATCAGACCCAGATCCATCAGCCGGCGAGCGGCGGCCGGGTCACCTCCGACAGCCGAAACCCGGGCAGTTTCCCCCGGCTTCAGCGCAACCAGCGTCCGGGCCACCTCAACCCTGCATCGGCACGACGGTAATGGAGGCGGCCAGAGTGGCACCTACAGCCAGGCGGGAACCACAGACCTCCAGAAGACACCCATCCTGTCGGTCGAGGACGACGACCTGGCTGCCCTCGAACAGCCCGAGATGCCGTAGCCGTCGCGCCTCTTCGCCATCGCAATCCATCCGCACGACGGCCGCGCGCGCACCCCGGCGACATGCGATCAGCGGGCAAGCGGCACAACGGTCCTCTTGCGCGGACTTCCGCGAGCCTAGCAGCGAACGGAGGGTCTGGATCATCGCCCGAGAGGTTGAGAATCGATCTCAACCATTATACCGAGGGCGTCACGGTCTGGCAAGCGGGGCGATGACGGGCGATTCCCTAGCGATGGTTGCGAACATTGAGCACGGCTCCCGGCAGGGGATCACGACCGCACCGGAGGCCGTCGGGGATTCGCCCGGGAGGAACTCCGGGGGGTACTCGCCGGCGCCTACCTGTCCCACGGACCACATGCGGGTTCTGAGGCAGGATGAGCAGCAGCGGCGAATGACGTCTTTCACAGCCGCCGGGGTGAGGTTTCTCAGCTCGCGATAGATCCCCGTCTGGCGTGCCGCCCACCGTTCGAACGAAACGACCTCCAGGGTGCCGGCCGACGCCTGATATCGGTGCAGAATGCAGCTGGGATAGATGGTCTCGACCGTCTCGCAAACCTGGCCGGGTTGAAGGTCCGCGACGACCCAGCCCGCCGGAAGGTCGTTGCGGGTCCGCAGCGGACGGTAGTCGCCGACGGAGTTGTAGCGGATGGTATCGAGGAGGCGTCGGCGATCGGGGATGCGGGTGAGGTCGCCGGTATCTCGGTCTGCGTCGCTCGCGTGAGTGACTCGGTACGTGCCGGCTTCCGTCGCGCGGATAGAGATCTCCAGGAAGGTGAACGGGCGCGACCCGACAGCGGTGAACCGCTCGATGAACGCGTCACGCGCCAGCCGGATCGGCGGCGTGAAGCGTTGGTCCGGGATCGCCGTTTCTATTCCTTCCTTGGATGGAGGTACGGGCGGCGAAGCCCTTTCGTGCGATCCGTGCGAGGTGTCGGCACCCTGCTGGCCTACGATGACCTCGAGTGGGATGGCGTTGCCCGCGGAGTCTGCTCCGGTCCTGTGAAGCGGAGCGGTCGACGCAGCGACATCGACGATCGCGTCGGGCATTTCCGGCATGATGCCGACGGGGGGAGCATACCAGATACGCTGACCGGCCCGCAGGGTCAGCGGCCCTCCGAGCCCGAGCTCCTCCGGGATGGTCGTCGCCGTGTGCCATCCCTCCGCGACGAAGAACGGGACGAGCACGACGTCGGGTGTGCTAGCTCGCTCGAGCACGCCGGCGATCTTCGGCTCCTCATCCAGGAAGCCGCAGTCCACGGCCGTGAACTGTCGGGTGGCCCGCAGCGCCTCCACCAGGCGATAGACAGTGTCGCCCGAAGTTTCGCTTCGATCCGTTCCGTGCCCGATGATGATGAGCGTCGCGTGCCGAGTCGCCTCCTCTCCGCCCGCGATGCGGATTGCCTGTCGAATGACGAGGTCCCGCATTGCGGGGTGCGTTCCGACGGCCGGGCAAAGGTGGATCACCCGTCCGTGCCGGACTGACGTGCCGGGCGGGACGCCCAGTTCCCGCGGCACGATGACCCGCGTGAAGTAGCCCTCCGCCAGGAACAGGGGAACGATGAAGACCTCGTCGCCTTCCACGAGGTCGATGGCATCGCGGAGGTTGGGCTCCTCCTTCCAGAACGCCTCCAGGACTTCGTCGAAGATCCCCATTCCCCGGATGCGTTCCGCGTGAGCGCGGACGGGCGCGCTCGAGTCGGCACTCAAGTGCGAACCGTGACCGACGAGGATCAGGGCGGGCACGTTGACGCTCCAGAAGTGACGATGGGCACCGCGGGATCGGGGATCCGATCGGGCGGCGTGGGCAGGTACATCGAGGGAGGAACCGCGGTTCGGGTCAGGCAGCCGGCGTCGCTTCGGCGGCGACCGTCTCGACCGGCGGTCCGTTCGCGGACTCGTCGGCTTCCACCCCGACGGAGCCCAGCAGGCGGAGCACCGCGCCCACCGTTCCTCCGAAGCTATGGCGTGTCGCAACCGCGTGAACCGGGACTCCCAGGCCCAGAGCGGTTTCGGCGGTACGCGGTCCGATCGCGACGATCCGGGCGCGGGAGTTGGCCCGGATCGCCGGCAGGGCCATGCGCACCGATCCCGAAGAGGGGAGGACGATAACCTCCGCGTCTGCGCCGTCGGCGGCCTCCTGCCGGGGCCCCACTTCCTCCAGAAGCTGAAAGACCGGAAACGCGACGACGCTGGCACCCGATGTCTCGAGCGAGGCGAGGATCGGCGACTCGGCACCTTCCTCGCAAGGGATCAGGATCCTGGCGGTTGCCAGCCTCTCCCGCCCACCCAGGAGGTCGATCACTGCGGTCGGAACGTAGGTCCGCGCGGCAACGTCCGGCCGAATCCCGTATGCGTCGAGGGCCCGGGTCGTCGCCACACCCAGCGACGCGATCCGCCACCTGGCAAGGGCGCGGGCGTCGAGTCCCTGATGACTCAGCGCAGCCCAGAAGTTCGTCACGGCCGCGGGGGAGGTCAGAAGCACCCACGAGTCGTCGCCCGCGCCGCCGGCAAGCAACGGCGCGATCGGACCCGGCTGGATGGGGACCGAGCGCAGCCGCGGGTACTCGAGGACCTCCGCCCCGAGGCGGCTGAGCGAGGAGACGATTCGGGACGACTGCGCCCGGGATCGGGCGACGAGGATCCTGCGGCCATGAAGCGGCAGCCGGTCGAACCAGGAAATCCCGTCGCGAAGAGCGGCAACCTCGCCGATGACGACGAGCGCGGGGGCACCGATGCCCGCCTGCTCAGCCGCGATCGCGATCCTCTCGAGCGGCGCCTCGACGGTCCGCTGGCGTCGGTACGTGCCCCACTGGATGACGGCGGCCGGGGTCGAAGGTGAGCGACCCGCCTCGATGAGACGAGCCGCGATCGTATCGAGCCCCGTCATCCCCATGTAGATCGCGAGCGTCCCGTGCAGCCGCGCCACCGCGCCCCAGTCGATGCCGCCGTTCCCGCCGCCCCGGTCCTCGTGTCCGGTCACGAATGTCACGGACGACGAGACCCCCCGGTGAGTCAGCGGGATACCCGCATAGGCGGCGACCCCGACGGCCGCCGTCACCCCGGGAACGACCTCGAAGCGAATGCCCGCCTCACGTAGCGCCAGGGCTTCCTCACCGCCTCTCCCGAAGACGAACGGATCTCCTCCTTTGAGGCGAACGACCACGCGCGCGGTGGCTGCCGCCTCGATGAGCAGGCGGTTGATCTCGTCCTGAGCGGTCCGGCGTCCGCCGCATCGTTTGCCCGCATCCACCAGTCGCGCGCCGGGGCGGACGAGTCTGAGGATCGCCTCGCTTACCAGCGCGTCGTGGACGACGACGTCCGCCCTGCGGAGCAAGCGGGCCGCCCGGAGGGTGAGAAGGCCGGGATCACCCGGGCCCGACCCCACGAGATACACCTTGCCGGCGGGCTTTCCGCGGGCGGAGCCGGACGGGTCTCCACGCAGGATCATGGGTCCAGCGGAGCGACGTGAATGCCGCACTCGATGCGCCCCGTCCCCCGCCAGCGGCCCGCCCGCTCGTCCTCGCCCGGTTTAACCACGGTCGTCAGCGGTTCATCACCGATGCTGGCGTAACCGAGGTCGTGGAGCGGGTTGTACGGGATGCCGTTGTCGAGGATGAACCTCCACACGTCCGTTCGGGTCCAGTTCAGGAGTGGGTTGATACGCAGCTTGGGCCCGTCCTCGACGACCGGGAGATCGGCGCGAGTGGCGGCCTGGTCGCGGCGGCGCCCCGTAAACCAGCCGTCCAGCTCGGCGATCGACCGTCGGTAGGGTTCGACCTTCGACAGCTCCTGGTAGCGGTCGAGGTCCCGTTTCCACAGCTCAGGGCCGTAGCGAGCTTCGAATTCCTCCCGGGTGTCGCAATGCCTGAAGACCCGAAGATCGAGGTCGTAGCGAGCGCGCACACGCTCCACCAGTTCCAGCGTCTCCGCGAAGTGGTGGAGGGTGTCGATGAAGATGACGGGGAGACGGATGCCCGCGGAATACAGCTTGTGGATGACCACGAGGCTTCCCGGACCGAAGGCCGACAGGACGCCAAGCCGGCCGGGCGCGAAGCTCTCCGCCGCGACGCGCAGCAGATCGTCGATATCCAGACCGGCGAGACGTCTCTCGAGCCCCTCAGCCGTCGGGTGGAGTTCGTGCGTGGTTCGATCGACCAGGCTCAACGCGCCTCCCTTTCGCTCTCGCCGCCGAGCCCGATGAGGCCCTGCTCGCGCAGTCGCTCGATGACCCTGTCCACGGCCGTTTCGAGACTCTCGACGTCGGTACGGATGTGCAACTCCGGATCCTCCGGTACCTCGTACGGAGCCGCGATTCCCGTGAAGTCGCGGATGTGCCCATCGGCCGCACGGGCGTAGAGCCCCTTGGGATCCCGCTCCCGGCATACCTCGAGCGGAGCATCGACATGGATCTCGAAGAACCGCCCCGCGGGGAACAGGTCCCGTACCCTCTGCCGGTCCGCGCGATAGGGGGATACGAAGGCCGCGAGAACGATCGTCCCGCTCTCGAAGAAGAGGCGAGCCACTTCTCCCGCCCGGCGGAGGTTTTCCTTTCGATCCGCCGGCGAGAAGCCGAGGTCTCCGCACAGCCCGTGGCGAAGCTGATCGCCATCGATGAGCACCGCCTGGTAGCCCTCCGCGAACAGTCGACGCTCCAGCGCTCTGGCGATGGTGCTCTTCCCCGCCCCCGAGAGGCCGGTGAACCAGAGCACCGCGGCGCCATGGCCGTTGCGTGCCTCGCGCTCCTCGCGCGGAATATTCCAAGCCTCCCAGACCACGTCCGGCGACGCCTTGCGCTCATGTGGCTCCTCCGCGGGAGCCTGGATCATCCCCCCCGCCACGGTGTTGTTCGTGTGCGGATGGATGAGAATGAAGCTGCCGGTCTCCGCGTCCTCGTCGTAGGAGTCGAAGAAGATCGGTTCGGCGGTCGTGATCTCGACCCGGCCGATGTCGTTGAGGCCGAGGGTTTCGGCCGGATGCGACTCGAGCGTATCGACGTCAACGCGCTGCTGGACCGCCGTCACGCGGGCCGGGACCTGACGCGTCGTATGCATGAGGACGTAGTCGAGCCGCGGGTCGAGCGGCTCGTCCGACATCCAGCACAGAACCGCCTCGAACTTGTGGCCGACATGCGGGAGCTGGTCGGGAAAGACGAACATCGATCCGCGACTCGCATCGACCTCGTCCTCCACCGTCAGCACGACGCTCTCGCCGGCCTCGGCTGACTGGAGCGCGCCTTCCATCGTCTCGATGGACCGTACCCGGGTCCGACTACGGGCCGGCAGGATCGT
>CAZJEH010000130.1:10166-10542 GCA_964544905.1 uncultured Gemmatimonas sp.
CGACCCGCGGCGCTGCGGCCGGCGAACCCGCGGAAATCCTGGTGTGGGCGGATCACGTACTGCACGGGGAAGCGGTATTCGGAACCGACGAAGCGGCCCGCGACTTCGACCGTCTCGAGGTGCTCCAGCAAGGTCGGCCCGCCGTACCAGGGCATCGACTCCCCGCGCTCCACCACGTTGTCGCCCTTGAGCGCACTCATCGGGATGAAGACGGGCTCCGTCTCCCGGAAGCGGCGGACGAACGACCGGTACTCGTCGGCGATGCGAGCGAAGGTGGCCTCGTCATAGTCGACGAGGTCCATCTTGTTGACGGCAACGACCAGGTGGGGGATCCGCAACAGCGATGCGATGAACCCGTGTCGGCGCGACTGGGTCT
>CAZJEH010000131.1:0-10431 GCA_964544905.1 uncultured Gemmatimonas sp.
GATGAGCGTGTGGCGTACCGGGTTCGGCTGCGGGCTGACTCATGGATGACGGGTCGGGAACGAATTCTCCGGAGGGCATTACGAAGCCGACAAGCGGATTATGGGACACTGCTACGTTCGCCAGCAAGGCCCCGCCCATTTCCATCCGGCGGGGTCACCGCGGTCCGCTGGTACTCTCCATGCAACCAACGCGCACTGCAGAGGGCGTTCCCGGCGATGAGCGGTCGGGCGGGAAGCGGGGGAGGGATGTGTGGCCCCGATGTACGCGTCGAACACCCGAGCGACGACGCACGCACCAACGCACGCGACGCTCGAACGTTTCCCATCACCAGCAGCCACTTCGGAGGCACCATGGACGACAGACGAATCGACCCGGATCCCAGCTTCGACCCGGAAGAGATCGAGAACGAGGATCCACTCGGCGAGCTCGCCTTCGAGGCGGAGGGATTCGAGGACGATCCCAGCGGTGGGCCCGCGCTGGGCGACGACGAGTTGGCCGACGACGCCATCAACCGCCGCCCGGGCAAGGCGGGGCAGAAGGTCGCCGGAATCCCCAAGGAGCGGCAGCACGAACTGAACACGTCCGACCTCGCGAGGCCGGACTCCCGGCGGGTGGTCATCAAGGAGCGCGGTGGCAGCTGGAAGGGTGATCCGGCAGTCGGCGGAACGCGTCCAGATTGAGACTGGGAGCGCATCTGTCCACGGCCCTGGCGACGGATGTTTTCCGGACCGTCCGACGGGTTGACAGGCACCCCCAACCGGCGTATCGTCTGTCGTAAGGGACTTCCATCTGCCACCAGCGGTGGAGAGGAGCCAGTGTGTGAGAATGTTCCGGGGAGCGATTGCGCTCCCCTTCGCAGGATCCGGTGATTACGACGCCCATGCAGCGCTGCCGCATGGGCGTTTGTTTTTTCCCCCACGAGGAGGAGGGTATGCTCGATTCCGGAATGATCAACAAGATCCAGAAAGCGAAGGTCTACGCGGATCAACCGGAGCGCATCCACTTCAAGGATCTGCGCGTCGAGTTCGACGGCAACCACTCCCAGCACACCGTGGAGTTTCATGACGGGTCGTGGCGGTGCGACTGCGGGTACTTTCAGGGACACCATACCTGCAGCCACGTGATGGCGCTCGATCGCGTACTGGGGGTGATGGCACCCCACGCGTGAAACCCGCAGCGGCTCGCGAAGCCGCCTGTCAATAGAGAGGAACTCCGGGATCGAGGCGTCCTACAAACGGGCGCCTCAGTCGTTTCCACCCTCACGCCCCACCGCTTGAGGCACGTCGGTTCGCGAAGAGGGGAGTAGTGCGCATTTTCGGTCGTCTCCGGCTTGTTGTCGCTTCCTGGCCGGCCGGTCCAGGCCTCGCCGCGGACGATGCTTGGGTTGCCCTCCAGGGAACTTCCTTTCCGAATGGGTCAGCTATCTTCAGAACCCGAACAGGAGTGCGCCCCGGCGGTCGACCATCGGCAACAGACGAGTCTCAGGCCTCGGTGCCACGGTCGGCGAAATCCATTGGTCCGGTTGGCTTACGGCGCGTAGCGGACCGACCGCCCCCCTGTCGGCGAACCCTGACACTCCGCCCGGACGTGTCATGACCCATGGCGGCAATGGCAACGGATCGTTATCACGACCCGCCCCGCCAGCCGCTGCGCTACGACTCCCAACACCTTGTAGCCAGTTGTATTAGGGCATTTCCACCGGTTTGGCCCGGCTGCTGCTTGGGAGAGTGTGGCGCGGATCCGGTTGAGAGCCGGGAGTCCGCGTAGACATAGAATCGAGCCGAGAAGAGCACACCCGTCGTGAGACGGGGCCGCAAAGCTAGGGGTCTCGCAGGAGACAGCCCGGCTGCCGAAGCCCACGATCGAAAAGCTATCCCCGTGGAATCGGCATCACGCTCGGTGAGCACGATCCGACCCGCGGGGATTTTCGTTCCCCCGGGCGCCGATTGGCCAGGAACGCTGCAAGGGGTTCCGTTTCGAGTCGATATTCGGTGAATACATGAATCGACGCGCCCATCTCAGGCGGTTGGCGAAATACCACCGCATGGCCAGGAAGCTTTCGCCCACGGGAGTGGCGAACGCGCTGCTGCTCGCGTCCATCATCGTCGTCGAGGTGATGCGGCTGATCGGCATCCCGTTCGGCGCGCTCTCGCCGATCGTGATGCTGGGAATCGCGGCGGGCGTCTACATCGCCGGGGCGCGGTTGGCTACCCCCGCGATCGCGGCCGGCGGTAGCTACTCGATGCTACGGATGGCGGCGGAAGGAGACGGCTTGGGCACCGCCGCGGGATCGGTCCTGCTGGTAACCGTCATCGTCGTGCTGACGCCGGGCCTAATCTCGAACATGCGCCGGTGGACGGAGCGCTCCCATCGCCGGGAGCGGACTCGCGACGACGCCGCCACCCGCCAGGATCTGCAGCGCCTCGACGAGGAGCGTCGCAACGCCCTCGATGGTCTGGAAGCGCTCGTCTGGGAAAGCGACCCGGCCACCGGTCGGATGCGGTTCCTGAACGCCTTCGCCACCACGATGCTCGGCTATACGGTGGACGAGAAGGGCGCCGGGGCCGAGTACTCCCGGAGCCTCATCCACCCGGAGGATCAGCCGAAGGTGCGGTCGACGATGGAGGCGGTCATGCGGGACGGCCGGCCGCGCCATGTGGAGTACCGCATCTTCGCGAAGGACGGGTTCTCGGTCTGGGTGCGCGACAGTATCAGCCGCGTCCGGCGGTCCGAGGATCCGCAGCCCCGACTGCGCGGCATGGCGGTCGACATCTCGGCGCGCAAGGCGATGGAGGAGGACCTGCATCGCGAGAAGGAGCGATACCGCGCGCTGTACGAGGGGGTCCCCGTCGGCCTGTACCGGATGACGCCCCAAGGCGAGTTCCTGGTTGCCAACTCGGCCCTGGTCAACATGATGGGCTTTTCGAGCCATCAGGCGCTCTACGCCTCGACGGCGGACGCCATGTACGTCGACCCGCTCGAGCGCTGGCGCTGGCAGAACGCGATGGTGCACGTGCAGGGCGTCCGGAGCTTCGAGCTTCCCTGCCGTCGCACGGATGGGTCGTTGATCTGGGTGCGCAATACGGCGAAGGCGATCCGCAACGACTCCGGCGAGATCGCCTACTACGAGGGCGCGCTGGAGGACATCACCGACAGCAAGCGGGCGCGCGCCGCCGAAGCGACCGCCGAGGCGAAGTTCCGCGGTCTGGTCGAGCAGTCCCTGGTCGGCATCTACATGCTCCAGGAAGGGCGCCTGGTTTACGCGAACCCGAAGATGGCGGAGATCTTCGGCTACACGCACCAGGAGCTGATGGAGCTCGAATCGCCGATGGCGCTCGTCATCCCCGAGCACCACAGCAAAGTCGCCCGGTACTTCTCCGAGGAGGGGCGTCCCGAGGACGCGGGGTCGATATCGTTCCGCGGCATCCGGAAGGATGGCTCGCTCGTGGAGATCGAGGTCCAGTGCACCAGGGCGACGGTCAACGAGAAGCCGACCATCCTCGGCACCCTGCTGGACATCACCGCGCGAAAGGAGGCGGAGGAGCGGCTCGTCCATACCGCATTCCACGATCCGCTGACCGGGCTGCCGAACCGCATCCTCTTCATGGAGCGACTCGAGCACGCGCTGATGCGGCGCAAGCGGGGCAACAACTTCGCCGTCCTTTTCCTGGACCTGAACCGGTTCAAGGTAGTCAACGACTCTCTCGGGCATTCCGCCGGGGACGAGTTGCTGAAGATCGTCGGCGGTCGCTTGCAGAGCTGTCTACGGCCGGGCGACTCCGTCTCGCGGTTCGGAGGTGACGAGTTCGCCCTGCTCCTGGAGGACGTCGAGAGCATCAACACCGCCACCAGTGTCGCGGAGCGGATTCGCGAGGTGTTGTCGCTGCCCGCCGAGCTCCAGGGGCAGGAAGTGTACACTGGCGTCAGCATCGGCATCGCGCTCAGCTCGGCCGAGTACCAGACTCCCGAGGAGATCCTGCGTGACGCCGACATGGCCATGTACCGCGCCAAGAGCTCAGGCCTGTCGACGTACGAGGTGTTCGATCAGGCGATGCACGCGGAGGCCGTCGAGCGGCTCCGGCTGGAGAACGACCTGCAGCGTGCAGCCGATCGCGATGAATTCCACCTGCAGTACCAGCCGATCGTCTGCCTCAAGACGGGCGAGCTGCACGGGGTGGAGGCACTGGTCCGGTGGTCCCACCCCGAGCGCGGGCAGGTTGGGCCGTCCGTGTTCATCCCGCTGGCGGAGGAGGTCGGCGCGATCATCCCGATCGGGCGGCACGTGCTCCGGCTCGCCTGCCGGCAGGCGGCGGAGTGGCAGGCCCGCTTCCCGCGGGAGGTACCGATCTCGATCAGCGTCAATCTGTCGGCGAAGCAGATCCAGGGCTCGCCCATCGTAGACGACGTCCGCCAAGTGCTCGAGGAGACGGGCATCGCCCCCGGCAGTCTGAAACTGGAGATCACTGAGAGCCTGATCATGGAGGACCGCCGGGCGGCCTCCCACATGCTCAGCCGCCTGAAGGCGCTCGGCGTGAAGATCCTCCTGGACGATTTCGGGACCGGGTACTCGAGCTTGAGCTACCTGCACACCCTCCCGATCGACACGCTCAAGATCGACCGGGCCTTCGTGATGGAGGTGCAGACGGAGGAGCGCAGCTCTCACCTCGTGCGGACCATCGTCAGCGTCGCTCACAACCTCGGGATGGACGTGATCGCCGAGGGCGCCGAGACGGAGGAGCAGGTGCAGGTGCTTCGCGAGCTCGGTTGCGAGCACGCACAGGGCTTCTACTTCGCTGCTCCCCGCGAGGCGCACGAGATCGACGAGATGCTGGAGGCGGGTGCCATCGCCCTTCCGGGTGGCCGCCCGAAGCGGCTGAAGCTGATGCGAAAGGCCGCCGGCAACTGAGCCGCCGCGGTGAGGCCGCTTCCGCGTGACGGACGGTCGGCGGCCATAGCCCGGCACTCCAGTCCGGGCCGTCTGTTGACTTGATCGTCGGGGGACCTAGCTTTTCTCCGCTACGGCGCGAGAGGAGCCGGGTCCCCCGGTTTCGTTGTAAGGCGCCGGTCATCTCTTCTCCATCGTTCGAACCACGGTGCGCGCCGGCCTTGATCCGACCAGCGCACCGCAGGCGAGTAATCCCAGTGGAGATCCGTGACGTCAGTCAGGCGGAGCTGCTCGAGCTTCTGAAAGGGCACCGGTTCATGGCGGATGCCCCGATCGAGGAGCTGGAGTGGATCGCGGCGCGCGCCAAGCTGCGGCACTTCGAGCCTGGTGACATCACCGGGTCCCCCTCGACCGGCATCCTGCCGGAACTGGCCATCGTCATCAGTGGGAGCATCGGCATCTACCGCGAGGGGGGAGGCCCGCGCCGGATCACCGGTTGGTCCGCCGGCGACGTCACCGGAATGCTTCCCTACTCGCGGCTCAAGACCCCGCCCGGCGAAACGAAGGCCGATGAACCGACCGAGGTGATCACGCTCCACCAGGACCACTTCCCGGACCTGATCCGCGAGTGTCCGGTGATCACCACGCGTCTCGTGCGCCTGATGGTCGATCGCGCGCGTCGCTTCCAGCAGTACGACCTCCACGACGAGAAGATGAAATCTCTCGGGCGCCTGTCCGCCGGGCTGGCGCACGAGCTGGACAACCCGGCCGCCGCGGTCATCCGCAGCGCGAAGCTGCTCGCCCCCTTGCTGGAGGAGGCGGACACCGCCGCGCGGGCGCTGGGGCGCTCCGGCCTCCCGGACGAGGACATCGCGGCGATCGAGTCCTTGCGGCGGGACTGTTCCGCTGCTCCACTGCGGCACCTCCGCTCCCCCCTCGAGCAGGCGCGACACGAGGAAGCGATCGCCGACTGGCTCGAGGAGCGGGGCATCGAACTGCCGGACCTGGAGGGACTCAGCGACACTCCGATCACTGTGGAGACGCTGGACGCCCTCGAGAGTAGAGTCAGCCGGGATGTGCTCGGCACGGCGCTTCGCTGGGTAGCCGCGGGCTGCGCGATCCACAGCCTGGCGGCCGAACTGAATGACGCGGCATCCCGCATCACGCATCTGGTGAGAGCGGTCAAGGGATTCACGCAGATGGACACCGCCGCCTCGCCGGCGCCCGTCGACGTGGTGGCCGGCCTCGGACAGACGCTCGCGGTGATCCGCTCGAAGGCCCGGTCGAAGTCCGCGCGGGTGGAGATCTCGGCCCAGCCGGACCTGCCCAGGGTGATGGCGGTCGCGGGAGAGCTCAACCAGATCTGGCTCAACCTCATCGAGAACGCGCTGGACGCGATCGAGACCGGCGGCTCCGTGCAGGCTGTCGTGGCTCAGGAGGGCGATCGGCTGATCGTGCGGATCATCGACAACGGATCGGGAATCCCGGCTGAGGACCTTCAGCGGATCTTCGAACCGTTCTACACGACGAAGCCGGTAGGGTCGGGGACGGGGCTGGGGCTCGACATCGTACGAAAGCTGCTGGAGCGCAATAACGGGGAAATTGAAGTGACGTCGGTACCCGGACGCACCGAGTTCCGCGTGAGCCTTCCCATCATCGAACCGTCGGGAGGCGGCGGAGCATGAGCAAACCTGTCATTCTCGTGGTCGATGACGACCCGCAGGTTCTCGCGGCGCTGCGCCGTGACCTGCGTGGCCGCTATCGGACCGACTACAGCATCCTGAGCGCGGCGTCGGGCGAGGAAGCGCTCGCGACGATCAAGGAACTGAAGGCGCGTGGTGAGGAGCTGGCGTTCATCCTGAGCGACCAGCGGATGCCGGGCATGCAGGGCGTCGAGCTGCTCGCCCGAGCGATGGAGTTCTATCCCGTTGCCCGCCGGGTGCTGTTGACCGCGTACTCCGACATCGACGCCGTCGTGCGGGGCATCAACGAGGCTCACCTCGACCACTATCTCTCGAAGCCATGGGATCCGCCCGAGGAGCGTCTGTTCCCTGTGATGGACGATCTGCTCGAGACGTGGAAGGTCGAGCGCAGGCCCGAATCGACGGGCCTCCGGCTCGTCGGCCACCAGTGGTCCCCGCGGTCGCACGACATCAAGGACTATCTGGCGGGGAACCTGATCCCCTACCGCTGGCTGGACGTGGATCTGAATCCGGAGGCGCGCACGCTGATGGAGACCGCGCGCGTGACCATGGAGGACCTCCCCGCCCTCTTCTTCGAGGACGGCACCGTGCTCCGCAGGCCGCAGCCGCGCGACGTGGCCGAGCGGTTGGGCCGGGCGCTCCACGCCGCCCACGAGCTGTACGACCTGGTGGTCGTGGGCGCAGGTCCGGCGGGGCTCGCCGCGGCGGTGTACGGCGCTTCCGAGGGCCTGCGGACGCTGCTCCTCGAGCGACACGCTCCCGGTGGCCAGGCCGGCACCAGTTCCCGGATCGAGAACTACCTCGGCTTCCCCAACGGCGTCAGCGGAAGCGAACTGACCCGCCGGGCGACGATCCAGGCGCAGCGTCTGGGAGCGGAGCTGGTCGTTCCGCTCGAGGTCACGGGCATGTCGATCGAGGCGGGCTACAAGCGGGTCGAGCTGTCGGGTGATCGTCACCTGCTCGCCCGGACGATGCTGATCGTGACGGGGATGACCTACCGGGAGCTGGAGGCGAAGGGGGTGCGCGAGCACACCGGGGCTGGGGTCTACTACGGGGCTGCCACGACCGAAGCCCAGGCCTTCCGGGACGGGATCGTTTTCGTCATCGGCGGGGGGAACTCAGCCGGTCAGAGCGCGATCTACCTGGCCAAGTTCGCGCGGGAGGTCCACGTGCTGATCCGCCGCAGCGGGCTGGAGGCCACGATGTCGAAGTACCTGATCGACCAGCTCGCCGAGACGCCGAACATCCGGATCCGCCCGCGGACCATCCTGTGCGCGGTCCACGGAAACGGCCGGGTTCAGCAGGCGACGCTCCAGACGCTCGACGACGGAAGCACCACCACGGAGCCTGTCGACGCCGTGTTCGTCATGATCGGCACGCGGCCCCACACGGACTGGCTGCCTCCCAACATCCTGAGAGACCCCAGGGGTTTCGTACTCTCCGGTCGTGAGGCGATGGCCTGCGCGGAGTTCGCGAAGCTGTGGAAGGAGCCGAGAGAGCCGTTCCCGCTGGAGACGAGTGTGCCGGGCGTCTTCGCGGCGGGCGACGTGCGGGCGGGATCCATCAACCGGGTCGCTTCCGCGGTGGGCGAGGGCGCGATGGCAATCCGCCTCGTGCACGAGTACCTCTCGATCACGTAGGCCGGCCGGGTCCGGCCGCCTGGCGCGATCCGCGTGGACAGAGGCGAATCAGCGGTGACATCCCCCTCGCCCGCGCGAGAGCGCGCTTGTGCGATCTGCGGGAGCACGTTGGGCGCGATCTGGACCACACGCGAGATGATGTTCGGAACGCGCCACGAGTTCCGCTACTTCGAATGCGGCTCGTGCGGGTGCCTCCAGATTCTAGACCCACCCGCGGACCTCACCCCCTACTATCCGTCGGACTACTACAGCCTGTCGCCCGCACCGCCACCGGGCGGGCTGACGGGCTATCTGCGCCGTATTCGCAATCGGCGCGTATTCAGCGGAAGGGGCGTGGTGGGCGCCGTGCTTGCCCGGCTCACCCGGTACCCCTACCAGTCGATCGGCCCCTGGCTCGCGGCGCACCCTGCCGGCAACCGCGCCAGGGTCCTGGACGTCGGGTGTGGAGGCGGGGCGCTGATCGACGATCTCGCCCAGGCCGGCTACCCCGAGCCGCTCGGCGTCGATCCATTCGTCGATGGGGACATCTGGCACCCCTCCGGTGCTCGGGTGCTGAAAGGGACGATCGCTGACGTCTCGGGCACGTTCGACCTGATCATCCTCAACCACGTTCTCGAGCACGTCCCCGACCAGGTGGGCACCCTCCGGTCCGCCCGTCGGCTGCTCGCGGCTGGCGGCCATTGCCTCATCCGTACTCCCACGACCTCGTCCTTTGCCTGGCGCCACTATCGGCAGCACTGGGCTCAGCTCGATGCGCCGCGCCACCTGTTCATCCATTCTCTCGACAGTCTCGAGAGGGTGGCCACGGAGGCGGGGCTCACGATCGTCGAAGTCCGGTACGACTCGGAGGAGCTCCAGTTCGTGGGAAGCGAGCTCTACGCCCGCGACATCGCCGCGGTGGACGGGGAGGGGGTATTCAGCCGAGGAGAGATCCGGGCCTTCCGCCGCCGTGCAACGGCGTTGAACGCGGAGCGGCAGGGCGATCAGATCGCGGTGATGATGCGGGCGGCCGATTGACGGGGCTCTGGCGCTCGACCCTGGCCGCGACCGCACGGACGTCGCGAACAGGCCCCGAGTGTGTAGATGTGACTGCCCAATGTGCGACGGTCAGGGGTTTGGGAGGCTCGTAGCTTCCGACCGTGCGGCACTGCTCGCCGGCCCGGCCCGGCACGCCTCGCGCCCTACCCTCGCGGCGCGAGTTCTCCACTCGCCGCGGTCGCACCGACCTTCCGGCGCGCCCGCAGCACCTGTCCGGCCAGGACGAGCATCCACACGCCGATGATGATCAACCCGTACGTCTCGCGGGTTTCCTCGATCACCTCGTCGCGCATCTCCCACTGGGCGAACAGCTCCCCGAAGGGCGCGATGCCCCTGGCTTGCAGGCGGATGTACAGCGCCCAGAGCAGGGCGACGACGGATACAGCCGAGGGAAACCAGAGCGGCGGGGATCGCCGGGCAGCCATGACGCACGCGGCAGTGGCGGCCAGGTATACGGCGATCCACGGAAGCGGGTCCGGGTCGTTGATCTGGACGATCGCACCGAACAGGAAAACCGCCGCCATCACCATGTTCACGATCTTCACGATAGTCAGTCCTCCTGTCTCACGATGGGCAACTCTTCGTCATCCCAGGTCATCCGTCCATCGGTCTGGATCATAGCAACGGATCGTGGAAACGGGACCTCAAGGCGCTGCACATGGACAGCCCGGCCCGCCAGCCATGAACACCGCGAGGGGGCGGCAATCCACCGCCGCCTCCCTGTCCCGCCACGCGGCTCGAGACCGCGCGGATGCGTCATCGCTCCTCGCCCCCATCGTCATCCCGGCGCAGGAGACTGTGTCAAAACCCAACCTTCCCCGTTGTCCCGGCGCAGGCCGGGACCCATCAGTTGGCCCGAGCTCCGAAGGATTGGTCCTATCCCAGTGCCGGCCAATGGATCCCGGCTTTAGAGACTGTGTCATAACTGCCCGATGGTCCTTCGTCGCACGGGCCTGGTGTGCGTCGGGTGCAGCCGAAACCACCATCGTCATACCCGGCGCAGGAGACTGTGTCAGAACTGTTCGACCGTCCCTATCGGATGGACTTCGTGTCTATGAGATGTGGCCGAAAGCCAGCTCCGTCATCCCGGCGAAAGAGGCCGTGTCAAAACTGCCCGATGGTTCTTCGTCGCACGGGCCCGGTGTTCGTCGGGTGCAACCGAAA
>CAZJEH010000132.1:0-10103 GCA_964544905.1 uncultured Gemmatimonas sp.
TTGATGGTCCCGCCGATGACCGTGTCGCCGACCCCCTTCTCGACCGGCAGGCTCTCGCCGGTCAGCATCGACTCATCGACGGCGGACGCCCCGGCGACCAGAACCCCATCCACAGGGACGCGCTCGCCCGGCCGCACCAGAACGATGTCGCCGTGGACTACCTCTTCGACGGGGATGATCCGCTCTTCGCCGTCCCGGACGACGGTTGCGGTCGTCGGCCGGAGGTCGGCCAGCGCCCGCAGCGCGCTCGACGTCTCCCGCTTCGCCCGCGCCTCGAACGTGTTCCCCACCAGGATCAGGGCGATGATGAACAGCACCGCCTCGTAGTAGACCGTCGGCGCCACCCCGCGGCTCGCGAAGAAGCCAGGGAAGAGCGTCGCGGCCAGGGAGAAGACGAATGCCGCCCCCGTTCCGACGGCCACGAGCGTGTTCATGTCGGCCGCGTGGTGACGGAAGGCCGCCCAGGCGCGCGTGTAGAAGTGACGACCGGCCCAGGCCATGATCCCGATCGTCATCGCGAGGAGTATGTAGCTGAGCAGCCGAGGATCCAGCGCGTAAAGCCACGGCAGGACCCCGTTCAGCCACGGGTCGATGGTCCGATGCACCCACCCGATGAACGGATCGCCTCCGGTCACGTGGGTGCCTGCGACGCCGCCCGCCAGGCCGCTCATCAGCGGCATCGACAGCAGCATCCCGATCGCCGCCGCCACGAGGCTCACGATCGCCTTCCGCCGCAGCTCCTGGAACTCCTCCGCACGCGCGCGGTCCTGCGCCTCCTGCTCCTCGAACGCCGTGCGCTCCGGGCTGGTCAGCTCGGCTCCGTACCCCGCCTCACGGATCACCTCGACGAAGCGCGGCGGTGCCACCGTCGAGGGGTCGTAGCTCACCACGGCGTTCTCGGTCATCAGGTTGACCGATGCCTCGCGCACGCCCGGCGTCCGCTCCAGCACGCGCTGGACGCGCGCGGAGCACGCGGCGCAGGTCATCCCGGTAACCGCCAGCGTCACCCGCGCCGGGACGGTCCCGGCTGACTCGCTCGCGCCCGCGGTGGGCACCCCCGGCCTGCCCCCGCCCATCTCGGCGATCGTCGAACCGCTCCCGCTCATCGCTCCTCCTCCTCGACGGTCACCCGCCCACGCAGCATCGCCATCCCGCAGGTGAACTCGTACCTGCCGCTCTCCGCCGGCGTGAACTCCACTGCCGTGCGCTCGTGGGCGGGCAGGAACTTCCTGATCCCGAACTCCGGCAGCACCACTTCCTCCGAACATCCCGACGTCTCACGCCGATCGAAGATGAGACGCACAGGCACTCCTTTCCTCACGCGGACGTGCGCCGGGTCATAGCCGCCTTCGACACGAATCACCACCTCCTGCACCCCACTGGCAGCCATCTCCGCCGTCCCGCTCCGTCCGCCGGCCAGGAAGAAGTACCAGTTGACCCAGGCAATCGCGGCGATCCCGCCGAGGATCACCAGGACGTCCATCGAATCCATGCGTACTCCCTTCGCTGCGTTCCGCCCGACGCCGTATACACGCTCGAACGTGCACCGAATATATACCCCCTCCCCCTATCTGACAACTCGCCTGTGTTCGGCTCCCCGACCGTTCAGGCGGAAGGTCCCCGACGCAGGAAGGGAACAACTCCCGACAGACCGTCTGGCCGGCGCACCCGTTCTTTCATACCGGTCGAGAAGTGCGGCTACGGAGTCACCAGGTGGATGTCATGGCTGATCGGACACGCGTGATGCTTGCGGATGATCACCCGGGATTGCGGGGGGCTCTTCGCGCGCTCATCGACCTGGAAAACGACCTCGAGGTTGTCGGAGAAGTCGAGTCGGGCGAGGAGGCCGTTTCGGGTGCGGTCAGGCTGCGCCCTGACGTGCTGGTGATGGACGTCAGCCTGCCCGGAATCGATGGGATCGAGGCGATCCGCCGCGTGAGGAGGGCCGGGGTGGACGTACAGATCGTCGTGTTGACGGCGGAATCGGCGAGCGAGCACCTGCAGGCGGCGGTGGAGGCAGGGGCACGGGCCTACGTCGCGAAGGCGGTCGCGGACCGGGAGATCGTGTCGGCGATCAGGGCGGTCGCGCGTGGCGAGTCGTATTTGCCGCCGCTGGCGGAACGGTCGGGCGGAGCGGGTCAACCGGGCGCGGCTTTCTGAGAGAGCGTCGAGGGGAGCCGGATCCGGAGGTACTCCGGCCCGGGGACCGGAGAGTGTCCGGTATTGATGGGCGATGTTCCGGTCGGTGCCTCCAGCATTGGACGAACCGGCAGCTACAGCAGTCGGAGGATACGCAACAGAACGGGACGACCCAGCGATCATCTGCCGGGTCGTCCCGTTCTGTCTGTGGTGCTCTATGGTTGCTTACCGCAGACTGCCCGTGCTTACAGCGCCTGCGGTGCGGGCTCGGGCGCCTGGCGATCACCGCGCGGTGCCATGGGTCGCCCCCGCATCCCCGGTCGCTGGGGTCGAGCGCCTCGCGGCGCCATCGCCGATGGAGCGTTCCGGGCGCGGGTCCGGGCGAGCAGCTGACGCGCCTCCTCTCGCTGTGCGTCCGTAAGGACGGCGAGGGCCGCCTCCCGCTGCTGTTCGAGCTCAGCCTGGTACCGAGCCCGAACCTGCCGCATCGATTCGCGCATTGCTTCCCGCTCAGCATCGGTCTGCGGCCGTGTGGCCGGCCTCAATGCCTGCAGCTCCGCCCGCAGCTCCTCGCGTGTGACGGTCGCCTGGCGAGCCAGCTCTGCCAGTCGAACAACCTGATCGTCTGACAGATCGAGCTGCGCCGAGCGCGACAGGAGGAACTCGGCGGGGCTGACCATCGGACCCATCGGCGCCCGCTCCGGCCGTGCTCCCTGGGCCTGAGCGTGCGCTCCGACCGGGACCGCGGCCAACATCGCCGCGACTATGAATAGTGACTTCCTGGACATCGGTTTCTCTCTTGTGAGGTGTTGCATCTATGATCAACCGGGCTGGTGCGATCCGTCGCGACTCACGCTCCGCGGCGCGTGCATCATCGCGGGGACGTCGCGCCCGAGGCTTCTATCTGGAGGTACATTCGGACTCGGCGATCCGCTGGGAGGGCGCCTGCGCAACGCGCCCTCAGCGCGGGGAGTTCGAGAGCGTCCCGTCGACTCGCATGCTGGGCACTGAGACGAGGTCTGACCTGTTGTGTGGGCCGGCCGGATCAGACCCGCGCCCGGGTTCCTTCCCCCACGGCGGTGCCGCTGCGCGCCGCAGGCGCTACCGGCATCACGATTGGCGACGACATCGTAGCCGCCACCATATTCGGATGGGCGTCGACCGCGGACGGTTGCCCCGGGGGAGATCGTCGGCGTGTCGCCCGTAGGGTTCGTCGTCGACCTGTTCGATTTCCACGCTCCCGATGGTCTGCCGCTACCGCGCCCCTCATCCGGAGCGACCTCGCAGCGGGTGATTCTCCAGCCGCAACGACGATGACTCGTCGCGGGTAGGACAACCGGGGAGCCCCCAGAGCTCGCATATCGCCCTTCACCATCTTCCACGGTCTCCGCTCGATGCCGATTCGACTTCACCGTGATGCGCCGCGCAGGGCGGTCCGTGTAGAGCGGGACCGCGCTGGAAAGGGGGGTGGACCGCAGCGTCGCTGGCGATGCGTCTTGCTTGTGGGGATGATGCTCGTGGCGTCGGCATCCGGAGCGGCCACGCAGGAGATATCGCCAGCCGCAGTGGAGGCGAGGCTTGCGCAGTTGCGTTCGGCGGGCGGCATCGCCGTTTCCGGGACGCGGCTGCGCTGGTCTTCCACGATTAACGAGTTCTATCGGGAGCGCGGATTCCGGCCGCTCTGGACGGATCAGCGGTTCGCCGGTGACCTGGTAGCCGCGGTCGAGGAGGCCCCACGGGACGGCCTGGATCCCGAGCACTATCACCTTGGAGTCCTTGTGTCCGCTCGGTCGAGCGGTCCGGCGTCGGCTGCGCAGGCCGTCGATCTCGAGCTCCTCCGGACCGACGCGCTCCTTCGTCTCGCCCATGACCTCCGCTTCGGCCGCGCCAATCCCGACCATCCCTGGGATGCCGACGGGGACTGGGGCGAAGCCGCGGCGGTCTACCGTGCTGTCGCCGCCGCAGCCGTTTCTGGACGTCTGGCCGCCGAACTGGAGAGCCTACGGCCGTCGCACTTCGTCTACACCGGCCTTGTTGATGCACTGGAGGCGCTCCGGCGGGTCCAGGCACAAGGTGGGTGGGAGATGGTCCCCATCGGACCGAGCCTGCGCGAGGGTGACCGGGATCCTCGCGTGGTCGCTCTTCGCCGGCGCCTATCGCTCGACGTCGGAGGTCCGTTCTGGGCCGAGCGCGGCGCGTCGGTGGGCAGTCCGGCGGTGAACTTCGGTGGCCAGAACGTGGAACTGTTCGACGAAGCCCTCGCTGCGGCCGTTCGCTCGTTCCAGCACCGCCACGGCCTGAACGAGGACGGCATCGTGGGACCGGCGACCCTCGCTCAGCTCAACACCCCGGTGGAGCGGCGGATAGACCAGGTGCGTATCAACCTCGAGCGGGCTCGCTGGGTCACTCACGACCTTCCGGCAGCCTTCATTGCGGTCAACATCGCCGGTGCGCGTGTCTATTTCGTCCGTGACGGGGCCGTCATCTTCGAGTCCCGGGCAGTCGTCGGTCAGACCACCACCCGCACGCCGGTCTTCCAGGCGGAGATGCAGTACATCGACCTGAACCCGACGTGGACCGTGCCGAGCGGTATCGTCGGCGAGGTGTTGGCGGACATCCGGCGGGATCCGACCTACCTGCAGCGCACCGGGATGACGGTCATCGACCGACAGGGTCGGCCCGTGGACGTCACGGCGGCGGAGCTGGCTCAGTACACAGCTCGCACGTTCCCTTACGTCTTCAGGCAGCGTCCCGGACCCGCCAACCCGTTGGGACAGATCAAGTTCGTCTTCCCCAACCAGTACGACGTCTACCTGCACGACACGCCGTCGCGCACTCTCTTCGAGCGTGAGCAGCGGACCTTCAGCCACGGCTGCATCCGCGTACAGAACCCCATCCAGCTGGCCGAGCTGATCCTGGACGACCCCGAACGATGGAGCCGGGAAGATATTCTCGCGGCGATCGCGGAGGGCCGGACACGGACGATCCAGCTCGAGCGGCGCCTGCCCGTACTCATCCTGTACTGGACGGCGTCGGCCGACCTGCATGGCGAGCTGCACTTCTACAACGACACCTACGGACGGGACGACGCGCTGCTGAGGGCGTTGTCGGAGTAGCGCCGCGGGACAGCGATCCCGGGGTGGATCGGCGGCTACGGCGGATGGTGGGACCTGCGCGGCCGCCCGACTAGCGCCGTCGCTCGGTGCTCGGTTCTGGACGCCCCCGTCCCAGGAATCGGTCCGAGCGGAGCTTGGCACCAGTCGAACGCTCCCATCCCTGACATCGTAGCGGAACCCGTCCGCCACCGAAGGCTCCCACCTTGTCATCCTGAGCGGAGCCCGGGCGCCAGCGCGGGCGGAGTCGAAAGATCTACACTTCCCCTCCGTCGCCGAAGCTCCGCCGGCGCCCGGACAGCACGCACGTGCCCGTGCCAGGGCAGTACGATCACCCCTGCCCCGCCCATCTCCGCGCCACCCAGCGTCCGGCCAGCCCTACCGCCAGCGTCGCGAGTCCGATCAGCACGATCTCTCGCGACAGCGACAGCGCCAGGACCACACAGCTCACCAGCCCGAACATCGGCACGGCGTCAGGGAACAGCTTCGCCTCACGTGGCATCTTGAGGGCTGCGAGGTTGGCGATCGAGTAGTACGCCAAGATCGTGAACGACGCCGCCGACGCGACCCCGCGCAGGGTACCGGTCGCAGCGATCACCAGTGCGACGACTCCGACGGCGATCACGGCGCGGCCCGGCACACCGTAGCGCGGGTGGACCGGCTCGAGGAACCCGGGCAGGTCACGACGGCGTGCCATCGCGAAGACCATCCGTGAGAGCGCGAGCAGCTGGGAGAGGATCACTCCCAGCATCGCCGTAACCCCACCGATCGCGACGACGATACCCACCCAGGGATGCGCCGACCCCGCGGCGGCGACGTAGAGCGGCGCGGCGCTCTCAGCCATCGCACCCGCACCCACCAGCCCTACGGCCACCGCCGCGACGGCCACATAAAGGAGGATGGCCCCCGCGATGGTGATGCCGATCGCCCGCGGGATCGTCCGGCGTGGATCGCTCACCTCCTCGCCGAGCGTCGCGACCCGAGCGTACCCGGTGTAGGCGAAGAACAGCAGCGCGGCCGCCTCCAGGACGCCCCGCCAGCCAGCCGGCGCGAACGGCCGCAGCATCCCTGCATCGAAGTCTCCCGCCCCCGCGACCACGAAGAGCACCAGCGACCCGACGGACACCGACACGATCGCCAGGTTGGCCCGACTCGACCGCTTCACCCCGAAGTAGTTGAGGATGGTGAACACCACGATCGCGCCGACCGCCACCGCACGATACGGGACGCCGGGGAGCAGGGCGTCCAGGTAGCCGGCCAGGCCGAGCGCCACCGTACCCGCAGCCGCCAGCTTGCTCGCCAGGAACAGCCAACCCGCAGCGAACCCGGCGGTCGGTGAGAGCACCCGATACCCGTACTCGTACGTCCCCCCCGACCGGGGATACTCCGCGGCGAGTTGGGCGGCAGAGAGCGCGTTCGCGGTCGCTACTGCCCCGGCGATTCCGAGTCCGACCAGGAATGCTGGCCCCGCGATCCCCGCCGCCACGCCCGTGACCACGAAGATCCCCGCGCCGACAATGGCGCCCAATCCGACACCCACGGCGTCCACCAGCCCGAGGTGTCTCCGCAGATCGGACCCGGCTTCGGTCACGTCTCCACCTTTCAACGAATGCCTCGTTCGCAACGTCTCGGAAGTACTTCACGACCTCGCGGCTGCGCGTGAGCCTCCTTTCCGGTGGCCGGTTCGGGCACTTCCCTCGCCGCGCCCGCCCGCCCCCGATCGCCGCTACGGTCTCCCACCCGCTCGACTACGTCATAGCCGACATCCCGCTCCGCATCCAAGTCCCTTGCCTTCGCTCGACCCGCCTCGTTCATTACCCAGGACGCCCGTTTCGCGACACCCGTTTCGAACGCCATATGCGCATCAACGGTCACGCCCACGTCTTTACGCTGCAGTCCGTCCTGTCGCGCGAGGCCATCGGGATCATGGTCGGACGGCTGCGGCGCATGCTCCTCCACGAGTTCATCGTCGATGCGGTCGAGGAGATCCTGAACGATCAGCTCGACCGGCCTGAATACCTCTACGAGGACGAGCTGCTCGTCCGGTTCATGCGCTCGATCGGGCGGAACGCGAAGTTCAAGAAGCTGATGCGGTCCGTACAGCTTCCCGTCGAGGTCCGCCTGCTCGGCGAGGCCGCCGACGACCTCGAGGTCCGCGCGCTACGAGCCGCGTTGGACCGCCTGTCGAGCTGGATCGATGCACAGGACGGCCCCGGCAAGAGCCCCTTCGACGTGTTCGAGACCCTCCGCATCGCGATGCAATCGAGCATCCCGCGGGTCGCGGACCGGCTGCTCGCCCATCTCGGGCCGGACGATGCGATCGTCGCCCTCATGATGGACATCGTCGCGGAGGAGGAGAGCGAGCGCGACCGCCGCAACTTCCTCGGGCAGATCCGCGGCACGATGGACGCCGCCATCGCCCACCCGGGGCGGGTCATCCCCTTCATCGCCGTGAACCCTCGCCGGCCGGATCACTTCGAGCTGATGCGGCGCGGGATCGAAGAGCAGGGCTTCGCCGGGGTGAAGCTCTACCCGTCGCTGGGCTTCGAGGTGACGACGCCGGCCATGCGGGCCGTCCTCGACTACTGCCGGGACCAGGACGTCCCGATCGTCGTCCATTGCACAGCAGGCGGGTTCAACAAGGACGCCGAGACCGCCGGCTATGCGCACCCGAAGCACTGGCTCGAGCTGTTCTCGAAGCCGAAGGATACGCTGCGCGTCTGCTTTGCACACTGCGGCGGCTGGGGCGGTTTCTGCCACCAGGACGAAGCACAGGTGGAGTGGGCGGACACCATCCTCACCTACATGGCGGACCATCCCAACGTCTACGCCGACCTCGCCTACCACGTCGAGATGATGATGACCGGCGGCGAGGTGGAGAAGGAGTACTTCCAGGCGTTGAACAAGCTGCTATCGGGTCCGAACGGGGACCGGATCATCTTCGGAACCGATTCGTGGTTGCTGCGGCTGAACATCGACGACGCGGCATACTGGCGGTACTTCGAGTCGAAGATGACCGCAGCGCGGTTCGAGCAGATCGCCGGTACCACGCCGCGGCGGTTCCTCGGCCTGCCCGTCGATGGGGAGCCCGCCCGGGCGAACATCCTCCGGCACGTCGCCTTCCTCGAGGAGAACGCGCACCGCGTGGGTGCGGCGCCGGCGGCCTGGGTGAGAGAGCTGAGCAGCGCCGCGTGGTCCATCGTCCGCACGGACCACAGCTGGTCGCGCAACAACTACGCGCACGTAGCGGCATTCAACTACTTCAAGCCGCAGATACCACCGCGCCTTCTGGCGGCCGGATTCGAGGAGCTCGGCCAGCTCCGACTGCGGCAGCTCGACTATTTCAGCGGGAGCGGCCGCAAGCCATCGGAGGCCAAGCTCCGCGGCAACGCGCGCAACCTCATGGCACAGTGTGTCGCCTACGGTGGCACTCCCGAGGCCGCCTACGACGAGCCGACCATCCAGGCGCGCCTCATCGAGCTCCTCGGCGACGGCGATCGCACCCTCTCCAGCGTCGGTGGCTCCCTGGACGCCTTCTACCTTTTCGCCCACGAGGTGGCCTGATGCCCCGGACATGGCGAACCACGGTGCTGGCGCTCCTGTTGATGCTGTCCGCAGCCCCGGCCGGCGCGCAGCAGCTCCGCATCCGACCCGCCCTGCTGCTCGCCGACGGTGACGTCTTCCCCGGCCTCCGCTTCACGCTCGAAGGCACCCGCGGCGGCTTGGTGATCCAGACCAACAATCCGCGCGAATGGAGCTTCGGGGCGGACGTCGACGTGCCGCTCACCTGGGACGCCGATCGCAATCCGGAGCCTCTGCGAGCGGCGCTGCGGGGCGGACTCCAGCTGTCTTTCTTTCAGGCTTCCACACCGACCGGCGGCGTTCCCAGCCCCGACGACCCGGCGGCAGTCAGCAACGGCTACCTCAGTCTGGACCTGAAGCTCGCTGGCGAAGCACCCCAGAGCTTCGACTTCGGCGACGCGGCATTCGGCGTGGCCGTGAGTTACGAGCACGACCAGTATCACCGGCTCTGGTTCGTGCCCGAGGTGAGCCTGGCCTTCGACGGCGTGGTCTGCATCGAGTGTGAGACGGACGCGGAAGAGGTCGACAACCCGCACACCCGGCTCGCCGGCGAGATCGGCTGGAGCGTGCCCCTGGACCGGGGATGGGTCCCGGGTCCCGTGCGGCCCGTCTGGATCCGCCTTCAGGGGCGCGGTTTCAAGACCTGGGGGATGGATGAGAGACTCGAGTCCATCCGCCATCCGGACGCCTGTGGGGGATGGCCGAACTGGCCTACCGGCTCGACAACACCGGCTGGCTTCACGAGCTGTTCGTCAACTGGCGCGTCGGGGACCACCCTCAGCGACTCCTCCAGGACAGGGCGTGGGGGATCGGAGCGAGCGTCTATTTCTGAGGATGGTTTGGCGGGCAAGCGGCTTCGAAGGCCGGTGTGAACTGCCGAAGCCCTGAACTGTCCCGGCTGACCGGCAACTCCGCCGGGTCGGCCGGCGCAGGAGGCTGTGCCAACACTACCCGCAGTCGTCTCCGGGGGAGGAATCGTCGCCGCGAGCCTTCGGTCGGAACGCGTCCCACTTCCCCGCCGGCGAAGGGAAAATCCCGTGGGCCACTTCCCCGTCACTCCGGCGGCCAACCAACCTCCCCCGTCCTCCCGGCGAAGGCCGGGACCTATCAGTCAGCCCGAAATCCTAAGGACCGGTCCTATCCTCTTGCCGCTCGATGGATTCCGGCTTGGAGGCCGTGTCAATCCTGTCGATCCCACCCCGTACCGCTTGCAAGGTGTCAACGCCGGCTGAAAATCGGACACAATCGTCGGACGAAAATCGGACACTC
>CAZJEH010000133.1:0-10036 GCA_964544905.1 uncultured Gemmatimonas sp.
CGGGCCCGGTGTGCGTCGGGTGCAACCGAAACCACCATCGTCATCCCGGCGCAGGCCGGGATCCATCCGCCTGTCGATGCGCGGATGCATACTCATAACGCGTTTCACAACAACGTAATGCGAGCTCTTGGCGACCGGAATCCACTTGCGGTTTTTCAGAATAATGGGTCCCGGCCTGCGCCGGGACGACGTTGGTGGGAACGGTAGCGAACTAGACCGTCCACGGTTCCTTGCGCGTGTGACGGACTGGGATCGACAGTTCTGACACAATCTCCTGCGCCGGGATGGCGATGGTTAGACGCAGCGCGGGTAGACCGTTCACGACTCCGGCACCCCACCCAGCCATCCCCGTGTCCGCATGCCCGGTAGCCGGATCCGCCACGCCGGCCGCGCCCCCGCATCTGCCCCTCGAGGGCTGTCTGGAGGATGCCTGACTCGCCTGTGGGGAGCGATGCGAACGCGGGGTCGGAGGTGTGGCGACCCAGCGAATCTGCCCATCGCCAACCGCCCATCATCCCCGTCATTCCTGGACTCCGACCGCGATCAACAGCTACCCAACACTTCCGGACGCCCCCCTACAGCATTGCCCTACAGACCCGATCACCAGCCGGCACTATCCTCCTCTCCGAGGGCGCGGATGGAGGCGTCCTCATTCGGAACCGCAACCATTGGGAGGGAACCATGGCAGTCGTACGCTGGCGCACACCGACGCATGAGATCGAGAGGATGCAGCAGCGGATGCAGCAGGTTTTCGGCGATATCTTCCGCGCGCCGTTCCTGGCTGACGAGGTGCCCTGGATGCCGTCCGTCCAGATGATCGAGACCGACAACTCGATCGAGATCACCGCTGAGCTGCCGGGCGTGTCGAAGGACGACGTCCGCATCGACCTCGAGAACAATGTCCTCACCATCCACGGTGAGAAGAAGGAAGAGAAGGAGGAGAAGGAGAAGGAGCGCTACCTCTACGAGCGCTACTACGGTGCCTTCCAGCGGAGCTTCGCCCTGCCGACCCCGGTCGACGAGGACAAGGTGACCGCGGAGTTCAAGAACGGGGTGCTCAAGATCCGCCTCGAGAAGGCGCCCGAGGCGAAGGGCAAGACGATCCCGATCAACGGATGAACCGATGGCTTCCCCGTCTCACAGGGGAGGGCGAGGGACACCGGACTGATCGATAGCCGGTCCGATCGGCGGCGCCGCCGCGGGCACGCGGTCGAAGCGCCGCCTGCGCGTCTGGGAACACAGCACGTTCTCGGTCCCCCGCGGTCTGGATCTTCCGGTGAGCGGGAGGGACGGAGGCCACAACCCGCGGGCGATTTCAGTCGCTGCGGCAGCCGGGCTGCATGCGCGATCCGCGGCCCCCGAGCGGCATCGCAGACCCGCTGAGTCGGGCGCGGGTTGCGGCCTCCAGGGGACGACACCGAGCCAGCACAGGAGGTGAATCATGGCGGAAGCGACCCGGACGAACGTGCTTCGCGTGCGGGACATCATGCAGCGCGATCCCGTCACCATCGATCCGAAGGCCAGCGTCCAGGACCTCGCCGAGCTGCTCGCCTACCACGGCATCGGTGGTGTCCCCGTCGTGGACTCCGGCGCCGAGGGGCAAGTTGCCGGGGTGGTATCCGTCACCGACATCGTTCGCCTGGCGGCCGAGGAGAGCGAGGCCACGATGTGGTACGTCGACGACTCGGCGAACGCGAAGCCGTCCGGCTACTTCGCCGCCGAAGCCCCCGGAGTGGTCCGCGGCATCGTCAAGAGTCCCCTGGCGGATTTCCGGGTGGAGGACATCATGACGCCCGCGACCTTCAGCGTCCGCGAGGAGGCAACGCTGCCCGAGCTGGCGGCGTTTCTCGTCAAGGCCGGTGTCCATCGCGCGCTGGTGATGGAGGACGGAGAACTGCGCGGGGTGGTCACGTCGATGGACGTCATGCGCGCGGTGGCCGGGCAGATCGAGCCGATCCGTCCGCTCGGCGCGGCGACACCAACGCGGGGAGGCTGATCGGCGAACGGATTGGAATCACGAGAAGCGCCTTCGCATGAGTCCCCCGTAGTCCTCACACGAAGCCGCAAAGCCGCGAGTGTTGGGGTTCACCACCTTCCGGAGGATTCGCCGAGAAACCGGGTCATGACGCTCTGCGGCTCTTCGTGAGACCCCCCTTTCCTAATTGACTGGTTTGGGGGCGGCAGCAGAGTCAAACTCGCCACACCCTTCGCGGCCTCGCGCCTTCGCGTGAGACCTCACCGTAGTCCTCACACGAAGCCGCAAAGCCGCGAGGGTTGGGGTTCACCACCTTCGGAAGGACTCGACGAGAAACGGGATCAGGACGCTCCGCGGCTCAGCGGCTCTGCGTGATGCCCTTCTGCATTGAGTGGCGGCGGCAGCAGAGTCGAACTGGCCACGCCTTCGCGTCCTCGCGCCTTCGTGTGAGCCCCCCGCAGTTCTACTCGATCGACTCCTCCGTCAGCTCCGCGATGATACCCACCGCGTCCGCGAGCAGCGTTTCCGTCGCTCCGGTTGCCAGCACTCTGCCCTGATCGATGACAACCAGCGAATCCGATAGCTGACGCACCTCCGCCAGATCGTGCGTGACCAGGATCATCGGGGTGGACGTGGCCTCCTGGATCCGCCGCAACTCGGCCCGGAGGCGCCGCCGCGTGCGCAGGTCGACCGCGGCGAACGGCTCATCGAGCAGCAGCAGGTCCGGCTCGGGGGCGAGCGCGCGCGCCAGCGCCACCCGCTGCCCGCCCGACAGCTCGCCGGGGCGGCGACGGCCCAGTCCTTCCAGTCCGACCAGGGCGAGCATCCCCTCCACCCGACGCGAGCGCTCGGACTTCGAGAGCCGGTGCAGCCCGAACCCGACGTTCTGCTCGACCGTCAGATGCGGAAAGAGCGCGTACTGCTGGAAGAGATAACCGACCCCTCGATCCCGTGGAGCGAGGTCGATGCCCGTCACCGAGTCGAACAGCGTCCGCCCCGAAACGACGATCCGCCCGGACTGCGGCGTCGCGAGGCCGGCGATGCAGCGGAGGGTGAGTGTCTTGCCGGCGCCGGACGGGCCGAAGAGGGCGGCGATTCCATCGCCCACCTCGAACGCGACCTGGAGGTGGAAGTCTCCCAGTCGCAGGTCGATCGACAGTTCGATGCTCACCAGCCGCTGCGTCGCCCGAGGCGGGTGAGCAACAGGAGGATCCCGCCGGTCACCGCCGACAGGATCAGCGCGAGGTAGTGCGCGTCGGAGAGTTGGAACGCCTGCACCGCGTCGTAGATGGCGATGCTCGCGGTCCGTGTCCTGCCCGGGATGTTGCCCGCCACCATCAGCGTCGCCCCGAACTCGCCCATCGACCGCGCGAAGGCCAGCGCCAGCCCCGCGACGATGCTCCGCCACGCGAGCGGCACCGACACCGTGAGGAAGATGGACATGTCCGACCGGCCCAGGGTCCGCGCGGCCTCCTCGTAGACGGGGTCCGCCTGCTCGAACCCGCCCTGCGCGGCGCGCACGAGGAAGGGCAGCGACGCCACCACCGCGGCGATGACGGCGGCGGTGGGCGTGAACACGATCCTTCCCAGGCCGATCGTCTCGGCGAGCCGCCCCACCGGCCCGTTCCTCCCGATGAGCAGCAGCAGGTAGTAGCCGAGCACGGTCGGCGGGAGGACCATCGGGAGGAGGACGAGGACGCTCACCACGTCCCGGCCGGGAAACCGCCGCCGGGCCAGCACGAAGGCGAGCGGCAC
This sequence comes from uncultured Gemmatimonas sp., assembly GCA_964544905.1. Classification (GTDB taxonomy): domain Bacteria; phylum Gemmatimonadota; class Gemmatimonadetes; order Longimicrobiales; family Longimicrobiaceae; genus WHSP01. Next base: position 3,731 of record CAZJEH010000133.1, read on the forward strand.
GCCGACCACCAGGGCGATCAGCGTGGCCAGACCGGCGACACGCAGCGAAAGCAGCAGCGGTGCGAGGTCCATCCGCTACCGGGGGGCGCGTCCGAATCCGTGCTCCTCGAGGATCGCCTGCCCCTCGTCGCCCAGGACGTAGGCGAGGAACTCTTCGGCGGCGGGGTTCGTGCTCCGCTCCAGGATGCCGGCGGCTTGGCGGATCGGCGTGTGCCGTTCCGGGTCGACGGCGATGAACTCCCGCGCTTCCGGATCGACAACGCTTTTCGCCACGAGCGCCACGTCGGCGTTTCCGGTTTGCACGAGCTGGTAGGTCTGGTTGACGTTCTCCCCCCACACCACCCGCCGCTCGACCGTCTCCCACACGCCCGCCCGCCCGAGCGCCTCCCGCGCCGCCGCCCCGTACGGCGCGATCTCCGGATTGGCGATGGCGATGACCTCGTATCGGCTCTCGGCGAGCTGTTCGAGCGATGCGGGACCCTCCACCGCATCGCGCCAGACGATGACGAGCCGGCCGACCGCGTACGTCCGCACCGACGACGGCCGGATCGACCCGCTGGCCCCCAGCCGTATGACCGTCTCCTCGTCGGCGGCGAAGAACAGGTCCGCCGGCGCCCCGCTCTCGATCTGTGCAGCCAGGTTCCGGGTGGCTCCCAGCACCAGATCGACGGTCGCGCCGGTCCGACCTTCGAACGCCTCGATCAGCGCGGGCATCACGGTGCTCAGACTCGAGGCCGCCATGACCAGCAGCCGCTCCTCGGTGCCGTCTCCGTTCGCGCCATCTCCACCAGCGCAACCCGGGAGCGACATGAACAGCAACGCGGCAATGAGGATGAGCCCGCGCCTGGCTGAGAGCGCCCGCTGCGAGCCCCATCCTTTGCAGCCTCGCGTCTTCGCGTGATGCTCGAGGCGCTCTCTACGCACTCAGCCCCATCGTGGCGGTGTCGTACCCCTGCAGCGCCTCGACCTGGGCGCGGATACCCGGCCGCCGCAGTCCGTCCAGGAGCGCGCCGACCGCGGGCAGGTCGAGGAAATGGTCGGGAATGATCAGCTCGTACGGCTCCATCCGCAGCGGGAGCACGTCCAGCCCGAAGGCCGCGCCCGCCGCCCGGATGGCGATGCCCGCGTCGGCGAGACCCGCGGCGATGGCTTCCCCGACCGCGAGGTGGCCGCGCGCGGCGGTCTCGTAGCCCGAGATGCCCGCCGCGGGTACACCGGCGGCGTCGAGCGCCTCGTCGAGTACCTGCCGGCTGCCGGATCCCGGCTCGCGGTTGAGGAAGCGCACGCCGGGACGCGCCAGGTCGGCGACGCCGGCGATCCCGCGCGGGTTGCCGGGGGCGACCAGCAGCCCCTGCTCCCAGACCGCGAAGACGATCCGTGTGCATGGAAACGGAATCGTCTCCCGCACCCAGGGGCCGTTCGTCTCCCCGGTCCGCGGGTCGCGCAGGTGCGCGCCGGCCACGTGCGCCTCCCCACGCGCGAGAGCCGCGATCGCCGCGCGGCTCCCGCGCTGGCTCCACGCCACCTCGACGCCGCGATCGCGCCGCAGCGCATCGGCGACGATCCCGAACGCGGGGTCGCAACCCACCACCGCCAGTTCCGCCATCGGCGGCCGTTCCGGCAGCAGCGACACCGACACGTCCTCGCCGGACACTCCAACCACGACCCCCGCGGCGGGCGCGTGCGGCCGCAGGGCGTCATCCGCCGGGAGGGCGATGACCCGGCCGCCTACCTGCGAGAGCCGAACACGCCGCCCCATGGGCTCGCCTTCGCCCGCCCAGCGCGCGGTGATCCGCTCCGCCGGCGCGTCCGGCACCCGAAACAGCTCCTCGACCGAGCGCCCGAACGCCCGCGCCAGACGGATCGCGACGTCGGTGGATGGCACGGAGGTGCCGGCCTCGATCGCGGCGTAGCTCTGGCGAGTGATGCCGGCGGCGGCCGCGGCCTGGGCCTGGGACCAGCCGCGACGGGCGCGTTGGCGGGAGAGGTCGTTGGTCAGGCGCATTGCCCATGTGTACGGTGTGCCTGCGCGAGTGTCAAGTTTACCTGCACCCACCGACACGGAAAGCCGGCCGCCGCCGGCTCGCGCAAGGACTCGTCACGGCCTCCCGATGATCGCCCTTGCTATCCGTGGAACTGCGTGGGCCGGTGGAAGGGGCGAACCGTCTCCCGGATCCGCCGGTTGTCGCGAACCCGCCCCGCCAGCTTCAGCAGGAACGGCGGCACCCGACGCGCCACCAGCCGGGTGCCGCCGTAGGACGTCGGCCTACGAGATCAGCCCCCACACCGGAGGGAAGGTCGCCAGGATCCCCAGCGCCGTCAGGATGGCCGTCGCCAGCCACGTCGTGCGCGCGGGCACCTCGCGCGCCTTCCACCGCGCGTGGAGCACGCCCCAGGCAATCAGCCAGGCCACGACGCCCAGAGTCGTCCGCCCGGAGGCCCCCCCGGCGGGCGCGTAGACGGCGGGCGCGGAGAAGAAGCCGGCTTCGTTCAGCATGACGATGAGTCCCAGTGCGAAGGCCCCGATCCCGGCGCCCAGAAAGGCCGCCATCGCGGGCCCGTTCGGCAGCTCGCGCTGCGCCTCGAGACGGCCGGCTTCACTGCGTTCCTCCTGTACGGTGCTCATGATCCACTCCAGTCGAATCCAGTCGAAGTTGATGTTCATAGGACGGTCTACTCGAGGGGTGCGACCTTGTTGATGAAGACTCCCAGCAGCGACACGTACGCGACGAGCACGAACGTGACGGCCAGCATCACCGATCCGCCCCTTCGCAGCGCCGCATCCGTGACGAAGCCACGGCGGTAGCGCCACGCCACGTACGCGACGGCGGTCGCCAACATGCAGGCGATGAACGGCAGATGTTCCTTGGTCTCCATCGCGAACGCGTGCAGCCACGCGGTCGAGGGATCGCTGAGGATCAGTGCGCGGGGGTACGGCGTGAGGTCGGTCGTCCCCTCGGGCGGCGGCACGCGGTAAGGCGGAAATACGACGTACGTCCCGACGATCGTCGTGAGCCAGGTAAGCAGGGCCGTCAGGCCGGTGAGGCCGGCGATCGCGCCCGACCGGTCCGGGATCGTCCCGGGATCCCGGGGGCGCGGGTGAAGGAGATACAGGGCCGCCAGCGATGCGGCGAGCGCCAGCAAGGCCCCGCCGCCGAATCCGATCCCGTGGACCATCGTCCAGATACTGCGTTCGGAGAAGAGCATCTCTGCCTCCGTGGTTGGCCGGGTCATGCACGAGCTTCTCGAGGGACACGCCCGGGGTGCCCTCCTCGGTGTTGCGCATTCTCAGGAGCGGGTCGCGACCGCCCGTACGCGCCCGCCGTGCCACGTCGCCGCGAGCCACACCGGCCTTGATCCTCGCCGTCGGCCGGTCATCTCCCGGCGAGCGTCCCTCCGCGGGGCCGACCCTCACCGGTACGGGCCGCCTGGCCTCGTGGCTCCACCGTATACGTAATGGCGGATCCGTCGGGCTCGACCCGCCCGATGACTTAGCCGGTACCCGCGCGGCACGAAGCTGCCCGGGCGCATGGCGCGAGGCCGGATCCATCCCGACCTCATCACCGCTCCTTTAATTCGATTAACTGGAAGGAGACTTCGGGGAAGTAGGGTATTTGCCGTTCGAGGCGTCGGGGGTGTCACGACTTGGTGGGTCGAGAAACCGGCGGTCCCACGGGTTAAAGGGCGAGCCCCGGCGGACTCCGATGGGGACAGATCGTCCGGCCGGGCCGTGGGCGGCTCAGTGCTCCTGTCTGCGGACCCGCCGCCGCTCGCCGCGCCGCCGCTCCAGCCCCTCCCCCGCCGGCGCAGCTGTGGAGCGCTCGTAGAGCGAGATGATGTCCGCGTGGGTGACCAGCCCCACCAGCCGCCCGGTCCCAGGCTCGACCACCGGCAGGACCGACGCCCCCCGCACCCCCAGCTTCTGCATCGCCTCCAGCAGCGACGCGTCGGGCGCGACGGTCTCGACCTCCCGCGCCAGGTCCGCCGCCACGATCACGGGTCCCAGGCTCTGCGCATCCCGCGCGACGCGCCCCAGATCGGCGATCGACACGACCCCGACCAGCCGCCGCCGCCGGTCGATGACCGGAAACTCCGTCTGCGTTGCCCGGTCGAGCTGGTCGAGCAGCTCGAGCACCGTCGCCCGTTCCCCGATCACCTGCGGGTTCGGGTCCAGCGCGTCGGCCACCCGCAGCTGCGAGAGCAGGGCGCGATCCGACCCGTGCACGATCGCCTCGCCACGCCGCCGGAGCCATCCGCTGTACAGGTTGTCGGGCTGCATCCGCCGGGCGACGCTGTACGCGATGACCGTCGCCACCATCAGCGGCACCATGATGGCGTAGTCGTTGGTCATCTCGAACACGATCAGGATCCCCGTGATCGGCGCGCCCGTCGACGCGGCGACCAGCGCCCCCATCCCCACCAGGGCGTACGGCTCCGGCCGCAGACCGAGCCCCGGGAAGAGCTGCACGAGCGCCACCCCGAACGCGCCCCCCGTTGCCGCCCCGACGTACAGCGACGGCGTGAACACCCCGCCGGACCCCCCGAAGTTGAGCGTGATCGACGTCGCGAGGATCTTCCCCACCACCAGCAGCGCCAGCAGCGCCGCGGACATCCCGCCGAACACCTCGAGCCGGACCGCCAGGTGCCCGAAGCCGACCAGCACCCCGCCCGACGCGAACACCAGCGCGCCCACGGCCGCCCCGCCGATCCACGGCAGCGCACGCCGCGGGACCGGCAGCCGGGCGGCGACCACCTCCATCCCGAAGTAGGTCCGGATGAACGCGACCGCGACCAGCCCGGCGATCACGCCGAGCAGCGGATAGAAGAGGAAGATCTCCCGGGTGAGATGGTACCCGTACTCGACGGGGATGGGGAACGCGGGGTGATTGCCCAGGAAGGCGCGCGACACGACTGCCGATACGACGCTGCTCACCACCACCGCCGGGAACGCCGCCACGGCCAGCGAGCCAAGGATCTCCTCCAGCGCGAAGAACGCCCCCGCGAGCGGGGCGTTGAACGCCGCCGAGATCCCCGCCGCCGCTCCCGCCGCCACCATCACCCTCACGCGCGCGGGGTGGAAGCGGAACCCCTGCCCCAGCAGCGACCCCATCGCCGACCCGAGGACGGTCACCGGCCCCTCGCTGCCCGCGGACCCGCCGCTCCCCAGCGTCACGGCGCTGGCGACGGTCCGAGCGAGCGCGGGGCGCGTCGGGATCCGCCCGCCCTCGCGTGCCACCGCCCGCTGCACGTCGGGGACGTTCAGGCCCTCGTGCCCCCGCCCGATCCGCACCATGATCCACGCGGCGAGCGCCAGCCCCGCGCCGGTCACCAGCGGCCGGTACGCCAGGAAGACGGACCGCGGCAGGTAGTTCGCCGGCCACACGAAGAAGACGGCGTACGCGAGGTCGATCAGCCGGTAGAAACCCACCACGCCCAGCGCCGTCGCCCCCCCGATCGCCACGGCGAAGCCGAACAGAATCGTGTTCTCGCTCAGCTCCAGCCGGTTGAACCGGATGACGAGGTGGTTCCAGGCGCTCCTCGTCCGCCAGCCGATCACCCGGTACGCGCGCTCGAGCTTCGCCGACCACCCGTCGGCGCCATGACGATTCGGCTTCAACCCGAGTTCGACCTCCCGCGGAGACCGGGCACGCCGGGAGCGTGTCGCGGATGCGGCGACAAAGGTCCTGATGCTACTTGAGTCACTCCGGTCCTCCGGATGGGTATGTTCCCCGGGCAAACTACCGCTGGAGGGGCGTTGAGCGAAGGAGGCGACGCGAAGGCCCGATGGCCGCGCCTGCCTCCGACGATTGGCCACATCGGTGGATGTGATGCCCCTCCTCGACGTCGAGGCCAACTCCGCCACTCTCCGCAGTCCGGTTTGGATAGTCCCGCGACGTGGCCAGAGCGGCTCCGACGTCCGTCAAGAAATCACAACGATCCCCGTGTGACTCCCGGCCGGATCGCGCTACGTTCAGCCGGTCCAAACGTACCGGAGCCGCTCCGATGGGCAGGTGCGTCTGCAAGGGTTGACATGCGGATCATAGTGGCTCGTGAATCGAGCTGATCTAGCCGGCTGATCCCAGTCCGTCACACGCGCAAGGAACCGTTGAACGGTCTACTTCGCTACCGTCCCCACCAACGTCGTCCCGGCGCAGGCCGGGACCCATTATTCTGAAAAACCGCAGATGGATTCTCGGTCGCCGAGAACTCGCATTACGTTGTGAAACGCGTTATGAGTATGCATCCGCGCATCGCCAGGCGGATGGATCCCGGCCTGCGCCGGGATGACGATGGTGGTTTCGGTTG
>CAZJEH010000134.1:0-9995 GCA_964544905.1 uncultured Gemmatimonas sp.
CCCAGGAGGACGACGGCCCCGACGAGGAAGAGGAGGATGAGGAGGACGAGGAGGTCGAGGGGGACGAGGAGGTCGAGGAGGACGAGGAGGATGACGGTGAGGATGAGGAGGAGGATGACCAGGATTAGCGCGTGCGCGCGAGCCGCCGGCGGCACCCTCACCGGCATTCGAATTCCACGGTGCGCTTGACGCGGGGGAACTCGCGTTCCTATGTTGCCAACGATGTTGAAACGGCGCGAACTCGTCCTTGCGGTACGGCTGCTGGTTCCCGGCCCGGCCGGAGGGTCGAGTTGCGCATGAACGGATTCGCAACCAGAACCCACGGCCGGATGCGGTCGTGGGTTTTTTGTTCCCCAGAGCCGCCGCCGGTCTTCAAACGATAGGAAACATGAGCAAGAGCAGGACCCTCCGGAAACGGTCTTCCACCGAAGGCCGAAACGCCCTCAGCCCCGCGATGCTGGGGCGCGACATCTTTGTTGAGGCGCTGGAGCGAGAGGGTGTCGAGGTCATCTTCGCGTATCCGGGCGGCGCGAGCATGGAACTCCACCAGTCCCTGACGCGGTCGCGGATCCGCACGATCCTTCCACGACACGAGCAGGGCGGAAGTTTCGCGGCCGAAGGCTACGCGCGGGCGACGGGGAAGGCGGGCGTGTGCATGGCCACGAGCGGGCCAGGCGCGACGAACCTGGTGACGGCCATCGCGGATGCCTACATGGACTCCTGCCCGCTGGTCGCCATCACCGGCCAGGTGCCGCACTCGATGATCGGTCGCGGGGCATTCCAGGAGACGGACATGATCGGAATGACCCTTCCGATCGTGAAGCACTCCTACCTGCTGACCGATGTCAACGACATCCCGTGGGTCGTCAAGGAGGCGTTCTACATCGCCCAGACCGGCCGCCCCGGGCCCGTCGTCATCGACGTGCCGAAGAACGTCCAGCAGGCCCGCACGCAGCCGGTCTGGCCGACGCTCGAGCAGGTCAAGGAACGCCTGCGCGGCTACAACGCCGACGTCCGGGCGGGAGAGCTCGAGCTCAACGAGATCATCGGCCTGATCGAGAAGTGCGAACGCCCGGTGCTCTACACGGGCGGCGGAATCATCAGCGCCGGCGCGGCCGGCGAACTCCGGAAGTTCGCCGAGGCCACGGGCATTCCGGTGGCCACCACGATCATGGGAATCGGCGGCTTCCCCGAGGACCATCCGCTCTCCCTCCGGTGGCTCGGCATGCATGGCGCGGCGTACGCCAACTGGGCCGTCAGCGGAGAGTACGAGCCGCGCAAGTCGCCCAACGAGCCCATGCGGAAGATCCGCGACGGCGCGGACCTGCTGCTTGCGTTCGGGGTTCGATTCGATGACCGCGTGACCGGCAAGTTCGACGAGTTCGCCAAGGGCGCGACCATCGTTCATGTCGACATCGACCCTTCCGAACACAACAAGAACCGCCGCGCGCACCTGACCGTGCATGGCAACCTGTACGACGTGCTCAAGCGGCTCAACGCGCTGATCACCCGCCGCGGCGGGATCCGACGTCGCCTGGACGCATGGCATGCGCAGATCGCGGAGTGGAAGGCCAAGGCACCCTTCCAGTACACGACGAAGGCGGAGATCATCGATTCCGAGCACATCAAGCCGTTCGCGCGGGGCGGGGAGGAGTACATCCTCCCGCAGATGGCGATCGAGGAACTCTGGAGGCTCTCGAACGGCGAGGCGTACATCACCACGGGTGTCGGACAGCACCAGATGTGGGCCGCCCAGTGGTACCGCTACAAGTACCCGCGCCAGTTCATCACCTCCGCCGGCCTCGGCTCGATGGGTTTCGGCTATCCGGCCGCGCTGGGGGTCAAGGTGGCCCACCCCGACAAGGAAGTCATCGATATCGACGGCGACGGCTCGTTCCTCATGAACATCCAGGAGCTGGCCACGGCAAACGTCGAGAAGATCGCCGCCAAGGCCATGATCCTGAACAATCAGCATCTGGGGATGGTGGTGCAGTGGGAGGACAACTTCTACGGCGGAAACCGCGGCCACACCTATCTCGGCAACCCCGACGATCGCCAGTCGATCTACCCGGATTACGTCAAGGTCTGCACGAGCTTCAACGTGCCCTGCGAGCGTGTCGTGTACCGCCGCGATCTCCGGGGGGCGATCCAGCGCATGCTCGATGCGAAGACCCCGTACGTGCTGGACATCATCACCCCTTACACCGAACACGTGCTGCCGTTCATTCCGGCCGGTCGCACGGTCGCGGACATGATCTGGAAACCCTGATGTCCGACCCGCTGGACGGGGGAAACTCCCCCGTCCTCCCCGTCCGGCCGCGCGACCCCGATCCGGGGCTCATTTTCGATGACCTCCCGGATGTGAGCCGTCTGCTGGACGGGGGCTGCGGATTGATCTAGCGTGCCGCTCATGTCGACTGCCGGGACGGCGCAGCAAGCCACCTTCGAGGAAGCGCTCGAAAAGCTGGAGTCCATCGTTGAATCGATGGAGTCCGGAGAGCTTCCTCTGGAGGAGCTTCTGGCCCGGTACGAGGAAGGCACACGCCTCGTGAAGTCCTGTCAGGAACGGCTTGCGACGGCGGAACTCCGCATCCGGGAGCTTGAACCCCGCAGCCCGGTTTGCCCTCCGGAGATGTCGCCGGCCGACGATTCACCCGCCAAGTAATCCCGGGCCCGCGGCTCATCCTGCGCGCCCTTTGTGCTCCCGTGCAAAGCCCATCCCCGAATCCCCCCAAACTTCCGATGACCGGCCGGTACCTCGACATGGTGGATCACCCCGATCATGTGAAGAACCTGACGCTGGAGCAATGCAACCAGCTTGCAACCGAGATCCGGCAGGAGCTGATCACGAAGCTCGCGCGGCATGGGGGGCACCTCGGGCCGAACCTCGGTGTGGTCGAGCTTACCATCGCCCTGCACCGGGTCTTCACCACCCCGAAGGACAAGCTCGTCTGGGATGTGAGCCACCAGGTGTACGTCCACAAGCTGCTCACGGGACGCAAGAGCCGGTTTCACACGATCCGCACCACCGACGGATTGAACGGCTTCGCCCTGCGGACGGAAAGCGAGCACGACTGCTACGGCGCCGGTCACGCCGGCACCGCCCTCTCCGCAGCCCTCGGCATGTGCGCCGCCCGCGATCAGCGCGGCACCGACGAGAACGTCGTCTGCATCTTCGGTGATGCCGCGCTGACCAATGGCATCTCGTTCGAGGCGCTGAACAACATCGCGCACACCACCCGCAGGTTCATCGGCATCCTCAATGACAACGAGTGGTCCATCGCGAAGAATGTCGGCGCGATCGCCGGATACCTGAGCCGCCTCACCTCGCACCCGCGGTACAACCAGCTTCAGCGCGATTTCGCGCACTGGCTGAAGAAGCTGCCCAAGGGCGAACTCGCCGTCCGGCTGGGACAGAAGGCGGAAGAAGCCCTCAAGGGCGTCGTCGCGGACATCACCCTCGAACGCGCCCAGGAAGGACCCGGGACCGACGGACGTGGCGGCTACGGCAGCAGCCTCATCTTCGAGGAGTTCGGAATCAAATACCTCGGGCCATTCGACGGCCATGACCTCCCCACCCTCGTCAGCGTCCTCGAGTTCGCGAAGTCCTGCGACGGCCCCGTCGTCATCCACGTCATCACGCAGAAGGGCAAGGGATTCGATGCGGCGATCCAGCACCCGGAGAAGTTCCATGGCCTGGGGCCGTACTGCGCCGAGACGGGCGCCGTGGCAGGGCCGAAGCCCGGAACACCCCCCGCGTGGCAGGACGTGTTCGGCCGCACGATGGTCAAGATCTGTCAGCAGAACAAGAACGTCGTCGGCATCACGGCGGCCATGCCCAGCGGGACCAGCCTGAAGCTCCTGGATCAGGCGCTGCCGCGGCAGTTCTACGATGTCGGCATCGCCGAGGAGCATGCCGTCATTTTCGCCGCAGGCATGGCAACCATGGGTTTCCACCCCGTCGTGGCGATCTACTCGACGTTCCTGCAGCGGGCCTACGACTGCATCCATCACGACGTCTGCCTGCAGGACCTGCCGGTCACCTTCTGCATGGATCGCGCCGGGCTCAGCGCCCAGGACGGCCCGACCCACCACGGCCTGTTCGACATCGCCTACCTGCGCTGCCTGCCGAACATCATCCTGATGGCACCCCGCGATGAAAACGAGCTGCAGGACATGATGTTCACGGCGACGCTCCAGGAGCATCCCGTCGCCATCCGGTATCCACGCGGCCCGGCCGAGGGTGTGCCGGTCCGGGAGCGCCCCACCGTCATCGAGATCGGAAAGGCCGAGGTCCTGGAGCACTTCGAGAACAACGGCGGCCGGCGCGCGGCCTTCTTCGCCCTCGGCAACATGCACCCGGTGGCACGCGAGGCGATCGCCATGCTCCGCGCCCGCGGCTGGGACTGCGCCCTGATCGACCCGAAGTTCTGCAAGCCGCTCGATGTGGCGGTCCACGAGTTCTTCGGACGTTCCGCCGATGTGGTCGTGACGCTTGAGGACCACGCGCTCATGGGCGGCTACGGGAGCATCGTCCTCGAGGCATTCTCCGACGCGCAGATCACGACGCCCGTGGTCCGGCTCGGATGGCCCGACCAGTTCATCGAACACGCCAGCACGGTCGATCACCTGCGGAACAAGTACGGCCTCACCGCGCCTGCGCTCGTGCGGCGCATCGAGGCCGTCCTGCAATCCGCGCGAACCCCGCTTGGATCCGTGGAAAGTTCCGCCGCGATCGCGGACGTCGCCGCAGCCGGCTGATCAGGCGCGCCAGTCTGCGACTCGCATTCCCCGGCCCCCGCCGCGGAAGTGGTTCCCATGACGACCCTTCAGGAGCAGATGAGAGGTCTCGCGAAGGACGCGCGCGCGGCCGCGCGCGCCCTCGCGAGCCTGTCCACCACGGAGAAGAACCAGTGCCTCCGCGCGATGGCGGAGGCCATCGAGAGGCACGTGCCCGAGCTGATGGAGGCGAACTCCCGCGATCTCGAGGTCGCCCGCGGACTGGGCCTGAGCCAGGCCATGCTCGACCGGCTTCGCCTCGACGAGAAACGCATCGCGGCCATCGCCGGAGGACTGCGCGAGGTCGCGGACCTCCAGGACCCGGTTGGCCGCGTGCTCGAGGAGCGCGTCCGTCCGAACGGTCTGCGCCTGCGGAAGGTCACCGTCCCGATCGGCGTCATCGTGATCATCTACGAATCACGACCCAACGTGACGGCTGACGCCGCAAGCCTCTGCTTCAAGACGGGCAACGCGACCCTCCTTCGCGGGGGCAAGGAAGCCCTCCACTCCAACAGCCTCATCGCCGGGTTGATGGTGAACGCCGGCCGCGCAGCCGTGCCGCATTTCCCCGAGAAGGCCATCCAGGTGGTCCCGGTCACCGACCGCGAAGCCATCCCCGCGCTTCTCTCCATGCCCGAATACGTGGACCTCTGCATTCCGCGGGGCGGCGAGGGGCTGATCCGCGCCGTGACGGAGTGTTCCCGAGTGCCCGTGATCAAGCACTACAAGGGGGTCTGCCATGTCTACGTGGATCGCGACGCCAATCTTGACATGGCCGAGGCCATCGTGCTCAACGCGAAGTGCCAGCGCCCCGCCACCTGCAACGCGGCCGAGACGCTGCTCGTGGACTGGGCGATCGCCGCCGAGTTCCTTCCAAGAATCGCCTCCGGACTGTGGGAGCGCGGCGTGCAACTCCGCGTGGACGTGCCTTCCCGCACGGTGATCCTCGGAAAGCTCAAGGCGCCCGAGGGAAAGCTCGAGCTGGCTGCTCCCGAAGACTGGTCCCGCGAATACAACGATTACGTTCTCAACGTCCGTGTGGTGGACGGCCTGGCCGATGCCGTCGATCATATCGCCCGCCACGGCTCCGCTCATTCCGACGCGATCGTCACGAGCAATGAGGGGACCGCGCAGGCATTCCTGGCTCAGGTCGATTCCGCCGCCGTCTATTGGAATGCCTCCACGCGCTTCACCGATGGCGCCGAGTTCGGAATGGGCGCGGAGATCGGAATCAGCACGGACAAGATCGGCGCCCGCGGCCCCATGGGCTTGGACGAGCTCTGCTCGTACAAGTGGATCGGTCTCGGGACAGGCCAGGTCCGGGCCTAGGGCCAAGGCTCCCGGCCTGAGGGGTGTCAAATCTGTCGGGTTCCGTTACAAACGCTCCTTGGGGTCATTTTGTTCTTGTAACTCACTTTCGTTCAAGGAGTTTCGCTTGATCGGAGGGCTTGTTGTTCCATGGATCGTGAGATCGATGTCGGGAAACTTTACAGAGCGGGACCGGTCTGGGTCGATGTGGCTGTTCATGCAACCGGCGCGGTTGCAGTAGGTTGCGGCGCTAAGGGACTTGCTTAAGTGTCGTGGCATGGCCACTGCTCATGAGGACGCGCATAGGGGGCGTACGTAGGAAGCGGAAGCCGCCTAGGTATGTGCAACGAGTAGCAGCAGGCAAAACATGAAGAAGCAAAAGACGATTCGTACGGCAGCGCTCATCGCGGCGGCGCTGTCCGTTGCCGCATCTGCACGCGCGGTGAACTTCGAGGGTACTGCGGTGGGTGCCTGGGAGAATCCCGACGTGGGACCGGATGATGTCTGGGTCATCAACAATGCCGACAGCAGCCCCGGAGTGGCTTCGTTCAACTGGGGAATTGGAAGCCAGACGCCCTTCAACAATCAGTTCACCTTTGACGGCGTGGGCAGCGACGGCGGCGGCGTGACCTGGCTTGCCGTGGACGATCAGCCGTTCAAGGTCGGCGACTTCACCTATCGCAACGGAGACGTGACCTTCGGCGCGACGGTGAACGGCGTCGACCTCGCGGTGACGCTGACGATTTCGAACCCGAACCTGGGACCGCAGACCGCGTTCACGTTCTCGTTCGACATCACCAACACGCCGAACAGCAGCGGCGATCCCACGACCGATGGTGACATCGTCACCGTGACCTCGGGCGTGAGCAACACCACGTTCGACTACCTCGGTCAGACCTATACGCTCGAACTCCTCGGATTCTCGAAGGACAACGGTGTTACCATCGTGACGGACTTCAGCAGCCCCGAGGGCGAGACGGCCACCGCCGGCCTGTACGCGCGCATCATTCCGCCGACCGACATCCCTGACACGGGCGCGACGCTCGCAATGCTCGGTCTGGGCCTGCTCGGTGTCGGCATGATCCGCCGCAAGGCCTGAGCCGGACCCGATCTCCGTCTGTTCTCCAGAAAGACCCCGTCCGCGAGGACGGGGTCTTTCCATGGAAGGTTGGAACGTGGAGCGGCGTTCAGGCGGATCGTCTCCGCTCCGATCTCGAAAGTGTCATCCCGGGGGCGCATCGAGGACGCCATCCTCCATGGACGGGCCGCTGCCGACGCTGAAATCCGGCGCAGCTCGGGGCGCCGCCAGCCGGATTGGATCTGGGGGCAGGGAGCCGCCCGGGACCAGTCGGGCCCGCGGGAAAACGTCAGTACTTGACGTTGCAGCCGTAGGGCTTCGTCTCGGAAGTCGCGACCTCCTTCCCGTCCAGAAGCGCCTCAACGGCTTCACGCACGTAGTTTCGCGCCTTGCGTGGGTCGCCCTCGGTGGAGGGCGTGTCGTCGATGGCCCCCGCGTATGCGAGAACGCCCTCGGCGTCGATCACGAAGACATGCGGGGTGGTGCGCATGCCGTAGGCCTTTCCGATCGCGCCGGAGCTGTCGTCGATCCACGCCGTCGCTCGAATGCCAAGTTTCTCCCATTCCTTCCGCGCGGCGGCCGGATCCCGGTAGCTCCGGTGCTTCCGGGCCGTGGAGTTCACGAGAAGCCAGACCACGTTCTTCCCGGTCAGCTCCGCCTGCAGCTCCTGCATCGCGCCGGTCTTGAAGTGATGGGCGCAGTACGGGCAGTCGAAGTTGTACGATTCCAGCACGACGATGCGCCCCTTGTAATCGCTGAGCCTGTGAACCTTGCCGTGGATGTCGGTGCCCGCGAATTCGGGTGCGGGCTTCCCGACCTTCGCGGCGGCGAACGCGGTGGACAATGAGGCGCCCAGGAAACCGGCGAGGGCGATGGCGAGAGGGATGCGCATGCTCATGACGTGGGAAACCTAATGCAGTCGATGAGCGGGCCAAGACTGAACTCCGAGGACGCCCGAAGCCTGCGGCGGGCGCGCGGAAGCCGGGACTGGAATGCCGCCGGAGAGTGGGGCTAGATGCTGCTTTGAATGGAGCGCGAACAAGGCAGCGAAAACCGTGCGGCCTGGCTCTCCCCCTGGGTGCAGCTTCGGACCTACAGTTTCCATCCGACCCTGTATCCCGGGATGATCCGCAGGGTGTCACCCGACGCCGCCCCGGGCAGCATCGTGACCGTGTACGACCGGGAGGGCCGCCCTTTCGGTGCCGGACTGTGGAATCCCAAGGCCCGGGTGCCGCTGAGGATGTTCCATCATGGCGAGCCCCCCTTCGGTGAGGCGGACTTTCTGCGCCTGCTGGATCGCGCGGTGGATCTGCGGACGCGTGTGTTGCAACTCGACGCCAGCACCGAGGCGTACCGTGTGGTGCATTCCGACGGCGACGGTCTCAGCGGGCTGGTCGTGGACCGTTACGGCGACACCCTCAGCGTTTCCGTGCACAGCCTGGGCGTTTTCCAGCGGCTCCCGGACTGGATCAGGCACCTTCACGCGCGCCTCGGGACTCGCCGCGTGGTGCTCGAGCTCGACGAGCGCGTGACCCGAATGGAGGGCATTCCGCGCGGCCGGTTCCCAGGCGACGCCGTCCGCTCCGTGAAGATTCAGGAGCATGGAATCCGGTACGAGGTGGACTTCAGCGAAGGTCACAAGACGGGATTCTTTTGCGACCAGCGGGAAAACCGCAGGCGCCTGACGGCGTTCACTGCAGGGGCGCGGGTTCTCGACCTTTGCTGTTACACGGGTGGATTCGCCCTTTCCGCGAAGGTGGCTGGAGGAGCCGCCGAGGTGACCGGCGTGGATCTCGATGAGGCGGCCATCGCGCAGGCCCGCAGGAACGGCAATCTCAACCAGGTCCGGGTGGATTGGGTTCATTGCGATGCCTTCACGTGGGCACGCCAGATGCAGCGGAACGGAGTGACATGGGACGTGGTGGTGCTTGATCCGCCGAAGCTGGTCTTCGATCGCGAGGATTCCGAGGGGGGGCGCCGCAAGTACGAGGATTTGAATGGCCTCGCGCTCGGATTGGTGCGGCCGGGAGGGATGTTGGTCACCTGTTCGTGTTCCGGCTGGCTGGGGGAGGGGGCCTTCGAGGAGATCGTGATCCGGGCGGCTCACCGTCGCAGACTGCGGCTTCAGATCCTCGAGCGCACGGGTGCGGCGGCCGACCACCCGGTGATGTCGAATTGCCCTGAGAGCCGTTACCTGAAGGTGCTCTGGGCGCGTGTATTGAAGTGAATGGCGAGGGGTCTGGATTGGCATGGATCCACGGCCTTGCGCCCGGTGGTGGTCGGTTCGCGCGAGGCAATCCGAACGATCGCTTCCTGAGGCGATTCTGCGCAGGGCGGCGTTTGCTTCGGAACCGTTTGCAGGACTGGGACGCCGCGGAGCAGGCCGTGAGTCCACCCTCATGGTGTGCGAGCACCCTTGGCGTCCCGCCGGATGAGCAGCGGTCTCAAAATCGATACCTGGATCCGCTTCCCACCGGGAGGGCGCCGGCCGATGATGCATTATCTGACCCCAGTTGGTCCCTGTCTAATTCCTTAGTTCAGAAGGACTTGGGCGCCTCCATCGGCGAGCGTTCCGTGTGTGACGGCGCAATGGAGGCAGCCCGGGCCCTGATGGCCGCCGAGCTCCGAGGATGGCAGCGGGTTCCGTGACCGGCCCTGGGAATACCTTGCCCGACCCAAGAACGGGATGATGCATTGTCTGACCCCAATCCGTCCCTGTTTAAGTCGCTAATTTAGAATGAGTTAGGTTGTGTAAACTTGGGTCGCCTCGATTGGCGAGTGTTCTGGGTGCGACCGGCGTGATGGAGGCAGCCCGGGCCCTGATGGCCGC
>CAZJEH010000135.1:0-9831 GCA_964544905.1 uncultured Gemmatimonas sp.
TCATGGATTCACCGATGGTTTCGGAGATGATGAGCCGCCGGGTTCCTACGGCCGAGTTACGGCACGAGGCGGCGGACCTGAAGACGGCGGGAATACCCGCATCGGGGCGCGAGACGAGGCCACAACTCGAACTGGCTTCGCGTTGACCATCCTTTCCTGGGATGCGGCAGCACCCCCCACGGCCTGAAGACGGTCACTCGCCCCGATTCTACGATGCCACACTACTCCTCTTCGGCGGACAACGGAAGGACGACGTACGTCCCGTGACAGACGCCGGCGACCCGGCCGCCCCTCTCCAACCGTACCTCGAGCGCAATTCTCCCCCTTCCGCGCCGGCGGATGGTCGAAGTGAAGCGCGCCCAGTCCCGCTCATCTGGAGCGCGTGCGACGGCTTCGAAATCGCCATCGATCGGCAACCGATAGTCCACATCGGCTCGCTGGATGACGATGCGCGAGAGCCGTCCGCCGTGCCCGAGTCTGACGTGCAGCAGTGCCCATCCCGCGAGAATCCCCACCGCCGCCGCGCTCCCGCCGAACACCGTATTGCGGTGGTTGATGTTCGGCTCGAGCGGAGCCCACATGCGGATCACGTCGTCGGCGACCTGGGTCACCTCGATACCCATCGCCGCGGAGATCGGGATGTGCTCGTGCAGATAGTCGCGCAGCTCGCGTTCGGCCGGCCCCGGCGAGGCGGTCATTCGGCCGCCACCGCCGCCCGCGGCAGCTCGGGCTCGTAGCCGTGCCAAGCGATGCCCGGGACGCCCGCGAACCTCCGCTCCATCACCCGCATCGCGTCGAGGTTGTCGTCGACGAGGATGAACCGCCGCCCGAGCTCGATGCAGGCGGCGCCCGTCGTGCCGCTGCCCGCGAAGAAGTCTAGCACCAGATCGCCCGGTCGAGACGAGGCCGCGACGATCCGGCGGAGGATGCCGATGGGCTTCTGGGTCGGGTATCCTGTTCGTTCCCGGCTGTTCGTCGGGACGATGGTGTGCCACCAGGTGTCGGTCGGTGATTTCCCGCGCGCCGCCTTCTCCGGCGTCACGAGTCCCGGGGCCATGTACGGGATCCGATCAACGGCATCGAGGTCGAAGGTGTAATGATCAGGGTCCTTCACGTAGAAGAGGATCGTGTCGTGCTTCGCCGGCCAGCGACGCCGCGACCGCCCGCCGTAGTCGTAGGCCCAGATGATCTCGTTGAGGAATGACGCCCGCCCGAAGATCCGGTCCAGCATGACCTTGCAGTAATGGGACTCGCGATAGTCGATGTGGAAGTAGAACGAGCCGGTCGGGGCGAGGACCCGGTAGGCCTCTTCCAGCCGGGGTCGCAGGAAGCCCTCGAAGTCTTCGAACACGTCTGGATAGGCGCGAGGACGGCCAACCGGCGTCGTTCGGTACCGGAGCCCGCGAAAGCCGCTCCGGTCCCCCGCGGGCGCCGGGGAAACCGCGATTCGGGCGTGCGATCGGTTCTTCCCGGTATTGAAGGGAGGATCGATGTAGATGAGGTCGACAACCCCGTCCGGCATCGCCCGGAGCACGTCGAGGTTGTCGCCGAAATGGATCTCGTGCACGGTTCCGGCGCCGGGGTTCTCGATGATCAGCTCGTCCGGAAGCGGTTCCCGCCGAGCCGTCGTGGGGATATTGTTATGCCCGACGGTCGACCGGATGCAATCCTTCGCCCCCGGGTCAGGGATCGTCGCGGGGGCGAGGGTGAGCGGGCATTTCTCCGGCGGGGTCGGTCGTCCACTCCGTGATCGCAGTATCGGAACCCGCCGTCGCAACGCGATCCGGGTTCGTCAGGAGTCGTGGATGAAGCTGAACGGATTCTCCCGCTATGCCTGGGGGCTGGTCGTCTACAACCTGGGTGTGATCCTGTGGGGCGCCTATGTGCGCGCCACCGGGTCGGGAGCGGGCTGCGGCAGTCATTGGCCGCTGTGCAACGGCGAGGTCATGCCTCGCGACGCGCAGCTCGAAACGCTGATCGAGTTCACCCACCGGGTGAGCAGCGGGCTCGCGCTGATCGGCGTCGTGGTGCTGGTTCTCTGGGCTCGGCGTGCCTACCCCTCCGGAGAGGTCGTGCGCACGGGAGCGATGGCCTCGCTGCTGCTGACCATCACCGAGGCACTGCTCGGGGCCGGCCTCGTCCTCTTCGAGCTCGTCGCGGACGATTCGTCGGCGTTCCGGGCCTTCTCGATGGTGGCCCACCTCGTCAACACCTTCCTCCTGGTCGCCGCACTCACCCTGACCGCCTGGTGGGCCTCCGGTGGCCAGCGGGTCGCCCGAAGTGCAAAGCCCGCTGCGATGCGATGGATCATGCCCGCGCTCGCCGGGATCCTGCTCGTCGGCGCGACCGGCGCGGTCGCCGCGCTCGGGGATACGCTCTTTCCGGCCGATACTCTGGTCGAGGGGCTCCGCGACAGTTTCTCGCGCGAGTCCCACCCGCTGCTCCAGTTGCGGAAATATCACCCGCTGCTGGCGATCGGCGTGGGGCTCTACGTAGTAGGGGTAGTGCGGCGCATCTCCCGGACGCGCCGCACGGAAACGACGACGCGACTCGCAACAGCGGTGACGGCCGTCTATGTCGCTCAACTCCTGGTCGGGGTCGTGAACGTCGCACTACTAGCCCCGGTTTCGCTGCAGCTAGTCCACCTCCTGCTGGCGGACGCGTTATGGATGGCGGCGGTGCTGTTCACCTCCGCGATCCCTGCCGATCAGCAGGATCACTCGCTGTTTGCCACTTCCACCGATGAGGAGCCGCGCCCCCACGGCGCGGTGGCGTTCGATGCTCGATAGCCCGGAATCGACGGCGCGGTTCGGACCGAAGGGGCAGTTGCAGGGCACGGGTACTCCGTCCAAGCGTTCGCCCACGCAGGAGATGGCCCTCAAGCTGTGGGTAGTTCTCTCGCGGACCCGCGAAACGCTGGTCGAGCACCTCCAGGCCGACGTCGCTCGTCACGATCTGACCCTGATGGAGTTCGGCATTCTCGAGGCCCTCTACCACAAGGGGCCGATGCTGCTCGGCGACGTCCAGCGCCGCATCCTCGTCTCCAGCGGAGGGGTCACCTACCTCGTGGACCGACTCGAGCGGAAGAAGCTTGTCGAAAGGCGGGTCAGTCCCGTCGACCGCCGGGCGAGGTACGCCGCGCTCACACCCGAGGGGGAATCCCTGATCTCGCGCATCTTCCCCCAGCACGCGGCCCGGATCGAGCAGTTGATGTCGGAGCTGTCCTACGACGAGCAGAAGACGATCTATCCGCTGCTCAAGCGATTGGGCCTCTCGGCCGCTCGAAAGCCGCGGCCCGGCAACGGATCAGGCGTGGCGCAACCGAAGCCCGAATGAACCGGCGGGACGGGCGATCCTCCGGACCCCTCCTCGGCATCGATCGGTACTTGGCAACGACGACCGGGGATCCCAGATTTCCGGACCGCCGTACACGCCACTCATGAGTTCCATGCAGCCCAAGACTGTACTCATCGTCGAGGACCAGATCGATTTCCTGGCTATCCAGAAGGTATACCTCGAACGACACGGATACCGTGTCCTTGCCGCTGAAGATGGTCAGGAAGCCGTCAGGTGCGCCCGCGAGCACCGGCCCAACATTATCCTGATGGACCTGTCGCTGCCCCGCCTGGACGGGCTCGGCGCCACCCGCGAGTTGAAGGAGGATCCGTCGACCAGCGAGATCCCCATCGTCCTCCTCACGGCCCACGGGTATGGGTCCGCTGGGCGGCGGGCGCGAGAGGCCGGATGCGCGGCGTTCGTCCCCAAGCCGTGCGAGCCGCGCAGAGTCCTGCAAGAGGTCGAGCAGTTGATCGGCCCAGCCGAGCCGAACCACGCGGCACGACGCAGGCAGCAACAGAGCTGAGGCGGGTAGACTCCCGGCGGCGGGGTCTACATTCCGGCCGCCCATCCCGGCGAACGAGGGTTTGTCAGGGCCGCCTTCCCCGCCCGTCTCCGGCGGAGGAGGGCGTCTCAAACCGCCCCCGTCGTCCCGGCGAAGGCCGGGACCCATCAGCAGGTTCTTGCACGAAGGTTCGGTCCCACCCCGGTTTCGGACACAAGGCCGAAACCCGCGACGTCCGGGCATGATACCGAAATAGCTGGGTATTGGACCGCGATAGCTGGGTACTCGACCGCGCCCCGCGTCGGCCGGGATCCATCATCGGGCCCCATCCGGCCCCGTCATCCCGGCGAAGGAGAGTGTGTCGAAACCGTCGATCCAGTCCGTCACACTCGCAAGGAACCGTGGACGGTCTAGTTCGCTACCGTTCCCACCAACGTCGTCCCGGCGCAGGCCGGGACCCATTATTCTGAAAAACCGCAAGTGGATTCCGGTCGCCAAGAGCTCGCATTACGTTGTTGTGAAACGCGTTATGAGTATGCATCCGCGCATCGACAGGCGGATGGATCCCGGCCTGCGCCGGGATGACGTTGGTGGGTTTCGGTTGCACCCCGACGCACACCGGGCCCGTGCGACGAAGGACCATCGGGCAGTTTTGACACGGCCTCGAAGGCCGGGGCCCATCAGCCCGGAATCGCCCTACCTCCCCTCCTCCCCCGGCTCCGCCCACCCCGGCCGCTCGCGCAGCGCCACGGCGAGCGGCGAGCTCTCGTCCCGCACCATCACTACCGTCTGCCCCGCGCGGCTGACGTAGAAGAAGCGGTGCAGTCCGGCCGCTTCCGGTCCCCCCAACCGGGCGACGATCGACTCGATCTCGCTGGTCGCGTCTCCGCTTCGGATCATGACATGATGCGGCCGCGACGCGTTCACGTGGTCGATCGCCGCAGGTTGGACGCGTCCATGTCCGCCTGCTGGAGAAGCATCCACAGGTCTCCCTGCCACCACTCCTCCACGATCCGGTCGTCGGCGACCCGGTAGGTGTTCGTTGCCGTCGCCGTCACACGCCTGTGGGTAGGCGGGATCCGCTGGAAGTATCCCTGATGGCTACCGCTCATCGTGATGCGGACCACCACCCGGTCGGCCTCCGCCACAGTGTCGACGACCTGGACCTCGAGGTCCGGGAACGCCGCGAAGAAGCCGTTGAGGATCTTCTGATACTCAGCGAGGCCTCGGGCCTCGCCGAGGGGTCCGCCGTGCCAGACGAACCCCTGGACGCAGGTATCGGCCGCCGCAGCCGGCTTCCGGCGGTTGAACACGTCCTGCAGGAACCGGTGGACGATAGCCTTGTGCCGCTGCGGCGCGTTGCTGTCCACCGGCTGAGCATACAGATCGAGAGCCGCGCGCCGATCCGGCGAATGCAGGGGTGTCGCTCCGCTCAATCCGAGCTGCCGCAGGAGCGTGGCGGTGTCGTAATAGCTGCGAATCTGTACGATGCGATCGCCGGACAGATCGACGACGTCGCAGAAGTGCTCCTGCACCTCCATGCCCGTCGGGGGAATGTGCCCCCGCGGCGTGACCAGCGGACCCGTGTGGGTTCCCTCGAGCAGGTATTCGACCACGACCCGCCGGCCCGTCCCGGATATCTCGAGCCGCTCGAACCGCAGGTCGGGGATTGCGGCACCCCATCCCCGCACGTACTCCAGGAAACCGCTCCGCCCGCAATACACATCGCCCGTCGCCACGCTCGAGAGCACGATGCCTTCCGCCACGTGCTCCGCCGCGGCCTCGTACTCCCGCTGGGAAAGGGCACGGTACATCGCCTCGACGACGCCCTCCGCACCGTCGACGGCCAGGTTTCCTTCCCCGTTGGAAGGAAGCGCGCGATCCGGTTGCATTGCCAGCTGGGTTGGGTAGTGGGACTGCGCCGCGGCGGCGATCCCTTTGCGCCAAGCGGCTACCGCCGCTCCACGCATGACTGATGCCTCGCTGACGACACGATCGATGTGAGAGGCCTCAACGAGGATCGGTTGATGGCTTCCAACGATCGGGCGGGCTGAGAAAGGGGGGACGTGTGAGCAGGCCCCGAGCGAGCGGGCTCAAGAGCGCCACATCGTGGGAGGATCATCACTGAAACACGTCCCGCGTCCCGGAAATCCCCTGCCAGCGCGATGGGCTCGTCGCCTGGAGAGGCCGGAGCAATCGTACGCGCGGCGAATATCGATGCCGGACTTGTTCGAGGGGTTTCATCTCGGGGATTCGGAATCCGCCAGCCGTGTCCAACCTGCACGGTGGACGGTGCGATCCTGTCCCGCGTCGAGGGGAGATCGGCACACGCGCATTGCGCGTCAGTCCAGGATCGCTTGGAGAACTCGCTGTGTGTCGGTGAGGTCCTCGAAGACGTGATCCGGCCCACATTCGTCGAGTTCCTCGACCGAGTAGGAGCCGGTCGCGACCGCGATCGTGCGCACGCCGAGATGCTCTCCGCACGCGATGTCGTTCGGCGTGTCGCCGATGATCACCACGTCCTTGCCGGAGAAGCGGTGACCGACCGCGTCGGCTGCGCGCGCGATGGCGACCTCGGGTAGCTCCCGACGATCCGCGCTGTCCGACCCGAAAGCGCCGACGCTGAACCGGTCGAATCCGATCCCGGCGGAGTCGAGCTTCAGTCGGGCGCCGGGCACGATGTTGCCCGTGAGCAGTCCCAGGAGCAACCGCCGCTCGGGCTCGAGGTTGTCCAGCAGCTCGTGGACGCCCGCGTATGCCCTGGCCGCCGCCACCTGCAGCTCAGCGGCGAGGTTGCCCTCGTAGATGGGCCATACCGAGGGAAGGTCCGCCTCGATTTGATTCGGCGTGACCCCGGCCAGGGTGAGCAGGTCGCGGGCGATCTGCGGGTCGGTGCGGCCGGCGAACGAATATCCCGTCTCGGGACCGGAAGTACCGAAGACCTGCACGAGGGCACGGCGGAAGGCACGCGCCGCCGCGCCGTTCGTGCTCAGGAGCGTTCCATCGATGTCGAAGAGGACCAGCCGATCCATCATGCCCCGGCGCGCAGACTCCTGGCGGCCGAGCCGCTTCTCCCTGTGTGTACCCGCATAGCCGACCAAAACCCTCGATCGAAGGAAGGACGGCCATGCCCGGCCGCCGCGCGCGCCGTAACCGTCATATCCGCCAGATCATCCCCGCTGTGTATTCCGACGAGGTCCCGTTGAAGTCTACCCCGATGCCGCGGCCGCGATACTCCATCTGGAATCCGCCCCTGCGCAGCACCCATGCGCGGATCCCGAGGGAGCCGGAGACGGTGAAGCTCGTCTGCGTCCCACCCAGCTCGGGGTTCCGGAAGTCGAAGACCGCCCCGGCTCCCAGCCCCATGTAAGGCACGATACGATCAAAGGGCACTACGAGCTGGAGCTGTGCCTCGGGCGCCATCCAGAAGTTGTTGCCGCCCACCTGCTGCGCCGGGCGCGATGCCACAACGCCTGCCTCGACGAGCAGCACCGATGAGGCGGGCGCGCTCCCGCGGATCGCGACCATCGGCGCCAAGCCACTTTCCGTCAGCTGGTACTGGAACAGACCGAGGCTCGTAGTGAAGTGAACCGGGACCGGATCCTGGGCAGCCGCTGAGGCCGCGGCCAGGATCGTGAGCATGGCCGCGAGGCCTAGTCGGGTCGCACGCATTGCAGGAGTGACTGAAGGTGAGGAGGTAGGGAAACCCCAACGATCAGCAGAATGCATGGGGCTCCGCGGAAACGCAATTGCTATGATCGTGCCGGGCGGTGACGGCCCGGATCCTCTACCCTGGCCGTGAACAGACTACTCGCGGCCTCCGGCCCGTGGGACCCTCGACACAGGGGCGCACAGGCCTACCCGATGATCCTCGCATCTCCATCCCCGCTTCGGGGACCGGAAGCGGCCGGCGCCCGGATCGTTGAGCATCGTGCGGGGTAGTTGGCTCAGCCGCGCCCATTCGGACGTTTGGATTGTCGATGCTGAAAGCGATCAACCACGCATTCGCCAGGCGGATTCCGCCGCACCTCCTGGTGCTCGCGTCGATGCTGCTGTCCGGCCTGCACTGCAGGCCGGCGGTTGCGCAGGATCGCGTCGTCGATGCCCCTTCGCTCGACGTTGGGATCGGCTCGTCGTCGCAGCCTGACGATCCCCCCTCCGGTCACAGCGACGGCATCTGCCGAGTCTGCCAGATCATCGCCGCGCCCTACGCCGCATCCAGCGATGGCCTGATCGAGGCTCCCCCGGTCGCCCGGGTCCGTTCAACCGCCCTCGCTCTCTCAACTCCGCCCAGCCGCTCCATCCTGCGCGTACGCGCGCGCGGACCGCCGAACCCGTGAGCAGTCCGACACCCCCGGCATGGTGATGCCGGCGGGGACAAGCTTCTCTCATTGGGTTTCGGTACGATGTCGAGATTTCCTTCGCTTGCGATCCTGTTGATCGCGGGAGCGGCGTTGTCGCCCGCCCCGCTCCATGCATTCGCCGCTCCGGCCGGCGCGCTCCAGCAACAGCGTGATGGTGAGATCGTCGGCCGCGTCGTGGACGCATCCACCGGCGTGGCAGTGTCCAACGCGCAGGTCCGCCTGCTCGAGCTCGACCGCGCAGAACTCTCCCATGCCGATGGCTCCTTCCACTTCCCCTCGCTGACACCGCGGACCTACACGATCCTCGCACAGCGGATCGGCTACGCCCCCGCGCGGGTGACGGTCCAGGTGCGGGGAGGGACCGTCGAGAACGTCGTGGTCGAGATGTCCGCCACGGCGCTCGAGCTGGAGGGCGTGGTGGTGACCGGCACCGGGCGGGCCCGCGGAGCTACCGAAGCCTTCCGCCCCACCACGGTCGTCGGCGACGCGGAGCTGCGCAGGCGCCTGGAATCCAGCGTCTCCGCGACGATCGCCCATGTGCCGGGCATCTCCCAGAGCTACAACGGGCCCGCAGCCTCACAGCCGGTCATCCGCGGGATGGGCGGCGACCGGGTCCTGGTGCTCGAGGACGGGCAGCGCACGGGCGACCTCTCGACGACATCGGGCGACCACTCGCTCACCATCGATCCCTTGACTGCGCAGCGCATCGAGGTGGTGCGGGGGCCGGCCGGGCTGATGTACGGCAGCAACGCGCTCGGCGGTGTCATCAACGTCGTCCGGGAGGAGGTGCCGCGTACGCTGCCGGAACGGGCGACGGGAGCCGTCGCGCTCCAGGCCGAGTCGGTCAACCGGGGTGTCAGCGGCGGCACATCGGTCGTCGTCCCGCACGGGGGGCTGGCGCTGCGCGGCGAGCTCAGCGGCCGCACCGCGGGCGACACGCGGACGCCTCTCGGCGATCTCCCGTCGACGGACATGGCCTCCTACGGCGGATCGCTCGCCGCGAGCTGGATCGGCAACTGGGGCTTCATCGGGACATCGTACCGCGACCTGTCATCCGACTACGGCGTGCCCGGCGAGTTCGGCGAAGAGGTCATCCCCGGCGCCCACCCGGGAGGCGCGAAGATCGAGACGCGCCGGCGCGCGGGCCGCATCGAGGCCGCTCACCTGCTGGGGTTCGGGCCCATCAGCGCCATCTCGTTCGACGCGAACATCGCCTTCTTCGAGCACCGGGAGGCAGAGGGGGACGCACACGACCACGATGAGGAAGATGAGGATGAGCATGCCGAGGAGATCGGCGGCGAGTTCAAGAATCTCTTCGGGAGCGCGAACCTCGTCTTTCGCCACGAGCACACGGCGGACCCCATCTTCACCGAAGGCGCCCTGGGATTCTACGCGTCGGCGCGCGACCTGGATGCCGGCGGCACGACCGCGACGCGCGACGCGTCGTCCGTTTCGCTGGCCGCCTATCTCTACGAAGAGCTGACGGTCGACCGGTTTCGCTTCCAGGTCGGAGGCCGCTACGACTGGGTCCGTGTGACGCCGGACGACCTATCGCCGATCGTCGTGGGCGGGCGTGAAATCCCGGTCCGCGAGCGGGCCTTCGGCGCGATCTCGGGCTCCATCGCG
>CAZJEH010000136.1:0-9822 GCA_964544905.1 uncultured Gemmatimonas sp.
TGAGCCGGACACGCGCGTCGGTCGTGGCTACCTCGGCGGCGATCTCGGCCGTTCGGTCGCGGCTCCCATCGTCTACCACCAGGACTTCCCAGCCCGGTTCCTGCCGCAGCGCCTCGCGGAGCTCGCCGAGGAGGATCCCGATGTTCCACTCCTCGTCGAAGACGGGGACGACCACCGAGACAGCGAGCGCCTCGGCGGGTCTTCGTACCGTGAGCGGGTTCGCGGCGGTCACAGGATCTCCACGAAAACGCGGCAGTAGCGCTCGAACACCGCGTACCCGACTCCCAGGGTTACCAGCGACAGCGCGCCCAGGCTCAGGATCGTGCCGGCGTCCGGCAGCTGCCCATGGTACAGGACGAGCTGGAACGCCCCCAGCAGGTCCGCGATCGGGTTGAGCAGGTACAGCTCGCGCAGGTGCTGCGGGACCAGCTCCGCCGGGTAGAACACCGGCGAAACGTAGAACAGCACCATGAGCAGGACCGGCAGGATGTGCTGTACGTCGTCGTAGAAGACCGCCAGCGTCGCGATCGGCAGCACGAGACCCGTCACGAGCACGAACTGGATCAGGATCAGCGCCGGGAGCGCGGCGAACCCGATCGGGACCCCGCCGTGGTGCACCAACAGCAGGGCGATGAGCACGAGGCCCAGCTCGATCATGAACTCGAGGAAGCGTGCCGCGACCGACGAGAGCACGAAGATCTGTCCCGGCACGCGGATGCTCTTCGCCAGCGCCGCGTGCTCCGCCATCACGCGTGTCCCCGCCGTCAACGCCATCTGGATGAAGTTCCAGACGAAGTAGCCGCTGACGAGGAATGCCCAGTACTCCGGCACGTCCAGCTTCACGAAGTAGCTGAAGACGGTGACCAGCACGCCGACGGTCAGCAGCGGGTTCAGCAGCGTCCAGATGAAGCCGAGGGTCGACCGCTTGTACTTCACCTTGAGCGCCCGGACGGTCAGCATCCGCAGCAACTCACGGTACTGCCAGATCTCACGCAGCGTCGATGCGGGTCCGGCGGGCGGAAAGCTCCTGGCGGGAGCCGCGAATCCGTGGCTGATGCTCATCGGGAAGCGCGCGATCCTGGAACACCCGCCGCCAGCGTCCTCTCCAGGCGTGCGTAGGCCAACGGCGCCGTGACGCAGTCTCGCCACATACGCAGCAGGACGCTCGCGGGCAGCGGGTCCCTGCCGACGAAGCGCCGCGCCAACCGGATGCCCGGCTTCAGCAGCCGCCAGACAAGGTAGATAATGACCTCCGCTCGTCGTTGTTCGTGGCGCGCGACGGCTCGGCTCGCCAGGAA
Organism: uncultured Gemmatimonas sp.; assembly: GCA_964544905.1. GTDB lineage: Bacteria > Gemmatimonadota > Gemmatimonadetes > Longimicrobiales > Longimicrobiaceae > WHSP01. Next base: position 1,299 of record CAZJEH010000136.1, read on the forward strand.
GGCGACCAGCCCCCGCTGATGACCGATGATCTGGGCATATGCCGCATCGGCCGTCGACCGGTGCTCGTGAGCGACGGCCGCCCGCGGTTCGTAGATGACGCGATGTCCCGCCGCCAGCAGCCGCCACGTGATGTCGACGTCTCCGCCGCCCGGTAGTTCCGGCGCGCGGTCGAGCGCTTCGTCGAAGCCGCCGACCGCGAGGGCCGCTGTCCGCCGCACGGCCAGGTTGCCCCCCGCGCCCAGCGATGTTGCCCAGGCGATCAGCGGCGCTCGACGGCCATGAAGCCGGCCGCTTCGCGCCGCGTCGGGGAGCTCGACCCGCTCCGCTCCACCCGTGAACCCACCGTTCGCCTCGAAGAGACGCGCACCATCGGTGTCCAGCGAAAGGGGCAGCAGCGGGCCATAGCAGGCGGCGACGCCCGGATCGCGGCGGAGGTCGGCGCACAGCCGCACCAGCCAATCCCGGGGGGCTACCGCGTCATCGTCCAGGAACGCCACGATGTCGGCATCCGCGGCGGTCAGCGCCCGGTTCCGCGCGCCGTTCAGCCCGCGCTCGGGCTGTCGGAGATAGCGGGCGCGTGGAAACGCGGTCACGACCTGCCGTGCCTCGGCCCGCGGCCCGTTGTCGACCACCAGGATCTCCGCCGGAGGCTGCTCCTGCTCGTGCAGCGATCCCAGCGCCCGGCGCAGCATCGCGGGCCGATCCCGCGTGCACACGGCCGCGGCGATGCTGAGCGTGCCGCTGTCGGGTGCCGACACCGGCACGCCACTGTGACCGTTCGTCGGATTCATCCTCGAGCGAGACTCGACGCAAGCCGCCGCGTTCTCCAGCGCGCGAGCAGCCATCGCGCACCGCCGACCGTCGCCCCCCAGCCGTACGCGAGCCGCCCGATCACCAGCACCGGGAGCGCGGCGAGCACCTCCAGCCTCCCCGCGCGAAGCCAGCACCCCAGGATGTAGAGGAGTTGCCCCAATGCCAGCGGGATACTGAGCACGACCATCGGTGCCGGGAAGCGATACAGCCAGCTCATCCGGACCGCCGACGCGCCCGACTTCGCTTCGATCGAGCTGTATGCCCAGCGAAAACTCCGACGAACGATCGCCCCAACCGAAGATTCGTGCCGGTGGATGACCACCGCCCTGGGCTCGAAGTGGATCCTTCCGCCCGCCCGCAGGACTTCGGCCTGCCATCCCAGCTCTTCGTGGCCGTCGCAGACCGGCGGACGCTCGGTGAACCCCCGCGTGCGAAGGAATGTCGACCGAAGGACGCTCAGGTTCGCCGGCGGATGGTTCGGCACTGCCCCCGCGGGACGTCCCGGATGCGCCAGGTACCAGCTTCCGTAGTAGTCACACCGCGCAAGGGGAGGGAGGCCGGGATCCATCGCCAGCGATCCCCCGACGACCTCGTGCCCCTCGTCGTGCGCGGCCAGCAGCATCGAGAGCCAGTCGGGGGCCGGCAGGCAGTCGGCATCGAGGAATACGATGACGTCGCCGCTGGCGGCCTCCGCGCCCAGGTTGCGAGCGGCGCCGGGGTTGCCGCCGCGTATGCCGCCGCTCCCGCGCGCGCAGATCACGCGCGCCCCGGCTTCGCGTGCGACATCCGCCGTGCCGTCAGTCGAACCGTCATCGACGACGATCACCTCGATGGACCGACCCGACGCCGCCTGCGCTGCGACACGCCGACAGAGCTCCCCGATGTGCGCCGCTTCGTTCCGCGCAGGGATCACTACCGAGACGCGTCGAACCGGTGTCTCCGCGCGAGCGGAAGGAGCCGCGTCCTTGGACGGGACCGGAGCCTCCACCGGCACGATTCCCTCATACAGATCCGCGACGAAGTCCTGGAAGCGGCGCTCCTCATCGACGTCGCTTGGCTCGGACGCGGATACACGGTTCGTCGGAGCCGACCGCGGCTCAGCGAAGCCACCTCGCAGCACGTCCAGCAGGGCGTCGGCGATCGCCTCCGCCGTGTGCTCGGTCCGAACGACCCTCTCGGGCAGGTCCAGGCTCTCCGCTTCGACCCCCGACATCACCACCGGCTTTCCGGCACCCAGGTAATCGAAAAGCTTCAGCGGCACGTTGCTGCCGGCTGCGCGGGGGAGCACCAGGGCATCGGCCATGGCCATGAACGGCGGCATGTCCTCCCGGGGTCGCCGCTCGAGGACGATGACGTTCGTTTCGAGCCCGAGGCGCCGCGCCGCGGTCCGAACCGCCTCCACCTCTCCCTCTTCCCCCCCGACCAGGACGAACCTGACGGCGGGCACTGCTCGAACGACCCGTCCGGCCGCCGCCAGGACGCTGTCCAGCCCCTGGTACGCGGCGAAGCTGCCGGCGTACACCACGACCGGGACCCCTTCCGGGATCCCGAGCCGCTCGCGGAGGGACTCACCCTCGGCAGCGCGAGCGGCCGCCTGACCGGGGAACCGCCACTCGCGAACGTCGGTCCCGGGCACCTGCTCCCGGACATATCTCGCCAGTCCCGCACTGCAGACCACGCGATCGGATCGCCTCAGCACCCATCGCTCGCACGGCCGCAAGGCGGCCCGGACGGGGCCGAGTCGAAAGATCCATCGCCCCGCCAGCTGCTCGGGCAGGCTCGAATGCATGTCGTAGACGAAGACCTGGTCGCCCCGACCCAGCAGCGCCACGAGGAACGCGGCCTCCTCGATGGCATGGACGGCTCGGTATCGTCCACCGCGGAGCAGCCGCCGAAGAGCGCGGGCCAGCGAGATGTCGAGCAGCACCTTTCGCGTGGACAGGCCGATCGGCACCTCCGCTATCCGGAACGGGTTCGCGGTACGAATTATCCTCGCACCGGCAATGTCCGGGTCACGGCCGACGGGATACGTCAGTACATCCACCTCGCAGCCGCTCCGGACGAGGGCCCGTATCACGTGAGCGGTAGCGATCGGCGTTCCGCGGTCGGTCAGGAACGGCTGCGGTGCGACGATGAGGATCCGATCTCCGCGCGGGACACGCGGGGACCTGGGGAGGGGACCGCCGGGTCTGGCCTGCGCGCATCGCGTAGGGCCGCTATCCGTGCGGTCGATCATGTCGTCTGGACTGGGAAGCGGAAACGGGATACCGAAAGTCATCGCGTCGCGTCGGCCGCGAGGCGATCGGGGGTCATCCTCGAACGGGTCCGGGATGTCGGGTGAAGCCTGCTGGCGACATGACAGAAAGGTAGCCGCCCTGGCGGCGCGAACCCGGGCTCATGTCGACGGGCTCGACTCTCCGTTGATGTAGTTCAGGATGCTCTCGAAGAGCTCCCTGGCCGCAGCGGCGAACACAATAGCGGCCGCCACCGCGATCACGGCTGCCGCCGCCACCAGCAGGCCGTATTCGGGAAGTGCCTGCCCTCGATCGTCACTCCACAGCTTCGCTATCCGCTCCATGAACGAACCCATATACGAACCTCGGGGGCGGGCTGCCTATCGACGCCCGAAAATCGGCCATCAACCGGGGTGCGGACAGGCATAGGGCGTGCCGCCCCGCTCCAGCCTCGCAAAAGCGGGAAAACACAAGGAGATGCGCGTCGAACTAGGAACTTCGGCTGTGCCCGCAGTGCATCATTCTGTAGCCCGATGCCAGCAATCGATACCACCAGTTCGTAGGGTTCGTCCAGACGTCCTGTAGCGTTCGCCCGAACGTCGCCGCCTTGCGACTCCGTCCAGACCATGGCGTTCCGCAAGCGCCTGGAGCTGCGAGGTGGGACCGCGCAGCTCCAGAGCGCCCGGATCGGATGCTTGGCCGGTTGTCGCGGCACGTAAGGCTTCGCGTCGTGAACCTGGCCACAGCGGCCGTTGCCCGGCAGCAATGATGCGTTTTACGGCCTTTTTGCTGCAACGGCCCGTTTTCGGACGGCAACGTTCTGTTGCCATCGGCCAGAGGCGCGTCGGTGAAAAAAGCCAGCAATTGCCTGGTGTTTCGCTTTCGGCACCGGTCCTGCCTGACCTGGCGCCCGAACGTTGTGACCGCGTCGGTGCGGTTCCTGTGATCCCGGGCTCTCCCGGGTTCGAACGACGACGCGGATCACGATCACGGTGAAGGGCAGGTACGGGAGGCCGCGCGGTGGCTGAACACGAGGCGTAACCGGTCCAGGCCGGCCGCCGCCGGGCACATCAGGCGGTACTCGGACGTCGGTCGGTGACGTCGCGGGCCGGTCATGCCGAAACTCGGATGCGGGGAAGGGGTGCCAATGACCCCTCGAACGAGCAACGTCGAGCCAGGCAGAACGGACTCCAATGAACCCGACCGAGCAGGCGGGCCAGAAGCCCGCCTATCCGAACCCCGCCGCGACCTGCGAGTTGCGCGGTTTCCACGGTCCTTTCGCAATGGATCGTCAGAACACCGATAAGGAAATCGCGACTTGCATGATCTGCGGAAAGCGGGTTTCCACCGCCGAGCATCTCGCAGCCTACCAGATCGCCGTGTTCCACGGGCTAACGAGATGAGAGATGGACGAGTCTACGAGGGGCGGGACGGGCCGGGATCTTGACGAAGCGGCCTTCACGACAACCGCTGGCGGAGTCGGTGCCCTTGCGGCTCCCGAACTCGACCGCGAGCCGGAGGAGCCGATCACTGTCGAGCTCCGGGAACCCGTCAGCAAGCTACGGCGTCATGCCTCGCAGCTGATGCTCGGGATCGGGGTCGTCGTTTCGCTCATGATCGGCGTGATCGTCTACGTCGGCGCCACCCCGGAGGGGCCGGTCGCCGCCGCTACGCCCGACGCCTACGCTGAAGAGCCTGAAGAGGAACCCCAGCCGCCGGCCCGCTCGTCTCGCGGGCGCGCTCCGGCTCGGGGCAGCACGGGTAGTGGACGCGGTGCCTACTCCGCCGCGGGCGACGTGTCCGATGTGTTCTGCCGCCCCCGCGAGGGTGAAAGCGTGGCGGAATGGCGGAGGCGGGTGCCGTTCTACTGCGTCGACAGGTACAGCGGACCGCGTTGAGCCGGCCTCGGCGATCGCCAGGGCCGCCAACCAGGGCCGAGCGAACGGGGTGGCGAGAAGAATCTATCGACGAACGCCCCAGCCCTCACCCGTCCATGATGTCCTTGCGCAGCATCTCGGCCCAGCGGTCCTGCTGCTTGCGCGAGTGGTCCGGATCGCTGTCGGCGATGCTCGCAGCCTCCTCGAAGAGGGCATAATGCAGCTCGGCCGCGTCGTCGGGCGCGCCCAGCTCGAAGAGCAGGTCGGCGATGAGCCGTCGAACCTCCTCGATCTCGGTGACCTCAGCCATCATCCGGAGCCGCTGGACCGCGACGTTCTCCGTCCCCGCGGCCTGCGCCGCCCGGACGTACGCCTGCAACTGCTCGCGCGCCTTGTCCGACACCCCGCGAGCCTTGAGGTAGGGCAGGTCCTCGCCGATCATGAGGAAGGCGAGGGTGCAGTGGGCCCGTACCACGTGCGGCGCGATCGCGATGACCTTCTGACACATGGCCATCGCGCTGTCGTAGTACCCGGCGCCGAGGTAGTTGTCGATCGCCTTGCCGTAATAGGGCAGGGCACGGTCCGGCTCGCCGGCGTTCACGCATAGGTCGCCGGCCCGCCCGAAGATCGCGGCCCGGAAGTCCAGTGCGGGAGCGTTGGCTTCTTCCTCGAGACGCGCAAGCTGGGCGTCGAGGTCTGCGGGCGGCGCTGAACTCTGCCGCCGGAAGGTGTTCAGCAGTTTGCGGAGCACTGGACGTGTGGGGTGAGTGGGTTGCCTTGTCGTACTCGTTAGACAGAACCTGAAACTCAAATGCGGGTGATCGAATCGGCCTTTCAGGTCATCTCCGAACTCCCCGGCGCCTTCTCGGCCTGGGCGACGGGGTTGAACGATGCCACGTTCGCGCGCGTCATGATCCTGGGTGTGGTGGTACTCACTTTCGTGATCGCGCGAGCGCTCAGATAGATAGTGCAACCCGACCGGCGGCAACGCGCCGATCCGCAGTCTGGCAAAACCGCGTTCGGACCGAAACAGAAGCGGTTCGAGGGCGGTTTGTCAAAAGGGTAGCCGTCCGGACCGCCACATGCCGCCCGTCGAGTGGGACGTGCAGCGTGGAAACCCGATCGCGGATGATCGTAGCGTCGGACGCGACCTGCCTCCGCTCAAGCGTCCTCCTCCTTGATCGGGACGCTGAAGTAGAAGGACGATCCTCTCCCCGGCGCACTCTGCACCCAGACGCGGCCACCGTGCGACTCCACGATGCCACGCACGATCGCCAGCCCCAGCCCGGCCCCTCCGGACCCGTTCCGACTCTTCCAGAACCGGTCGAAGATGTGCGGGATGTGCTCCGGGTCGATGCCCTGACCCTGATCCCGCACGCAGAATATCGCCTTCCCGTTCTCCCGCTCGACCTCGAGCGTGACCTCCGACCCGGGCGGTGAGAACTTGATCGCGTTGTTCAGCAGGTTCGAGAGCACCTGAAGAATACGCTCGCCGTCGACGTTGAGCACCGGCAGATCCGTCATCCGCTCGAGCTTGAGCGTGATCGACTTCTCGGCCGCCGACGCTGCGGTCAGCTCGATGGCGTCGTCCAGGAGGATGGCCGCGGGCACGGGAGCGGGCTCGACGGCCAGCTTGCCCGCATCGATCTGCGCGACATCCAGCAGGTCGCGGATGAGGCGGTGCATCCGGTCGGCGGCCTTGGTGATCGCCCCGAGCTGGTTCCGCTCGATCTGACCGTCCCCGACCGGCGGCCAGTGCCGCAGCAGCGCCTGCGCCCCGAACCGGACCGCGTTCAACGGATTTCGCAGGTCGTGGGAGACTATCCCCAGGACCTCGTTCCGGGCCTGCAGGGCCTCCTGCGACTGCTGATACAACCGCGAGTTGTCGATGGCCAGCGCCGCCCGCGACGCGAGGTCCTCGGCGAGCGCGAGGTCCTCCGGCCCGTAGAGGCGCCCTGAATCCGCCACCCCGTAGCTGATCGCGCCCATCACCCGCCCGCGCGCCCGTAGCGGCACGACGATCAGGCTCTGCAGCCCGACCGTCGACGCGACGGACTCATGGGTCACGTCCCCCGGCACCGCCTTCAGCTGGTCCGAAGTCACGCTGTGCAGCAGCGTCGCCTCTCCCGTGAGCAGCGCCTTCCGTACCGGAGGGATGATCGTGTCGATCCGCGGAGGATGGCGCTCGAGTTGCTCGGCGAGGATCCGCTGCCTCTCCGGATTGATGTGCACCGGCTGCAGACGCTGGATGACGCTCTTGTCATCCACCAGATAGATGATGCAGGAGTCCGCGATCTCCGGAACGACGAGGTTGCCGAGGCTGTTGACGGTGGTGTCGATGTCCAGCGACCCGGCGAAGTGTGCGGACGCCCGGGCGAGGAACTTCGCCCGGCGTTCCTCCATCTCCGCTCGCTCCCGCAGGGCCTGCTCGGTCCGCAACAGCTCCAGGCGCTCGCGCTCGACCGCCTTCCGCTGGCTGATGTCGCGGACGGTCAGCACCGCCCCCTTGATGTCCCGGCCCTCGATCATCGGCGAGGTGATACACTCGACCTCCCGGACTTCGCCGTCCTTCCGGCGGATCAGGGCCTCCTCCGGCTCGCCGAGCATCCCGCCGGCGAAGGCGAACCACCGTGGGAAGCCGTCATTGGTCGGCGAGGTATCGCCGCGCAGCACCAGGGCCCGCAGATCCCGACCCAGCACCTCGCTCTCGTCGTACCCGATGAGCAGGGCACCCGCGGGGTTCATGAATGTGCACCGCCCGTTGGCATCGATCCCGAACACTCCCTCGCCGGAGGACTGCAGGAGGATCTGCTGCTCCCGCCGCGCCCTTTCGGACTCGCGGGCGAAGGCGCGGATCTGACCCTCGAGCCGCGCCGTCACCATCGCCGAGGTGAAGGCGAGGAAAGCCAGGAAGGCGGTCAGCAGGAACCCGTAGCGCTCGAGCTGCTCGATCGCTTCCGTCGCCGCCTGCATGTCCGACTCGACGGCGCTGCGGAAGTCTCCGGCCGCCCCGTCGACAGTCTCGTAGCGGGCGCGCACGAGGGCCGTGTCGGCGGGCACGGCAGGATCGGTCGAGATCGGTTCGTCGAGGAGCTGGGCCGACTCGAACAGGGCGTTCAGGTTGCTCGCCGCTCCCGTGCCGAGTCGGCTCGAGTACTGGCGCAACTGGGCGAGAGCGGAACGCCGCTCTCCACTGGCTTCGCCGATGAGGGTGGCGGCGCCGGAGTCCCCGGTGACCACAAGGATCCGCGTCGCCGCCATCTCGTCGGCGACAGCCGCGCGGAACGACTCCGTCGCCGCCACGATCGGGACCTGGTCGAGCAGCCGCTCCCGGTATTGCCTGGTCTGAATCCCCACCACCACGGGGACCAGCAGCAGCGCGATCAGGGAGAGGAAGATTCCCGCGAGCGGCAGGACCGCGCGCCGGTCCTGGATCACCGTCGCGGTTTCCCTCGACCTATCCGTCGACTGGGGCCGATTCACCGCCACAGGTTCGCTTCGTGGAGCTCGAGTTGAAGATGCATCCGCGTGGTCGCGGACGCCGCCGACCGGAGGAGCACGTGAACCTGGTCGAACCGGGGGAGAAGATAAGGCGGAGC
>CAZJEH010000137.1:0-9725 GCA_964544905.1 uncultured Gemmatimonas sp.
AGGGGACACTTCTATCCGCGTCTCGAGGGGACATTATCAACCGCGTACAACAGCGGTCAGCGCAAGAATCGGGTGGCAGGGAAGGTAGGGGTTGCTCGCTACTGCATTTGGCGACCCCGCTCAGATCGACCCTGAGAACGTGTCGCAGGCGTTGGGATTGCCCGCCTGGAAGCCGGTCTGGAACCAGCGCATCCGCTGTTCGGAGGTGCCGTGCGTGAAGCTTTCCGGAACCACCTGTCCCTGTGAGGCGCTTTGCAGCCGGTCATCGCCGACCGCGCTCGCGGCACCCAACGCCTCGGCGACGTCACCCGGCTCGAGTATCCCGAACTGCTGTTCCGCGCGGTTCGCCCATACGCCGGCGTAGCAGTCGGCCTGCAGTTCGAGCCTGACGGAGGCGGCGTTGGCTTGTGTCGCGCCCTGCCTGGCTCGAGCCGCCTGCACCTGCTGTGATACGCCGGTCAGCGTCTGGATGTGATGCCCGACCTCGTGCGCGATGACGTATGCCTGGGCGAAGTCGCCCTCCGCGCCGAGCCGGGTTGCGAGTTCTCGGAAGAAGGAGAGATCGATGTAGACGTCCTCGTCGGCCGGACAGTAGAAGGGCCCGACAGCGGCCTGGGCGAAGCCGCACGCGGACTGAACCGCCCCCGAGTAGAGGATCAGATTCGGCTCCACGTACGGCTGCCCGGCCTCCGCTAAAATCTGTCGCCATACGTCTTCCGTGTCGGCGAGGACGACGGAGACGAACATGGCCATTGTGTCGTCCTCGGCGGGGGCGGGGGCAACACCGCCCGCCGGTGAATCCGTCGGCACGATGGCCGCGGGGTCGATGCCCATCATCAGCGCGATGATGGTGATGATGACGGCGCCGAGACCACCGCCGACCACCCCCATCCCCATCCCGCGCCGATCCTGGACGTTGGCGCTGCCTCGCCGCCCTCGCCACCGCATCGTTCCCCCTCCGGATTCAGGTTGGACTCAGCTTCTCAGATCCGCCGCCGCCCCACGACCGCCCGGTAGATCGCCAGCAGGATCAGGGCACCGATGACGGAGCCGATCAGACCGGCCGGACCGGCACTACCCAGAAGGATCGCAGCGAGCCATCCGCCGATGATCGAGCCGCCGATGCCCAGCAGGATCGTCACGATGATGCCGCCCGGATCCTTCCCCGGCATGATGAGCTTGGCCAGGGCGCCGGCGATCAGGCCCACGATGATCCACATCAGGATGCCTCGTTCCATGTTCTCCGTTCCTTCCGATGGGTGTGGTGAACTGCGAGCGATAGGTCCTTCCGCGTGGATGCAAGCCGGATACCGCATTCCGGCAGGATGCGCCGCGACCGGCGACAGCCACGATGCCTGGACACCTCCGGTTCAGTGGTTAGTCACCCCGGATCGCGCATCCGGGGCGTGCGCCAAGCCAGGTTGGCGCAGCGGTCTTCGGTCTCACGGAACAGGCCGCAGGCCAGGTGATCGCTTCGATGGCGAGGACGGACGCGGCCGATCGGTCAGCGAAACTGAAAGGCGAAGTAGCGTGATGGAGTTGTCCCCAGGGTGAAGAGCGTGTGGGGATCGTCAGTGGCGATGAAGTAGACGTCACCGGCAAACCGCCTCCATACGCTGCCCGGCTATTTCGATGGCCACGTGGCCGTCCAGTATGATGACCATCTCTTCCGCGGCATGCGTGTGCGGCGGATGGTTCTGCGCGCTGGCCAGGAGAGCGTTTCGTGAAGTTCGAACAGTCAGGGTCGAGGTGGAACGGTTGAAGAAGTTGCGCGAGCCGCCCCGTGGGTTCGGGTTGAAGGTTGCCTCGGAGTGATCGATGAGCTGCGACGGTCCGTTCTGCGGGGCCGGATCCGCCCCGGTGCGGCTGGTCAGGCGGAGGAGATAATACGTGGCCGGAGTCGTCCCTTCGTTCCGCCAGACGTGCTGATCTCCTGCCAGCGCCGTGGCCACACCGCCGGGACCCAGGACCTTGGTCTCGCCATTGACGGTGGCGCTGAGACGCCCCTCCTTCACGAGGACCAGTTCCTCCGCGCCCGCGTGGAAGTGCGGTGATTCAGCAGCCCGCCCCGGCGCCAGAGTGATTGCCTCCACCTCGATCAGGCTCAGGTCGAACACTTGCCCGGCGAAGATCCGTCTGTGCGAGCCCCAGTCGGCTACTTCGTCCTTCAGCTCGGCCCAGTGCCAGACGCCGGACTGCACCGCGTCCGCCGGACCAGCGGTCTCCGGATGCGCGACGAGCGTGACCGCGAGGAGAGCGACCGCTACCATAGGGTAGAGGAACGGCTGGTGGGTGGCGATTCCGGCAAGGTGTCCGGTCACGTTACCTGTGGAGCCGGGCGCCGTCAATGCGATCGTTCTTCGAACGTTCGATGGGACGGGATCGCTGATGGGCGGTACCTGGTGCGCTTCAGAGCCGCCGCCGCTCGGGGATGGGGCGAGTGTGCGCTGCCCCGTTCTCGGCGATCGTTCGCATCGAGGCGGAGACCGCGCCATCGAATGAACGGGCGCAGGACTTCGAGCTGCCGGCCGCTCGTCAGGGATGGGCGCGAACGAGCCAGCTCGCCCGGCACCGGGGCAATACAGTGGCATTGTTGGCCGCCGTTCCTGCCGGCTCGGCGCGGCCTGGGGGATTTCCGGCACTTCCTCGGGTTTCCAACCCCACCGGCCGAAGCTAGATATCGTCACTGGAAAGGCAACCGCTCTGGACCCCAGCAGAGGAAGACGATGGTTCGCATACCGGACGATGTGCTCACCGCCCATCTCGAGAATGAAGCGGTGCTGCTCGATCTGGAGAGCAAGAACTACTATCGGCTGAATGCGACAGCGGCACACATCTGGAAGGCGCTGGAATCGGGGATCACGCCCGAGCAACTGGTCGACAGCGTGACCGCGGAGTTCGCGGTCGATCGGACGGCGGCGGAGGCCGCGATCGCGCGGCTGCTGGCGGAGTTGGATTCGAGAAACCTGCTGACGCACGACGAGGGCTGATGCTTGGTGTGGGGCGCGCCGCTCAGGTCGTCGCGGGCTTGTTGACGGCGCTTGCGGTGCCCCTTCACCTGCGAGGTTGGCGGCTTTCCATTCTCCTCGTGCCGCCGCCCGGACCGGCGACCGGGTCTCCGGTTCCCGAGCTCGCGATCCGGGCGAATCGGTGGGCGCTTCGCTGGCTGGGCCGTCTGCCGGGGTGGAGGAACACGTGCCTCTACCGGTCGATCGGGGAGTGTCTGGTTCTGCGCGCTTACGGTGTGCCAGCGGTGGTTCGGCTCGGCGTCCGGGCCGACGGCCCGGCAGCGGATGTCGCGGCCCATGCGTGGGTGGAACGGCCGGGATCGGTCCCCGATCGATCTGCCGAGACCTACCGCCCCCTGGTCGAACCCGTCACCTCGAGGTGATGGCATGGTTCCTCTCTACCGCTACAACCTCCTCCTCGATGGATCCCTGCGGGTCGAAACCACTCGAGAGCTGGCGTCCGCCGTGGAGCCGTGGCTCCCGTGGAGGCTCCCGAGCGGTTCCGCCGTACCTCCGTCTCCTGCCGGGCTCATCGAGGTCTCTTCGGGGCGACCGACCCTGGATGAGGTTCGACAGCCACCGATTCTGCGGCTCGGCTCGGTAACCGCCGAAACCACCGACCTCGACTCGATCGTCCTGCGAGGGATCGAGGGGTCGACGACGGGCTCCATCGACCTGACGGGCCTCCGCGCGGAGCTGGGGACCGTCGGCGATGCGGCGAGCGTTCCCTGGCCGGACGAGGAGGGCATCGCGCGCGGGCGGGAAGCGATCGCGCGCAGTCTCTTCAGCATGCTTACCCTGTCCTCGGCGTTCCTTCTCGGGCGGATGGGGCGGACGCTCCTTCACGCCGGGGCCGTTGTAGGTCCCGACGGACGAGCGTGGCTTCTCGTCGGGGATTCTCGCAGCGGCAAGACCTCCACCGTCCTTACATTGATCCGGGCCGGGTGGCCGGTCCTTTCCGACGATCACGTCGTCGTTTCGTCCGGGTCGGGTGGAGTGATCGAAGTGGAGGGGTGGCCGCGGACGTTCCACGTCGACGAGGGGTGGTCCGCGGGCGAGGTCACGGGTCGACGCGAGGACCTCCCGCTGGACCGCCTGGGAGAAGCGTCCTTCCGCCGCCGCGCGCCTCTCGGAGGTGTGCTGTTCCCGGAGGTTCACCCGGACCGCAAGACCGGGAGTGTGCCGTCGACGCCCGGTGCGGCGCTCCAGGGGATCATCCGGCAGAGTCCCTGGCTACTGGCGGATCGCCGCGTCGCGCCCGCTCTCCTCGGGCTTCTCCGCAGGGTGGCTACGATGCCCTCGTTCTCGCTTACGCTCGCTCGCGACAGCTACGGCAATCCAGCCGTGCTGACCGCCGCACTTCCACATCAGGTCGCTTTCGAGGAACTGCCAACCCCACTGTCCGGATGAGGGACGACGGGGCCGCCCGAGCCCGGGCCGCCGACCAGCTCGAGCAGCGGATCGCTGAGGCGCTGCATCTCCGCCGGTGGGCCTTGCCGATCATCCTCGACGCCGAGGGTAGGATCGACTCCAGCGAACCGCCTCCCGCCGTCTCGCTGCCCGCGTGGCGCTTGTTCCTGGCCGGCGAACGGTGCGCGATCGCCCTCCACGCAGCCGTGGAGCGAATGCGTCTGCCACTGCCGGCGGACGTCTCGGTCGAGCTGCAGCAGCAGCAGCTTGTCGAGCTCCAGCGCGCCCTTTCGGCGCGGGGCCAGTTGCGCGGGCTGGCCGAACGAACGGCTTCGCACGGCTGGAAGTTGATAGTGCTCAAGGGCGGGGTAGAGATCGCTCGCGGCGGCTCCGTCGACGTCGCGGACCTCGACATTCTCCTCCGGCCCGACGAAGCTGTGGCACTGGCTGCTCAGCTCGATGCCGAGGGCGACTACCAGCCGCTCGCCGAGGACCCATTGGAGAACGGCTTCACGCCGGGACACCTGGCCGGCCGATTCGCTCCGGGAGGGGTTCAGGTGGAGATCCACTACCAGGTCCGCGGCTTCTCCGATGCCAGCGCGCTCGTCGAGCGCGCCGTGGCCCTGCCTGAACTGCCGGGGGTCTGGGGATTACACCCTGCCGATCACCTGTACCACCTGCTCTGGCATGCCACCGAGCATCACCCGGACCGGGCCGGCCGGCTGCGGGAGTTGTACCTGCTGGCGCGCTCCGCGAGGACAGCGGAGGGATCGGTTCTGCGAGAGGTCGAGGCTCGGGTAGGGAGTCTCGAGCGGGGGGAAGAGGCGATGAAACAGCTCCGGCTCGTGTCGTCGCGACTGGCTGGCGGGCCGTCAGAGGATGAGTTCCACCTCACGGCTGCCCTCCGCTATCTGCTGCTCGGATCGCCACGGCTCCATCGCGCCCCTCGTCGCATGAGGCTGTACCTCGGACACGCGGTGTTTCAGATGCCGCGGGGTGGAGCTGCGTTGCGAACCTGGTTCGCCCGGCTCGGCTCGACGGCGGCGCAACCGGTGAGCAGCGCCGCGTTCCGGGGTATCGAGCGCCGGTTTCCCTGGCTGCTGGACCCGTTTCGGCGTGCCGTGAGAACGACGTTCGCCGTCTCCATGCTCCCATTCGCCTGGGTGCTTGTCCGACAGGCGTCGCGCGCGACCCTGCCAACGCGCGGGTGAACCTGGGCGGCCACCACTTCCGTTGGCCGTTCTTTCCTACCGGGCCCGTCCGACGGCCCATCCCGAGTCGTACGGCCTGGGTCCCATGGGTTCCCAGCGTTCCAGCGTGTAGCCCGCCTCATCCAGCTCTCCCGCGATCTCATCCCGCACGAAGCGATGGATGTAGTTCGGGGCGATGTCGTCTCCCGGCTCCGGCGGTGGCCGGCCGATTGCCCGTCGGATTCGGCTGGCGACTCGTTGGACCGTGAGAGCTCGGCGCTCGTGTTCGGCCCGGGTGAAGAAGGAGAGCAGGATCGGGCCCCCTGCCGGGATGCACGTCCGGAGGTCGGACAGGAGCTGGACCCGCCGCTCCCGTCCCGGAACGAGCATGTACATGCTCCAGCCGAGGATGACACCGTCCCACATTCCGACGCCCTCCGGCGCTGTGTTCCGGTGCATCGGGTGGAGCACGGGGGGCATGCCGAGGCCGGACAGGAGCTTCAGCCCGCTGGTGAGGAGCCGCTCGTTGCACTCCCAGCCCTCGGCTTCGATCCCCCTCCGTCGGAGAGCGATGACCTCCCGGCCACCGCCGGCGGCGAGGACCATGATCCGTCGGCATCCGCCGAAGTAGAGGCGCATCGCCTCCTCCTCCCAGGGGAAGAAGCCACGTTGATTGTGCTCCGGGTCTCGATACGAGCGACGGGTGTCATACACGGCCTTGTCGATGGCCGCGAGCGCCTTCTCGGAGAGCAGCCCGAGGCAGATCGCTGACCAGTAGGGGTGCAGACGCGGTAGCCGCAGTTGAACGGTCGAGCTGACCGCCAGGAAGATCCTCCCAATCATCCAACCTTCGACGCGTAGGCGACGAGCAGGTTGCCGACGGTTTCCAGGGAGCGGCGGTCACACCGCTCCGGTGTGTCATCCACCGTGTGCCATTC
This sequence comes from uncultured Gemmatimonas sp., assembly GCA_964544905.1. GTDB lineage: Bacteria > Gemmatimonadota > Gemmatimonadetes > Longimicrobiales > Longimicrobiaceae > WHSP01. Next base: position 6,547 of record CAZJEH010000137.1, read on the forward strand.
CGGGTAGGCGTAATCGATCAGCAAAACTGATGGAATCCCGGCGCGGTTCAGCGGGATGTGATCGTCGTTGATCGCGGCCGATGGTCCACCGAAGAGTCGTGGGACCCCCATCTCCCCCGCCGTGGCCTCGAGCCGTGTCCACAGGTCCCTAGCCATCCTGACCGATTGCAGTTCGGTGGTGAACCGCACCCCCCGCTTCCCGATCATGTCGACCACCACCGCCTGTTTCGCTCGCCAGCCGTCCGCCCGACCAGCCCGAACCTCTCCGGCGAAGGCTTCGGACCCGTAGTAGTGGTCCCCCAGGTCCTCCCCGTCGAAGAAGGCGAGTACGACCGAGCGGCGAGGGGCGGAGCGCGAAAGGGCACGTGCGACCTCGAGAAGGACGGCAACGCCGCTCGCGCCGTCGTTGGCTCCGAGGATGGGGAGGTGTCGGCGGGCGGGGTTCGGGTCACGCTCCGCGACGGGGCGCGTATCCCAGTGAGTCGCGAACATCACCGCCGGAGTGCCCTGTCCGATCCGGGCCAGGATATTCGTGAGCGGGACGATGGACCCGCGACCGGCTCCCCTGAAGATCCGCTGGCGCCAGCGCTGCACTGCAACAGCATCCGCTACCGGTCGGAGTTCCTGTAGCAGCCACTCCGCGGCCAGCCGGTGACCCTCGCTTCCCGGCGCGCGAGGACCCATGGCGCACTGACGCTCGAGGTCGTCCCACGCCCGCGTCGCATCGAATGCCGGAATGCCACCACGCGCCGGAGCGAAGCGCCGTCCCCCGGCGTCCCATTCCGGGACGATCGACACGACTCGAGGACGGCCGAGCGCGACACGCAGGGCGCGGGCGCGGTATGCCATTGCCCTTCGGGCACGGGAGACGAGGTTCACGAACGCTACCGCATGGTGGACCGATAGTGCATCGGGCAAGCCCCCGAAGTCTCGCCCACGCTCGGGTCGGTGGCGCAACACACCGGTGTTCTTTGGCGGACCAGGAGGCAATCTGGGATAGTGGGCGGAACGGTCAGGAGGGATGACGGACCGCGTATCGGCTCAGCGACTCCGCGGAAGGCGCGCCGAGAGCGCGTTGCAGGAGCGAAGGGGCGGACCGGAGCGGTCGGCCGCGCATTCCGAGGTGGCACCGTCCGCCCACCGTGCGGGGACCTCGTGGCAGGAGGGTGAGGCAACCTCGAGCAGGGAAGGCACTTCCGGCGACTCCAGCGTAGTGCAGATCGCCTCCCGGTCAGTGATCGACAGCTGCGGCCCGGCCGCACGGATCCGCCGGTACTGACGGTCGGAATAGATGTAGCTCTCGATGGCGCTGAGGACCGCGATCGCGGCCGCCGCGCTGATCCCGTGAACCTGGTACGGCCGCTCGAGAGTGGTCACCTCGTACTCGTAGTAGTTCCCGAACGGGTCGTAGGCACCACGGGTGTGAACGACCTCCTGCTGCCTCATGCCGTAGTAGACCGCGCCCGCCGCGGCGGCCAGGACCACCAGGCCAAGGCCGGTCCGCCCCGTGGCGTGCTGCCCGAGACCGGGGATGATCAGCCCCTGAGCGAGCGCGTTCCCGGGGCGGGCGATGCGTGTCTGAACCATGCGCACCGCAGCGGCCTGGGCGGCGTCCGCTTGCAGGCGGTCCACATGCTCGCGAACGGCCAGGGCGTCGTCCGCGCCCGGGGCAAGGGTCAGATATGTCTGGAAGTCGTTGGCCGCGATTTCAGGACGGCCATCCGCCGTGTACGCGAGCGCGCGGTTGAAATAGCCATCCGCCCAGTCGGGTCGCAGCTCGATGACCCGGGTGAAAGCTTGCACGGCGTCACGGTAGCGCCCGCCCTCGAATGCCTGGAAGCCTTCGCTCATCGCTACGGCCCAGGGAGCGCGTGGCGGACCCTCGCCGTTGGCGGAGAGCGCATGAATACGATCCCGGACGGCCGCGGAAGTGGCGTCGGCGGGTGCGAGCGACAGGTAGCGGCAGTACTCGGCCACCGCTTCCGCACTCTCCCCGTGCTCGTCCAGCGTGCGCGCGAGGCGGTATGCGACGACGGGGTTCGACGGGTCCAACTCCGCCGCGGCCCGGAAGGACTCCCGGGCGGTGATCAGCTCGCCGAGAATCGCTGCCTGGCTACCGGCCACGAGGAGGGAATCCACGCGAGCCCGGACATCGGCCGGCAGCGGGGCGGGGGTTCCGGGTAGTCTTGTCGCCTGGGCAGCGCAGAGGTCCACCTCGGGCTCGGTCCAGCTTTTCAACGGGAAGATCTGTCCTGACAGCGAGCTCGGCGCGCATACCAGGACCAGCGGCAGCCACGTGATGAACCTCAGGCTCCGCGCCCGGCGACGCCGGCCGTCTTCCGCGTTCCGCGATTCCTGTCCGGGGCTACCCATGTCACCTCCTCCGCGCCCGGAACTGCACCGCGGGCAGTCCCTCGACCTCCGCCCAGGCGAAGCGGTCCCTGTTCCTGTTGCCCCCGCCGAGCGTCCACGTGGTCTGCGAGTACCCGTTCTCGTCGGTGGTGGACGTCCGGGGGGATACGTTCCCGTTGTTCGTCGACCACTTCACCTCGACCCCGGCGATCGGTCTGCCATCCCCGTCCAGCAATCGGACGACCAGCGGATCCGCGAGTGCTCGGTCGTTCGGGCCGACCTGGTCGTTTCCACTCACGATGTCGAGTTTCGCACCCGAGCCGGCGAACAGACGGACCGTCACCTTCGCTGTGCCGGTACGTCCCTCGCTGGTTGCCGTGATCGTGGCCTCCCCCGGGAGCAGACCGCGCACTACAGCCGAGGCCCCCCCCGCGGAGGTAACCGTCGCGATCGCCGGCTTGTCGCTGGACCAGGTTACGGTTCTCCCTGTGAGCACGGTTCCGCCCGCACCCTTGAGGATCACAGTCAACTCCTGCGTCTGGAGAAGCCCTAGCTCGATCGACGCGGGGCTGATCTCCACCTTGTCCACCGGCATTGGCTGGACGGTTACCGTGGCGCTACCGGTCCTCCCGTCCGCTGCGGCCCGGATTTCGGCCACGCCTTCCGCCTTCGCCGTGGCGTCGCCGTTCGGTGAAACCGATACGATATCGTCGTTGGAACTCGACCAGACGACCTGCTTCCCGTCGATGCGATCGCCTCGGGAGTCGTAGACCGTCGCGGAGAACTTCCGCTTCTACTCCGGTGTCTACGGCCTGCGTGGCGTGCGT
>CAZJEH010000138.1:0-9649 GCA_964544905.1 uncultured Gemmatimonas sp.
TTTTCCATTGGACCCGCGCGCGTCCTGGGTGAAGGGAGTGACCCGATCGTCAGCAGCCTCCTTCTACGGCTCGACTTGTTCGTCATCTGGGGAGTCATTCTGCTCGCCATCGGTGCGTCGACGGTCGGTAGAACCACAAGCGCCCGCGGCTGGGCAGTGGCGCTGATTACCTGGATTGTGGGCGTCGTGCCCACCATCGCTTTGGGAGCTCTGGCTGGTCGGGCCGGCTGATCCGGGTCCGCGATCCGAACGGAGGTAGCAGGATGGATGGCAGTGCTCGCGGGGCTGTGCAGACCTGCCTCCACGGCGCGCAGTGCGCACACAAGTCTGATTGGTCCAGCGTCCCTGCAGGCGTCCGAGCTTTCTGGACATCCCGATCATCGTCCCCTACCGTGACGTTCAGTCCCGCAACGGCTCCTGGCCTCGACGAAATGTTCTCCGCGACCAAGCCTGTCATCGCGATGGTGCACGGCGGCCCCCTCCCGGGCACGCCGGCGAGTCGCCTGACGGTTCGCGAGCTCGAGCGGGTCGCGGTCGCCGAAACCAGGATCTACCGCGACGCGGGCGTCCACGGAATCATCATCGAGAACGTGCACGACGTACCGTATCTTCAGGGGAAGGTGGGCCCGGAGATCACGACGGCGATGACGGTGCTGAGTCGAGCCGTGAAGGCGGAGAGCGGGCATCCCAGCGGCATATAGATTCTAGCCGGGGCGAATCACGAAGCGATCGCCGTCGCCCTTGCCGCGGAGCTCGACTTCGTTCGCGTGGAGGGCTTTGCCTACGGTCACGTCGCCGATGAGGGCATCATCGAGTCCTCGGTCAATCCTCCGATACCGGCGGCAGATTGGTGCCGAAGGCGTCGCGGTCTGGGCGGACGTGAAAAAGAAGCACTCGGCGCATGCCATCACGGCGGACGTAAGCATCGGAGAGATGGCGGCCACCATCGAGTTCATGCGTGCTGATGCCGTGATCGTCACCGGCAGCGCCACGGGAGCCTCTCCGACCTGGGGGATACCGTTGCTGTGCGGCAGAATTGTACTGCGTCTGTACCTCGGTTCGGGGATAACGGCCGAGAATCTGCCGCAGTACGTTGACCATGCGGATGGCTTCATCGTGGAGTCGGCGCTGAAGAAGGACGGGCGGTTGCACGAGTCGGTCGACGAACGGCGAGTGGATGCTTTCATGTCTGTCTAAGCACTATGCATGTAGCTGACCGAGGCAATCCGTAACGGCGCCAGGACCGACGCAAGGCCGACGGCGCCGGCTATCAGCGTAACCGCGGTGGCCATCTTCCCGACTCGCAGACAGTCCGGCGGCGATTACGGTCGCCGCTGCCCGGAAGTCCAGCCACTGACGGCACTTATTGTTTTGCCGGGAGATACAGCTCGCCCGCACCACTCTCTCAGAAGAGGGCGCCAGCTCGACCAGTCAGTGAGAGGAACCTTGAGCCGAAACACTAGCCTCCTTGAGGCTTGGCTGCTGGCCGCCGCGCTCTGGGGATGTTCAGAGTCTGAAGTGGATCAAAGCGGGCTTCCACCCGATCGCCGCGTCGCGACGCGATATTCCGTTTCACTCCGAGTCGATCTCGCGGAGATGGAGCGTCGCCCCACGGGGTTGTACGTGCAGGACGTCCTTGTGGGCGAAGGGGCGCGCGCCGACTCCGGCGACGTGGCCACCGTTCACTACACCGGCTGGCTGCCGTCGGGGGTCGAGTTCGACAGCAGCCGGGGCGGTGAACCTTTCGAGGTTGCCCTCGGATATGGCCGGGTGATAGCTGGATGGGACCAGGGAGTTGTGGGGATGCGGGTAGGAGGCCATCGCAGGCTGGTGATACCTCCTGCGCTGGGTTACGGGGACTCCGGCATGGGTCCTATTCCCGCCAACTCGACGTTGGTTTTCGACATCGAGCTGCTCGAAGTAGTGGATCGCACGGGGAACTAGGCCGCAACGATTCGCCATAACGCGACGTCGGCACAACGGCGGCTTCCAGAGTGCGGAGATCCTCGAACGAGTTCCCGCGCTTCTGCGGGAGAAGGCGGAAATGTACCCGTTCGATCCGGTGATCAACGCCGCCGGCGCGGGTCGTGGCGCCACCAGGTGGGTCTCGGGTCAGGATCTCAGCGCTCCCGAGACGCAGCAGGGGGTTCGTCTGGTACGTATTCGACGCGCGCGGCGCTTCCTCGGCACCATCGACCTGCCATCGTGGTTCGCTCCAACCACCGTGAGGCACGATCGGATCTATGCATTGCAATCCGACGACCTCGGAGTCCAGACCATGTCAGGTTGCGGATGGAGGGACTCTAAGGCCGCCTTCGGGCAGGGTACCGTCGCTTGTCGGCCCGAAGTCCGACTCGGCCCGGCATTCGGCAACCTGATAGCACGTTTCTTCGCCACTGTCCCCCGACATCCTGACCTCTGACGGAAAGATAATTCGAAGACACAGCAGCTTCGGCCGGAGGGTCCAGCGGCAGCGGTGAGCATTGATCGGGGCCGACTGGACAGGGGCAGGTGGTTCCCTCCATCATCCCGGAGAACGGGCGAGTGCAGGAAGACTCGAGGGAGGAACGCCGGGAAAGCAATCGACGTGAAGAGCTACGCCGCCGAGAGGCTACGCAATCTACAGGAGTCCGTGATCCGCTCGATCACGCGCTACGCGATCGACAAGGGAGCCATCCTCCTCGCGCAGGGGTTCCCGGATTTCGATCCGCCGCAGGAGGTCCTCGCCGCCGCGGAGAGCGCCATGCGGAGCGGGCGGAATCAGTACGCCATGACCTGGGGACAGCCGAGCCTGCGCGCCGCCATCGCCGCGAAGAGCCGACGGTTCTACGGCCAGGAAGTCGACCCCGAAACGCACGTCACCGTGACGTGCGGGGTCACCGAAGCCGTCATCGCCTCCTTGCTGGCGATCGTCAATCCCGGCGAGAAAGTCGTCGTTCTCGAGCCGGCCCACGAGAACTATCACGCGGGGATCGCGTTCGCTGGAGGCATTCCGATCTGGGTGCCGCTGCGTCCCCCTCGCTACCGGGTGGATCCCGATGAGCTCCGCCGTGCCTTCGACCAGAAGCCCAAGGCGGTGCTATTCAACTCGCCGCACAATCCGTCGGGCAGGGTGTTCACCGAAGAGGAGCTATCGCTCATCCGGGATCTCTGCGTGGAGCATGATGTGGTCGCGATCACGGATGAGATCTACGAGCACCTCGTGTTCGACGGCCTGCGACACATTCCGATCGCCACCCTTCCCGGCATGGAGGATCGCACGGTCACCATCTGCGGTCTGGGGAAAACCTTCGCGGCGACCGGCTGGCGGGTCGGTTACTGCATCGCGAGCTCCGAGCTGACGGACGCGATTCGTAAGGTCCACGACTTCACCACCATCTGCGCTCCCACACCCCTGCAGGAGGCGATGGCGGCAGCTATCGCCATGCCGGACTCGTACTACGAGTGGGTGAAGAGCTTCTACACATCTCGCCGCTCGCGCATGCTCCAGATCCTGGACCAGCATGGGTTCGGATACACCGTTCCGGAGGGCGCCTATTACGTGATGGCCGACTTCCGGCACCTCGGGCGTGGCGATGACGACGTGGCCTTCGCCCACTGGCTGATCGACGAAGTCGGTATCGCCACCGTTCCGGGCTCAAGCTTCTACTCGTCCGACCCGGGCCTTGGCCGCGGACTGGTGCGTTTCGCCTTCCCGAAGAAGGACGAGACGCTCGACCTGGTCGAAGAGCGATTCGAGAAGCTGGAGGCACTGACGACTCGATGAAGGACCGGGAGGGCACGCGGACGTAGCGGCGCGACTGTCGTCGATCAGGTCGGGCAGGTCATGCTTCATCGGTGCTGCTAGTGCATGTTTCCCCGAGTCGGAAAGTGGAGCTCACTCCTTCGCCACCCCGAGCTCACCTTTGTCACCCCGAGCGCAGCCGAGGGGTCTGCACTTCTCCGAGCGCTGCAGTATTGGGAATTCATCAAAACAGGCCACTAGGATTAGTACCGGCGCCGCACTGACGTAGGGGATGGTTCAGCAGGCGCTGCATCGAGGGGCGGATTCGCGATCCCGCCTGATGTCCCGTTCATTTCCTGGAAAGGGAACCGCCGGTCGCGGGGCTACCCGAGTAGCCGTAGGCCAGCCTATGGGCTCAATCCCCGATGACCCGGCGGCCGGTCGCTCCAGCCTCAGGCCGGCAAAGACGGTCTTCTGGCGGCTTGCGCTGGTCGGCCGTGAAAAAAGTGTTGCGGGATTCCACGCCAGCCTACCATACATCCTGTTACCAATGCCGTTCGCGTCCGAAGCGCACCTCCAGGAACCGGGAGAAACGGAGGCAGTGGATGACGACGGCGAACCAACGCTTGAAGCAGCGCTGGTCGACATGCCTGGGAGCATCGATGCTGATCGCCGTGGCCGTCCACGTGGCGCTCGCTGTGCTGTTCCCGCCGTTGGAGTTCGCGTTGAGAGACTCGGGAGAGCCGGCCGGCACATTCATTCAATTGATCCCGGTGAGCTCCCGGAGCGAAATTCCCGACGCTGGGACCGTCGTCCCGGAGCAGGTGTTGATGTCCCCGCCGGAGGAACCGCCCGCGCCAGACGAACTCAGCGAGCCGCCGCTTCCCGAGTGGTTTCCAGCGGTGGCGGCAGTGCAGGCTCCACCCACCCTGTCTCCCGTGGCGATGGGTCCGGTGAGCACCCGGACCCCGGCGCGCAGGTCCCAGCTACTCGAGATGCTCCCACCGATCGCCTGGCCGGAGATCAACAATCCGGACGAGATGATTGGTTACATCCGGTCGCGCTACAACCCGATTCTCGACGCCGAGGGAGTGACCGGGATAGTCGTCCTTGCCTTGTGGGTCGACGAGCGAGGAAGGGTTGCCAGGGTCAGCCTCAGCGAATCGAGCGGATCTCCGTGCCTGGATGACATCGCGGTCGCCACCTTCGAGCAAGTGGTGAGCTTCAGCCCCGCGCGAGACGGCCCGCGCGCGCTTGCGGTACAGTTCAACCTGTCGGTGCCGTTCCTGATGGCCTGGTAGGCAGTCTCGGACCCATCGCGGTAGACAGACCGCCAGCGCACAAACGCAGCGGTTCCTCGTGGGTACGTGGATCGGATTTGCACTGGAAGTGGCGGCGATTGGCGGTGTACTGATCGCGCTATCGCGCGCCGCCGCGGTGGCGCCGGGCCTGATCTGGTGCGTACTGATCCACAGCGTCATGATCGCCACCGGTGTGATGGTTCTCAGGCGAGTCACAACGAGCGAGGTTGTTCCATCTGCTGCCTGAGGTGACTTCCAGGTGTGTTGGGGCCGGATACAACGAGCCAGGCCCACGCCAATCGCTGCCCGGTGAAGCTGACAGAAGCGCGTCGATCGCTGCCTTGGGAACCACTGCCTACCCAAGCTTTCGCCGATTTCTTCTTGCATCTCCCGAGGGACAACCCATCTTGGTCATTCAGGCGAACTACCCCCCGGCCTGAACCCCGGATCACGATGTCCAGTCCTCTCCACCCCCTGACTCGGTTGCGAACCTGTCCGCCAGGCATTGGCCGCATCGGCCGGGTCTTCGTTCTTCTTGCCACCGCGGCCGGCGCTGTCATTGCGCCCGCGGCCGCGCAGGCGGATCGCCCGCCGCGGAACCGAGACTACTGGCCCACCATCGAATGGCGCCACGCCGCTCCGGCCGACGTGGGAATGGACGCCCGCCAGCTCGAGCGTGCGGCCGAACTCCACGAGGCGCTCTTCCCCAGTGCCTACAGTCTGATCGTCATTCGCAACGGGTACATCGTCCTCGAGCGATACCTGAACGGCGCCGATCCGGAGTTCGCGCCGCACATCTTCTCGATCACGAAGACGGTGATGTCGGCGCTCACCGGCATCGCGATCGGGGAGGGCCTCATCGCTGGAGTCGACCAGCCCGTGGTCGAGCTGCTCTCGGGACGGGAGCTACCGGCGCTCGACCCGGCTGCCCACAGGGTGACCGTCCGACACGTACTGACCCATACCTCCGGACTCGAGCGCCAGCCAGGCGATGGGGAGGACTGGATCGCGCGAACCATCGGCGGAAGGTCGGTGGCGGAGCCAGGCAGCCAGTTCAGCTACAGCAACACGGTGCCGGACCTCCTGTCCGAGGTCATCACGCTTCGTTCGGGGACTCCGACAGCCGAGTTCGCCGCGAGCAGGTTGTTCGCGCCGATCGGGATACGACCGGGACAGTGGGAAACCACACCTCTCGGGCTGGAGCAGGGAGCGAATGGACTGTACCTGAGGGCACGCGATCTGGCTCGGCTCGGCTATCTCTATCTCAATGACGGATGGTGGGACGGCAAACGAATCCTTCCAGCCGGCTGGGTGGCCGAATCGACGCAGGCAGCGGCGACCTTCGACCGCACCCGGTCATACGGCTACTTCATCTGGCTCTGGAACCCGCCTCCCACCTTCCGCGGACGCCCCGTTGAGACATACTACGCGTACGGCCACCGCGGACAGTACATCGGCATCTATCCGGAACTCGACCTGCTGGTCGTGATGTCCGCCGACGCCACCGACGCTTCGCGCGATACGTTCTTCGTCCAGAGCTACATCGAGGATTTCATCCGGTTGATGGTGTTGCCGGCGGTGGTGGACTATCCAGGCAACAGGGTGACAACGGAGTGAGTCCACTTCCCGACTCGCGGAAACACGCCACTGGAAAAGGATTCCCTCCGACGACGGCCTGCGGTAGCCAGTACCCGCAAGCGTAGCCTATCTGGAGTCCGTCCGGGCGCGGGATGGGCTGTCGTGGTCCGAACGCGGGCGGCGACGTCGTGCGAGCTCACCTGTAACGACCGATCCTCGATCGGCCGTGACGGAGCATGGGATCGGGGCCGCTGCGCATGGGTGACTGCGGAGCCGCCTCTTCCGTCACCGCAGCGGTCCGCCGATCGTTCAACCTCCAGGGCGCCCGCAGTCCGCGGCTTTGTTGGCCACCCCATTTCTCGAGAGATACAGATGAGCAGCCTGCGTTGCCTGCTGCTTTCGCTGATGGTGATGGCCGTGTCCGGGTGCGTGTCCCCGGGCCCGACCGCCGTTGAGTCACGGATTCTCGGATCGTGGGAATGGGTCGAGGCGAGCGGCGGCATCGCCGGCATGCGCATCACGCCTGAATCGACAGGTATCGAGCGTGAGATCCGCTTCCTCGATGGGCGCCGGGCGCAGCTCTGGGAGAACGGCGAACTCCTGCGGACCGTCACCTACGAGATCGGCAAGGGCGATCCGGACGGTTCGCTCGCCGGCCACGAGGTCGTGCGCTGGAGCGAGTCCCTCCTCGGCGGGTGGGAGGAGCAGGCACTGGAGTTTCCGCAGCTAGGCACAATGGTCCTGACGGATCCCTGCTGTGACGGGTTCGAATGGACCTTCGCACGACCGGCACCCTGATTGGGTTGCTTCCGTCATAGCCAGTCGGTCCGGAGAACCTCAGAGTGAAGTGACGAGACAGTCGGGAACGAGTGCCGGAGTGGTCACGGGCTCTTTCGAGCGCTCGGTGGCCGTCGCCCGCTCCGAGGGCCGGCTAGAACGCGCATTCCCTCACGCACATCGCAGTTCCCGCGACGAGAGCGGGACGGCACAACTACACATCTCTTCGTAGAGGGCACTAGGCCGAGCTGTCTACATTTTTCTTCGTACGTTGTCGGAGAGAGCCGGCAAGATCGGGGGACGATCCAGCGACACTGGCCCGGGACGTCGCATCAAGTGCTCGGACGAGACCCGGTTGTGCTCGCGGTCCGGGCTTTGGCTTGCCGCGGGAGCGGTCCACCACGGTGGTGCTCGGGGACGCCCCGGGACCGGCCGCTCCGGAGCTTCCCTTCACCCGACGGCGCGGGAGCATCGCGTGCGAATCCTCATCACCGGCATGTCCGGCGTCGGTAAGTCGCTGATCACGGGCAAGCTCCGCGAACTCGGCTATGCGGCGGTCGACCTCGATACGGACGAGTGGTCACACTGGGTCGACTTCGCCGGAAATCCAACCGGGGCTCGAAGCGGAAAGGACTGGGTCTGGAAAGAGGATGCCGTCGAGACACTCCTGACGAGGCACCGCGACGGCTCGTTGTTCGTGAGCGGTTGTGCAGCGAATATGGGGATGTTCCTTCCGCACTTCGATCGAGTGATCTTACTGAGCGCCCCGGCCAACGTGCTCCTGCAACGTCTCGCGAACCGCTCTTCCAATCCGTACGGAAATAACCCTTCCGAGATTGCAGCAGTCCTCAGGAACATGGCCGAGGTCGAACCCTTGCTGAGGAAGATCGCGGGAGAGGAAATCGATGCTAGAAAGTCGCCGGAGGAGATCGTGCGCACGATCCTTCGAGGAGCCGGCTGAACCGCCAGCTACATTCCGTCTTCCACGCTTACCTGACGTGACGAAGGGCCGAGTACGCCCGTTTCGCCCGGCAGCACGATCTTGACCTTCGGCCGCCCGGACGTCTTCTTTCGCCTGCGGACTGGCGCTCCATCGCGCTGCCGGACCAGGTCGACCTGGTCGCCCTAACCTCGGCGTCAAGGCGGCCCGCCTCAGGAGCCTGATCGAGTGGCTGATCCTCGATCACGGCGGTAACCCGGTGGAGAGGGCCGAGACTCCGGGTAAGATTCCAGTTGCTTCTTGCGGACGAGTCCAGGCTGTGGGGAGTTCACCGCGACGAGATGGATGTCGAGTAGATTGTTCACTACCGCGTGGAGCGCAATGCAGCGTGAGACTGTTGATCGATGGAGCAGAACAGCCAAAGGCAGTTCTGCTATCGCTTCGGACAACGGCTAAGGCGGTCAGCAACGCAGGGCTCGAGCAAGTCGCAATGGCCTGAGCGCGCTTCGTTCACATTCGTCAGCGCAATCCAACAGCCGCTGAAGTAGCATGAAGTTCGGTTTCCGAAAGCCGTCCGTTCGAAAGCGGATCGGTGCGCGAACGTCCTGGAAGCGATTCGTTCGACACTCGCTCGGCATCAAGGCGCCGAGGGGCTACGGATGGCTGACGAACCCCAGGAAAGCGGCGTACAACCGTATCTACAACCGCACCACTGTCGATCTAACGAAGGGTTGTGGCGTCGCCCTCACACTCTGGACTGCCATTGGCGGAATCAGTGTGGCGCTCGTGATTCGGATGCTCGTAGGCTAGCACTGTGCGGTGGCGTGACTGGAACCTATCCAGAACATCGTTGGCGCTGAGACTGTCCGCCCGCAACTACGGCCGTCCAAGGCCATGCAGCGACGGCTGCGACACGCAAGCCGATCCGCGGAGGGGCGGAGGATCCCCTTGCGGTCGAAGGCGGCCGTGCGCCCTCCGCTTCGCTCCCTGAGAAGGAGGCAAAACAATGCGCTCGACGGTGCCGACACTTCTGTTGATGAGCCTTCTTGCAGCTGGCTGCGACACTGGAGGCGCCGACGACATTCCTTCCCTGGAAGAGATGCCCCCCATCGGCCTCGTCGAGGAACTGCGCATTGGCAGCCGCGAGGACCCGGATCTCGGTTTCAGCGTCATCGGCGGAATTCAACTGGACGGCGACACGATCTATGTAGCCGAGTACACGACGCCGGAGTTCAGGGCGTATGCCCCGGATGGTCGTCTCGTCCGCCGTATCGGTCGCCGCGGGGCAGGCCCGGGGGAGCTTCAGAGCATCACATACTGGGGACTGTT
>CAZJEH010000139.1:0-9574 GCA_964544905.1 uncultured Gemmatimonas sp.
CGCCGTAGGCCGCTCACGGTTTCGTGCCAGCGCAAACGGGACTGGATCGACGGTTTTGACACGGCCTCCTGCGCCGGGATGACGCTGGCAGGAGCAGCAGCGAGGATAGACCGTTCACAGTTCCTTGCAACCTTGACGGCTGGGATTGCACAGGCTCGAAGGCGAGGGTGTCAACCTGCCAATGGTTCGCTGACGCACCGACCCGGCCGCGCGGAGGCGCCGTAAACCAGTCTCGTCATGGTAGGAATGCGGTCGCCAGGCGCCCCATCCCTCAATGTGACTCCGCCACCTGCCCGATGTCCCCGGCCATCCCGTCCGCCCCTTCGCCCGGGTGTTCACCGATCGCCATGTCGAGCACCTCCATCGGGTGCTTGATGGCGATGGAGTGGCCGAGCCGTTCCAGACTCGCGCGGATCTGCAGCAGGCAACCCGGATTCCCGCTGATCAGCATCTCGGCCCCGGTCGAGAGGATGTTCCGAGCCTTTCGCTCCCCGAGCTGCGCCGCCGGCTCGGGCTCCACGAGGTTGTAGATACCAGCCGAGCCACAGCAGATCTCCGACTCCGGTATCTCGCGCAGCTCCAGACCGGGTACGCTGCGGAGGAGCTCCCGCGGCTGCGACCGTACCCGCTGCCCGTGCGCCAGGTGGCAGGCGTCGTGGTATGCCGCGACCACCGGGAGGCGATTGCGCGGGGCCGTGGGGCCCAACTCGATCAGGAACTCGGAAACGTCGCGCACCTTGGCCGCGAAGGACGCCGCGCGCTCGGCGTAGCTGGGATCGTCGCGGAGCAGGTAGCCGTACTCCTTCATTGCCGACCCGCAACCGGCGACGTTCACCACCACCGTGTCGACGACGGCGCGCTCGAAAGTGTCGATGGTCCGGCGGGCGAACTCCATCGCCTCCGCCTCGCGGCCGGCGTGAAGGGACAGGGCGCCGCAGCACCCCTGGCTCGCGGGAGCGACTACCTCGCACCCTTCGGCGGACAGCACGCGGGCGGTAGCCGCGTTGACGTGCGGGAAGAACACGCGCTGGACGCACCCTCGCAGCATGCCGACCCGCGCGCGCAGGCCTCCCCGCGCGGGAGTAACGGCCGGGAGCGGCTGCGTCGGAGGTGGGGGGTCGGGAAGCAGAGCCTCCATCGCCCGCAAGCGTTCCGGGAGGAGCCGGGACAGGCCCGAGCCGCGGAACAGTGACCGGATCCCGAGCGATGAGTACGGGCGCAGCGCCGCCGCCATCGCGCGAAGCCGCGACGGATAGGGAAAGATCTGGAAGATCGACTCGCGGAAGAGGCGATCCGCGGCCGGCCGGTCGTGCCTTCGCTCGACCTGCTGTCGGGTCGACTCGATCAGCTTGTCGTACTGCACACCGCTCGGACACGCGGTGACACACGCCAGGCAGCCCAGACAGAGATCGAAGTGCCGAGCCATCGTGTCCGTCAGCGGCTCGCCTTCCAGACCCTCGCGCATGAGGTAGATACGCCCTCGCGGGGAATCCATCTCCTCACCGAACAGCAGGTAGGTCGGGCAGGTGGGGAGGCAGAATCCGCAGTGGACGCAATCCTCGATCAGGTCCATGGCGGGCGGGTGATGGTCATCGAAGGCTGGAGTCCGAGCCGCGCTCCCCTCGTGACGGCCGCCCCCTGTCGCCCTTGCCTTCACGGACGGGCTGCCGAAGCCGACCTCCTCGCCCAGATTGGCCCTCCCTCCGACCGTTTCCGCATCGGCCCGGATGTGCGCCGGTTCCCTCCGTTCGTCTCCGTTCTTCCCCGCCATCAGATTCCTCCGGCGAACCGGCCCGGGTTGAGTGTGTTGGTCGGATCGAACCGCTGCTTCACGTTCCGCATCACTTCGAGGCTGTCGCCGACTGGACCCCAGACGTCGACGAGCCGCTTCACGGTTGTCGGCGCATTCCGAACGACGACGTGCGATTCGCCGCCGATGGCGCGCAGCTCCTCGACTATCGCCGCCACGCCGGTCGGATCGTCGGCACCCACCCGGACGTCGAGGATACCGTTCCCGACCGAGCCGGATATCAGTGCGCCGCTGGGGACGTGCCGTGAAGCTACCCGGATCGCCCCGGCGATCTCGCTCAGGCGGTTCGGCAGGGTCGAGACGCGGATGAGAACCTCGTCCGGAGGCGGTGGAGTCGCGTCGACGAGATCGAATGCCTCCTCATCTCCGCCGCCTTCGATAACGTTCCCGTGCCGGCGAAGAAGCTTCGCCGCCATTGCCGACTGCGCCTCGACGCTGGGCGCCACGCCCTCCAGCAGGACCTGGATCCTGCACGAGTCATCTGCCGGCCATTGGCACTGAAGGGCGCTCGGTACGATCGACGAGTGGAGAATGCTCTGCACCGCCGGCGTCAATTCCGCGGGATCGTTCAGCGCGGCCTGGACCAGCCGTCGATGGGTCGGGCGCGGATGGAGTCGGAAGACGGCACCCACGACGACCGCGAGCGTGCCCAGCGAGCCGGACATCAGCTTGCCGAGGTCGTAACCCGCGACGTTCTTGACCACCTTCCCACCCGACTTCGCCACCGTACCATCGGACAGGACGACCGTAACGCCGATCAGGAGATCGCGAACGGTGCCGTACCGGTAGCGCCGGGGGCCGTTGGAGTTGGCAGCGATGAGGCCGCCGATGGTGGCGCCGGAGGGAATCCCGTCCAGGGCGAGCATCTGGCCCGCCCCGGCCAGCGTTTGCTGGACCTGCTCGATCCTCGCGCCAGCATCGACCAGGACGACGAGATCCCCCTGCGCGTGCTCGACGATGCGGTCGAGCCGCGTCAGGTCGAGGACGAGATCGAGGCGCGCCGGCGGGTTGCCCTGCCCAAGCGTCGTCCCGCCACCGCGGGGAGTGACGGCGAGACCATTGCCGCTCGCCAGCTTCAGCACCGCGCTTACCTCCTCCACCGTCCCTGGACGCACCACCCACGGTGGCACGAGGCCGTCGATCGCATCCTTCTCGGTGCCCTCGACGACGTACTCCGCTCCGATGAGCCCGGCGATTTCCTCGACGCCCCGCATCAGAAGATCTCCGCCAGACCGGCCTGTTGCAGGGGGTGCGGCCGGTAGGGGCCGGGCGCCTCGCCGCACAGTCGGGGGGTCGGAAATACCTTCCCCGGGTTGCAGAGATGGTCCGGATCGAACGCGCACCGAAGTCGCTGCATGGTGTCGAGGTCAGCGGGCCCGAACATGTCGCTCATGTACTTCTTCTTGTCCATGCCGACCCCGTGCTCGCCGGTGATCGACCCGCCGTGCTCCAGGCAGATGTGGAGGATTTCGGACGCCACCGACTCGGCCCGCTCCGCTTCGCCCTCGATACTGTCGTCGTAGAGGACCAGCGGATGCAGGTTTCCGTCGCCGGCGTGGAAGACGTTGGCCACGCGGACGCCCCGTTCCGCAGCCAGCGCGCTGATCTTTCGCAGGACGACCGGGAGCGCCGTGCGCGGGATCACACCGTCCTGCACGTAGTACGACGGACTGATCCGGCCGATGGCGGCGAACGCCGACTTTCTCCCCTTCCACATGCGCACACGCTCATCTGCGTCCTGCGCTACGCGGATCTCGGTGGCGCCACACTCGCGGCAGATGCGGTCGACCTCCTGGAACTGGTACTCCACCTCCGCCGACGGCCCATCGAGCTCGACGATCAATACCGCGCCCGCCCCCGGGGGATAGCCCGCCTGGACCGCGGCTTCCGCGGCCTCGATCGAGAGCGCGTCCATCATCTCCACAGCCGCGGGGATGATCCCTGCGGCGATGATGCCCGACACGGCCGCGCCGGCCTCGTCGGGGCTCGGGTACGCGGCCAGCAGCATCTTCACCGCCTCGGGCTTCCTCACGATCCGCAGCGTTACCGCGGTAACGATCCCGAGCGTTCCCTCGGACCCCACGAACGCACCGACCAGGTCGTAGCCGGGAGGATCCGCGGCGCGTGAGCCGAGGTGCACGATATCCCCGTTCGGCAGCACCACCTCGAGCGCCACGACGTGGTTAACGGTGAACCCGTACTTGAGGCAGTGCGCCCCTCCGGAGTTCTCGGCGACGTTGCCGCCTATCGAGCAGACGACCTGGCTCGATGGATCCGGCGCGTAGTAGTAGCCATGCTCGGACACCGTGGCCGTCACCGACAGGTTCGTCACCCCAGGCTGCACCGTGACGCGCTGGTTCGGGATGTCGACATCCAGAACCTGGCGCATCCGGGTGAGGGCGATCAGCACCCCTCTCTCGACGGGCAACGCGCCGCCGGACAGCCCGGTGCCGGACCCCCTCGCCACAAACGGGATCCTGTTGCGGTGGCAGAGTCTGACCACCTCGCTCACCTGCTGCGTCGTCTCGGGGAGAACGACCACTTCGGGGAGGACTCGGTACCACGTCAGCCCGTCACACTCGTAGGTCCGGAGCTGCTCGCGGCCGGAGATCACGGCGCCCGGACCGAGAATCTGCTCGAGACGAGCAATCAACTGTTGGCGGTTCATCGGTAACGACGATCAGCGGCGGGCAGAACCCATGGGCTTCGTTCGAGTCTGCGGGGTGCTCGGGGTGGGAAGTTACGCCACTTGCGTCGGTTTGTCGAACCTGGCCCCGGGAGGCCTCCAACCGGGCGAAGCTCCTCGCTCGGGCGGGACATGCCGTGAACGCGCACGACGGGGCACCGTCACCCCTGGGCTGAGCAGACAAACACCGCGGAAGTGAAATCCCTGGGTCGTGGACGTCGGTTGGTGCTCACAGCCTTCCAGTCCGTTCGATCGGCTCGTCCGATCCCGCCCCGGCCCGGCCCCTCAGGACGGATCATCCGGTCGCGCATCCAGCCCCGAAGAAGGGAGGAACGAGCTTGACACCCCAGTTCGGGTCCGGGTACTTTGCCCCGGCTCCAACTGGAAGTCTCTGCAAGGGATGGCAGCGCGTTCCAGCGCCCGCCCGAGGTGAAGCCCGGGCGTCAGACATCCCCGGAAGACTGGCATGAAGGGGCAGACGTCGCACCTGGGCTGAGTCAGGTGCCGAGCCCGAACCTGGCGGAAGAAATGATCATCTATCGGACTGACAAGGGGATTCTCGTTGAATCGGACGGGCAACGGAAGTTGCTCGCTGGCGCCGATTGGGACGAATGGCTGAACCGGGACGACCTGTTGCAGGCGCTTCAACGGGAGAGTGCGAACGCACCCGCCGCTGACGGGTCCGAGCAGGTGCTTGCTCCGGTCAACCAGCAGGAGGTCTGGGCGGCCGGTGTCACGTATTACCGGAGCCGGACGGCCCGCATGGAGGAGTCGCAGGCTGCGGGCGGCGGGTCCTTCTACGATCGCGTGTACGACGCCCCGCGGCCGGAACTGTTCATGAAGGCCAACGGATGGCGCGTCGTGCCCTCGGGCGGGAAGATCAGGATCCGCGCTGATTCCAAGTGGAACGTGCCGGAGCCGGAGCTGGCGCTGGTGATCAACTCCGCCGGCCGGATCATCGGCTACACGGTCGGGAACGACGTGAGCTCCCGCGACATCGAGGGTGAGAATCCGCTGTACCTCCCGCAGGCGAAGATGTACAACGGGTCGTGCGCCCTCGGCCCGGGCATCCTCGTGTCCGACACGATGCTTCCGCCCGAGACACAGATCCGGATGGAGATCCGCAGGGGCGGCTCGACCGTCTTCGAGGGGTCCACGACTCTCAGCCAGATCAAGAGAACGCCAGAGGAGCTGGTGAAGTACCTCTACATGGAGATGAGCTACCCGAAGGGTGCCGTACTCCTGACGGGGACAGGGATCGTGCCGGACGATTCCTTCACGCTCCAGAGCGGCGACGAGGTCCGCATCAGCATCGAGCAGATCGGGACCCTCGTGAACACGGTCGAATAGCCGGAGCCTTCGCCGCACAGGCGGCTGTACCCCTTGCATGCAAGTTGCGCGGCCCCGCAGGTTGGCGGGGCCGCTATGTCATTAGCACCCGAGCAGAGCGCCGCTGTCCCCACCCACGGAGCGTAGACGTCCCGCCTCCAAGAGGTTCAATGGAGTTGCCCTGTCGTTTTCGGTCGTCGGCCGGCGCGCGGGGGCAGTCCGCCACACCCTCCCGGGGCTGCGAAACCTTTCACCCGCGCTTGCTCGACGTCGTCCACGGATTCCGAATCGCGCTGATCAGCCAGTAGATGCCGTAGGCAGAGAAAGGAGCAGGTCATGCTGGAGCATGCACGCAAGTTCACGGAGCATCGGGTTCGCCCGGAGCGACTGAAGGAGTTCTGCACGCGCGCGATCATGGCGCACGGGCTCTCCCGCGAACAGGCAGCCACGACGGCAGAAGTGCTCGTCACCACCGACACGTGGGGCACCCACACCCACGGAACCCGACAGCTTGTTCCGCTGCTGTACAACGTGAAGAAGGGCGGCCTCTTCGCGGACGCCGAGCCGACCATTGCCGCCGAGGGCCCCGCCTGGGCGATCATCGACGGACACTACGCCATGCCCATGGTCACATCGACGTTGGCGATGAACACCGCGATCGAAAAGGCGCGCACCGCGGGAATCGGATACGCCGGCGTCCGCCACAGCAGCCACTACGGGGCCGCGGGCTACTACGCGGTGATGGCGGCCAACGAGGGGATGATCGGCCTGTCGATGAGCAACGTCGACCTGCGGATGACCGTCCCCGGCAGCCGCGGAGCCGTGATCGGAACGAACCCGCTCGCCTACGCGGTCCCCGCGGGGGAGGAGCGGCCGGTGTTCATGGACATCGCGACCAGCGTGGTAGCCATCAGCAAGGTGTTGACCGCGAAGGCCGCCGGCACGCCGATCCCCGACAACTGGCTCGTCGACGAGAACGGCCTGCCCACATCCGATCCGAGCGCCTATCCCGAGAAGGGCACAATCGTGCCGATGGCCGGGCACAAGGGTTACGGCATCGCGCTCTTCATCGAGATCATCTCGGGCGTGCTGACGGGCGCCAAGTTCCTCTCGAGCATCGGGAACTGGCTCGCCGAGGATCCGGTCCCCGCCGATCAGGGACACGCTTTCATCGCCTGGAACGTCGAGGCGTTCATGCCGCTCGACCAGTTCAAGCGGCGGATGGACGAGATGATCCGCGAGGTGCGGAACGCGCCCAAGGCCACTGGAACCGAGCGGATCTACCTTCCGGGCGAGATGGAGTGGGAGCGGCAGGAGGAAGCGTTCAAGCGCGGGATGAAACTTCCCGACTACGTCCTGCTGAACCTCTTCACGCTGGCGCGGGACACCAACCTGGTGGAGGATCTCGAGAGCATATTCGAGAAGTGATATTGGAGTATGGCCGGAGGTAGAGCCTCCGGCCAGCGCCGTCGGACGTTCGGGACCCTATCGGGAGGAACCCTGGCCATCCGTCGGCGGGGGGCCGCGGCGGGTCTTCGGGCTGCCGCATCATGCCCGATTTCGGGGAGCTGAAAAACGTCCAGGACGTATTCGGGAGGATGCGGGGCGCCGGGCTGATCCGGCGCCAATGATCCCCCGTAGTCCGCACGGCGCCGGTTGCGCCCCCGGCCAGCGACTCAGGGTGGTGCAAGCCGGAGCCCAGATACGCGCTCGATCGACGGATCCAGGCGAGCGGCACCGTGCCGGGAACCCGCTCCCATTCAGCTCCCCGACGGGGGACTTCCGACTCTGGAGCCTCAGATCGTGACCGAGTCATCACCACGCCCTGGTCGCGCCGGCACCTGGAACGAGGCGCTGGCAGCCGCAGATCCGTTGCTGGGCACGTTCCTCCACATCCCCAGCCCGCAGATCGTCGAGATCATCGGAGGCGTCGGGTTCGACTTCGTGGTGCTCGACCTCGAGCATGGGGAGTTCAGCTTCTCCGAGCTGGCACACTTGCAGCGCGCGGCTGAGCTCGCCGACCTGTGGTCGATCGTTCGCGTGCCGTCGATCGATGAATCGCTGATCGGCAAGGTGCTGGATATCGGTGCGAACGCGGTGCTGATACCGCACATCGAATCGGCGGCGGACGCGGCAGCTGCCGTGCGAGGTGCGAAATACCCGCCGGGGGGAGGACGCGGCAGCTTTCCGTTCATGCGCGCCACAGGTTACCGAACGCGCTACGAACCCGGCTGGGAGGCCCGGCAGAACTCCGAAACGTCGGTGATACTGCTGGTGGAAGGGGAGCGAGGGATCGGCAACATCGCGGAGATCGTGCGAGTACCGGGTGTCACGGCGGTATTCGTAGGTCCCGTGGATCTGTCGCAGGCACTCGGCGTACCGGGCCAGCTTCGTCACCCCAGGGTCGAGGCGTTCGCCCACCAGATCAGGACCACCGCGACCGAGGCCGGTCGATACGCGGCGATCTTTTGCAACAGCCTCGACGCGGCGGGCGACTACGCACGTGCGGGATTCAAGCTGATCGCCCTTTCGGTCGATGCGCAGATGATCGGCGAAGCGTACCGCGCGGCGCGGGAAGGATTCAGCGCACAGCTAGAGAAGTAGGTAGGCCCCAGAAGCCGAGGAGCCGAAGTCCGCCCACTGTATGGCGGATCTCGGCTCCCAGTCTATCGATCTCCCGGTTGGCCCAGGTTCGGCCGTGTGCGGTCCCTTCCGTCGCGTCACGCCTCCCAGGGCAGGTTCGGCTTCCCGAAGTGCCCATAGTTCGTGGTTTCGCGATAGAACGGGCGAAGCAGATCCAGCCGCTCGATGATCGCGCGCGGTCGGAAGTCGAAGTTTTCCCGCACGTACTCCGCGGCCGCCCGCTCGTCACCGGTCCCGAACGTATCGACCTTGACGGAGATCGGCCTGGCCATCCCGATCGCGTACGCGACCTGCACCTCCGCCTTCCGAGCGATCCCGGCCTTCACCACCTGCCTGGCGACGAAGCGGCAGAAGTAGGCACCGCTACGATCCACCTTCGACGGATCCTTGCCGCTGAAGGCTCCACCTCCGTGACGACCCATCCCGCCATAGCTGTCGACGATGATCTTGCGGCCCGTGACCCCCGCATCCGCCGACGGCCCCCCATGCACGAAGCTGCCGGTGGGGTTGACGATCACGTTCAGGTCGTCGTGATACCAGCCGTCCAGCCCCTGGGGGATCACGCTCGTCTTGAGGAACTCCTGGATGGTGTCGGTCGAGACAGAGGCAGCGTGCTGCGTCGAGATCAGCACGTCGGTCACCCGAACGGGCGTGTTGTCCTGATAGAGGACGGAAACCTGGGTCTTGCTGTCGGGGCGGAGCCAGTCGACCGTTCCGTTCTTGCGGTGAGCAGCCAGGGAGGCCGCGAGTCGGTGGGCAAGCAGGATCGGCAGCGGCATCAACTCCGGCGTCTCGTCGGTCGCATATCCGAACATGATGCCCTGGTCACCCGCACCCTGATCGCCGGAGAGCGACGTCTCCGCGGTTACCCCCTGAGAGATCTCCGGCGACTGCTGGGTCAGGAAGCTGAGCAGCTCGATGGAATCCGCCCGGAATACCTGGTCCTCATAGACGTAGCCGATCTGCTCGATCGCGCCCCGCACCACGGCCTCGTAGTCGACGTCGGCGTCCGAGGTGATCTCGCCCGCCAGAACGACACGGTGTTCCTTGCACAGGACCTCACAGGCCACACGACTCGTCGTGTCCTGCTCCAGGTGCGCGTCGAG
>CAZJEH010000140.1:0-9473 GCA_964544905.1 uncultured Gemmatimonas sp.
GCCGCTCTTCCTCGAAGCGCAGGATGGGCCGCTCCCGGGTGGTGCCGTGGATCCGTCTTGACGTAAGGCGTGAAGGGACAATGCGTTAGCGATTCTCGTGGGACCCTGCCCCCCGCTTTTCGAGGAGGTTCTTTCGTGGCGAAGTTCCCCGGAAACAGATCTCGCAAACGGAACCCCGTACGGACCCTGAGATCGGAGCTTGAGTGGCACATAGAGGCGGGACGGTGCGCGTACTGCCGGGCACAGGCGCAGCCGGATGGACCGTTGACGCGTGAGCACGTCATCCCCCGTGCCCGGGGCGGGAGACGGAGAGACGTGCGGATCATCGTACCCGCGTGCGCGCGCTGCAATCGGGAGCGGGGCTGCCGTGATCTCATCCCGTTCCTCCTGATGCGTCCAGGGCGCATCGCCGGG
Organism: uncultured Gemmatimonas sp.; assembly: GCA_964544905.1. Lineage (GTDB taxonomy): Bacteria > Gemmatimonadota > Gemmatimonadetes > Longimicrobiales > Longimicrobiaceae > WHSP01. The sequence continues at coordinate 415 of CAZJEH010000140.1, forward strand.
CTGCTGGATTACTTCTCCGCCCTTTCGCAGGCGAGCATCCGGGAGGTGGATCCGAGGATCTTCGCCGAGCTGTATGCGGCGCTCGCGATCCTGTGCGAGAGCGGAACCGCGCTGGACTGGTCCGCGGCGGCCAGCTGGCGACGGTGTAGCGGACGATCGCTACACCGCCGTCGCTATGCAGCACGCAGGACGCTGGCGGCGCTCGACGCCCGATTCAGGTCGGTCGGCGGGCGGCATTTCGACGAAGGAACTGACTCCCGGCTCCGCACCGCGACCGCCGAAGCGGGTGATGACGAGGTCACGTGCGAGGGCATGGTTTCACAGCTCCTGGCCATCCTGGCGCTGCTGTGGGGCGTCAGCGCTGAAGCGGTGAAGCGTGAGATAAGGAGGGTATCAGCGACGACGGCGTACGACCCGGCGGAGGATCAGTGGAGCGACGAGGGGGGTACGCTGGAGGACGTGCTGGCGATCCGCCGGCGAGGCGGGAATGGGCGCGTCAGGGTCGACCAGCGGCGTGGGCGAGGCGCCCGGCGACGGATCGGTTCTTCCGGTGTGCGAGGGCGGGCGGCCTAGGTACCGTGCGCGGCCGATCTCGAGCTGAGCTGCTTCAGTCCGGAGCCACTGCTCCGCATCGGGCTTCGGTTTCAGGACAGGAGTCCCGATTCCGGGCCTTCTGACCGGCGTTCTCGGCCTTCCGGCCTGACCGGACACGGTAAGGTTGATTGGGATGGAGCGACTGCGCGCTCCATCCCGCGCCGAGTGTGATCAGAGCTCGTCCGGGTACCGTCCGCCGTAGGGCGGGCGGTAGTCCGGGAGGTCGTACGGCGGAAGGTCGGGCGCCCCGCGTCGCGTCCACGTCCCGCCACGGGTGATGTACGGGTAGCGAACCGACCTCACGCCCGCGATCCGGTCCCGGACATCGCCACCGAACGGGTTGGGATTGAATCGGGGCGGCGCCGGTTCCGGCCAGGTGTAGTCACGGTTGTAGGCCGAGGTGACGCGCGGCGGTCGCGGCTGGCGCCGACGGTCGACGAAATCGGCTCCGTAGCCCGGCGCGCGCCGACTCGGCCGATCGTACCGGTTCGGGCGGTACTGCCGATCGTAGTAGCTCATGTTGCTTCTTCCCGGGAGCGCTGTCGGTTGCCACGATCCGTCCGGGTTGCAATGCCCGTTCCCTCGGGCAAAGGAGCTTCGATGGCCGGTCTGACGGAGTTGCAGCGCGAGTACGAAAGGGCGCACTATCCGCCGTCCCGCCGGCTCGACGTGCATGGTGAGGGTCCTCTGGTCGCGCGAGAACGCGCTCTGCACTGGATCCAGTCGAGAGCGCACGAGGAGCCCGGCGGCGAGTTCCTGCTGATCGTCGAGCGGGCGGTCCGCCCCGGACGGCCGCCTTCCGCGGTCGCGCAGGCGGTGAGGGAGCTGCTCCGGGAGTTGCAGGGCAAGCTGCTAGAGTGGTGGCAGCCGTTCACGCCCGGTACCTACGCGATCCGGATCGCCGATAATCCGTCGATGCTTCCGGCGCCGCGCCCCGTATCGCCCAGCCCGCATGACGACGGCCGAACACCGCTTACGGCAGGGGCGGCGAGACCCGCGCCTCGCGACGACATCCCGCCGGATCTCATCGAGCTCGCTACGCGGGTAGCGGAGCTACGGATGGAGCGCGAAGCCCTGTCGCCGCGCGTCGGGGACGTGGTCCTGCGCGAGATCTGGATCGAGGCACAGGCGCTCGCGATGGATCGGCGCGTCACATTCGAGGCCGCTCTCGAGATCCTTCGGCTCGAGGAAAGCCACCGGGTCGTGCGAGATTGAGCGAGAAGTAGCGACGGCATCAGCGTCAGCGTGAGCTGCCCTGCCACGCGACCCTGTCGAAGGGTGTGAAAGCTGCGTTGCTCACCGGCTCACCCGATCCTATCACCAGCGCCGACCGGCGCCTCACCCTACCACAGGAAAAGAATGGCGCCGAGAGTGCTGGGGCGTGTGCACATGTCGGGACTTCGTCCGACCCACCTCTTCGCCCAGTTGCCCGTGCCGATCGCGATCGAGGCGCGCATCGGGTACGCGCTGCCAGTGGGAGGCTTCGCATCCGTCGACGGGCCGGGCGCGGAGGGCGGTCCGTCCTTCGGCGTCGGTGGGCGGGTAGAAGTGTCACCACTCATCGCGGTCGTCGCCTCGTACAGCCAAACCCGTTTCGACTGTCCGAAGTGCGAGGCCAATATCCTCGACAGCCAGATGGTGCTCGAGGGAGCGGAGGGTGGACTTCGCGTAACCACGCCTCAGCCCTTCGTGGGCGCTTCTCCCTGGTTCCAGGGCGCACTTCTTTATCAGACCCTCGCGTTCTCGTCTGCCGGCGATCGGATGACCTCATCCTCCTCGCTCGGTTTCTCCGCAACCGCCGGAGCATCCTTCGGGATTCCCGTTGGTGCCATCGGGCGACTCGAGTTCATGCCGGCCGTCCGCTACCTGTTCGTTCCGACGACATTCGATTTCAGCTTCGCGCCAGAGGCGTCCACCGATGTGTCCGGCGTGGGAATCGAGATCGGTGTGGCCTTCCGCCTCTGACCGCGATGAGCATGAAGTCACATAGATTCTGGCTGCTGCTGGGTTTACTCGGCCTGGTCGGGTGCGAGGAAGACCCGACCTCGAGCCGGGTCCAAAAGGGCGTGTTCAACCTGCTGGGCGGTCTCGACGTCGGTGAGATGCTGATGCTCAGCGGCGAGGAGGCGAGTCAGGTGGTGCTGGGCGGGCAGCGCGACGCGCGAAGATACATGTACATCCCGTTCCACGCCTCGAAAACCGACGGGAACTTCCAGTTCCGGCTCACCGGGTCGAATGTGGCCGCGAACGCGGGACCCTCGTTCTCGCGAGACCGCGTTCCTCTTTCGGAGACCGTGGCGCCCGTCGCGAACTGGGCGCTGCACGAGCGGCTGCACATGCGGATGACCGATGCCGCCCGACCCGTGCTCGCCAGCGGCGCCGTGCGGCAGGCCATTCGCAGCCGACCCCGGCTATCACTCCAGGGGCCGCTCGGCGGACAGAACGCGGAGGTCGGAGCGGTGGTCGAAATCAACGCCGATGCCGTAGTGTCCCGGTTCTGCCAGGGCATCGACCTTCGTTCGGGCAGGGTGGAAGCCATCGGGGAGCGGGTGATCGTCGTGGCTGACGTGAACAACCCGTCGGGCGGCTTCACCCGGCAGGACTACGAGGCATTCGCGCGGGAGTTCGATCTGCTCATCGAGCCGACGGTTGTCGGGCATTTCGGCCAGCCGACGGACATCGACGACAACGGGCGGGTCGTCGCCTTCTTCACGCGCGCAGTCAACGAGTTGACGGAGACCGCCGCGGAGGGCTTCATCAGCGGCTTCTTCTGGGTTCGCGATCTGGTGCCGCAGGCGGCGGGTTGTCCCGGCTCCAACGAGGCGGAGATCTTCTTCCTGCTCGTGCCGGACCCGAACGGCGAAGCGAGCCCGGTCCGCCACGCGCGGAGCAACGTGTTCAACTCGGCCGTCGCCACGATCGCGCACGAGTATCAGCATCTGATCAATGCCGGCAGGCGAATCTACGTCACCGACGCCACCGCGCTGGAGACGACGTGGCTCGACGAGGGGCTCGCGCACATGGCCGAGGAGCTGCTTTTCTACGCCGCATCGGGCCTGCAACCGCGGTCGAACCTCGACTTCGAAGACCTCACCAGCCAGGCTCTGTTCGATGCGATAAACCGGTTCATGGTGCAGAACCTGGCCCGGTACGGTCTCTACCTCGACAAGATCACCAGCGAGTCGCCGGTGTCGGGTGAGGATGACCTGGAATCGAGGGGAGCGACCTGGGCGTTCCTGCGCTACGCGGCCGACCTCTCCGGGCTCGATGACGCGGAGTTCTTCCAGCTCCTCGTCGACAATCCGGAGGTCGGGTTCGCCAACCTCGATGCCGTGCTCGGGCGGGACGCGATCGACGTGGTGCAGGAGTTCGGGATCAGCGTCTACACGGATGACCAGATCCCCACACTCGGCCCGCGGTTCCAGCAGGCGAGCTGGAATTTTCGCAGCTTCCTTCCGCTGATCTTCGACGTCTTCCCGCTGGAGGTGGAGAGGCTGGGCCCGACGCAGGACCTGAGCATGGGCCTTCTCGCCGGAACGAGCGGGTACGTGGAGGTGAACACCCTCGGCGGGTATGTTTCCCGGATCACGGCGACGACGGTCACGGGGAACGCGCCGAGCGATCAGTTCCGAATCGCGGTGATCCGGGTCGAATAGGCGCTGCCGCGTCGGGCCGGCGGGTCGCTGGATCACGTGGAGGCGCGGAAAGGCGGAGGGTGCCGAGTTGAAAGCGGGACCGCCCCGGAGCAGTACATCTGTGCTGGCGCGAGCGTCATCCTTTGGGCTGCACGGTCACCGAGTGGGTGGGCGAGCCTGGATTGGCCTGATGACGGTTGATCGAGGCCAGGCTGGCCGCGACGTCAGCTCTGCTTGAGACCCCTTGCTACGGGGGGACCCTCGTCCGCTCGAGCGAGGTCGAGCGCGTCGGATCAGCTGCATCGATCGTGCAGGGCTCCCGGGGTTGTGTCGGGGGCGAGCTGACCGAGCTGCTCGCGGCAGGGGGAGACGGGTGCCCGAGGCGTCCCGCGGGAGCGGCGCGGCACGTGGGCCGGAGCCAGTCGGGGGATTCCCGAAAAGCGCGCTCGAGATTCCACGTGGAACACACCACATCCGCATCGTCCTTTCCCCGATGTTCAACCGGCGCCGGATGGCTAGATTGGCCGTGGAGGCAGGGAAGCCATCAACTGTGAGGCTCAGATGACGACACAGGCCAAGGCTATCGTGGTGGGGGTGGAGTCGGTCCGGAACCAGGACCGTGTGTTGAGGCCGGCGGTGGAGCTTGCCGGGCGGCTGGGCGTTCCGCTGCACGTGGTCCACGGCTACGTGCTTTCGGACCCGTTGCTGGATGCCTACGCTCGCTCGGGTTACCTCGGGGAGGGAGCGCTCGAGAACTTCGGACGCGACATCCAGACGGCGCTGGTGGAACAGGTGCGGAACGTCACGACCCGCGCCGATGTGTACCCGCGGGCGGTCGCGGGCCCGCCGGTGCCGGCGGTGCTCCAGGTCGCCGAGGAAGTCGATGCGGGGATGATTATCGTCGGCTCGTCGCGGCACGGGACCTTCCCGCTGTCGCTGCTGGGTTCGACCATTCGGATGCTCATCCGCCGCTCGCCGGTGCCGGTCCTCATGATGCGTCCGGACGTGCCGGTGGTCCCGCGGAAGATCCTCGCGGCGACGGACCTGTCCGATCAGAGCGCCGAGGCTCTGAAGGCCGGCCTCCGGCTCGGCCGGGCCGGTGGAGAGGACTTCGAGGTGCGGCTGCTGATGGTGATCCACAAGTCGCTGCTTCAGCTACCGCTCGAGCAGCGTCTGCTGGACGAGGTGGCCGGCCGGGAGCTGGAGGAGTTCGCTGACCGCGTTGCTCCCGGATTCGCGCGCATGACCCGGATGGTGCGGAAGGGTGATCCGGTCGCGGAGATCCTGGCGGAAGCGGAAAGCTGGGGCGCGGATCTGGTCGTGATGGGCACGCACTCGCGTCGGGGAGTGGACCGGCTGCTGCTCGGCAGCGTCGCCGAGGCGATCGTGCGTGGCGCGCCATCGAACGTGCTTGTCGTTCCGCTGCTCGAGAAGGAGTCGCACGGGTGACCACGACCGTCCAGCCACGGTTCATCGACCTCGACGACGCCCGGATTCGCGAGGTGCTCGCCCGGAACCACATCGGTCGAGTGGGATACTCTCGTTCGAACCAGATCGAGATCATTCCCGTTCACTACGCCTACCACGACGACTGGCTCTACGGGCGGACGGCGGCTGGCGGCCGGCTGGACAGGGTGGGCGAGCGCTGGTGGCCAGTCGCCTTTCAGGTCGACGAGGTCGATGGACTGTTCGACTGGCGGAGCGTGGTCGTACGTGGCGGACTCTACATCCTCTCACCGGAGGGCGCGCCGTGGGAGCGCGAGGCCTGGGCGACCGGTGTCGAGCTGATACGGCAGATCATCCCCGAAGCTCTGACGGAGGACGATCCCGTTCCTTTCCGCTCGCGCCTCTTCCGCATCGCGGTTCAGCAGGCGAGTGGCCGGGAGGCGACCACTCGGGCGGAATGAGCTCAGTCCGTGGGATCGATCGCGCGGCCTCGCCCGTGCCAGCGCGGGAACGGCCGAGTTACCGAGGGATGGTGCCGGGTAGCGCCCGGACCGGGAGGCTGCTTCGTCGGGCCGGCGCCCTGCTGCTTCTCGTCGCCGTTCCCCTCTTCTCGGCCGCCGTACCCCTCCGGTCCTTCAGTGCCCGACACCTTGCTCTACGCGCATCATCTCCCGCGGAGAACGAACGTCTGACGACCGTACCCACCGCGATCCGGCTGGAGTTTACGGAGCCGGTGGAGGTGGCCGTTTCGGCGGTCAGCCTGAGCGATCCCGCGGGCGAGGAGGGCCTTCGCGGCCCGCTCGCGCTCGAGGACGACGGCCACGTCCTGACAGTGCCGATCGAGGGGCGGCTGGTGGCTGGCGAGTATCGGGTAGTGTGGCAGGCCGTGGGACTGGACGGTCACCCCGTGCGGGGTGAGTTCACGTTCACGATCGAGGCCGGCGCGGCGGGGCTGGCCGTGACGGGAGGCGTCGACCCGGACTCCGCCAGGCACGGGGAGAATGAGGACACCGTCGGCGCGGCTCCTGTGGGCGAGGCAGGGGCCTCCGACGGACAGCGGCCTGAGGTGGCGGGTAGCCGGACGAGCCTCTCGGCTCCCTATACCGCCATCCGCTGGCTGATGTACATCGGGACGGTCGTGATTTTGGGCTCGCTGGGGCTCGCGATCGTCGTGGCCCGGATCGGGGCAGAACGTTTCGGTGCCGATATCTCCGCAGGTCTTTCACGACGAGCCGCTGGCTTCGGCCTGGCGGGCGCGCTTCTGCTCACGATCATCATCCCCCTTCGGCTGCTGGCGCAGTCACTCGTCGTTTTCGGGGGTGGTGCCGGCATGGAGGGAATGTCCATATTGCTGGACACCCTGTGGGGAAAGGGGTGGCTGGTCCAGGCATCCGGCTGCGTGCTCGCCGCCGCTGGTCTCCTGGTCGCGCGGCGAGGCGCCCGCTGGGGATGGGGTGTCGCGGCGCTGGGTGCCCTGATGCTGGTGATCAGCCCCGGCCTCTCGGGGCACGCCGCGGCTACCGGCGGGCCCGCCGGTCTCCCACACGTCGCTGATGCGCTGCACGTTTCCGGCGCCGGCCTCTGGATCGGGACCCTGGCAGCGATCCTGTTCGTCGGGATCCCCGCGGCCCGCGCTATCGGCGACGACCGGAGCGGAATCGTGCTGGCGGCGCTGGTTCAGGGGTTCTCGCCGCTCGCGATGCTGTCGGCAGGAGTCCTGGCGACAACAGGGCTGATCGCTGCTTCGTACCAGCTCTCCTCCCCGACGGACCTGTGGACGACCAGCTACGGACGCGTCCTGACGGTCAAGATCCTCGTCGTCATGGTCGTCGTCGCGCTCGGTGCCTACAACTGGAGGCGGATGCGACCGGCGATGGACCAGCCCGGCGCCGATCGGCAGCTGCGGAGGAGCGGAGGCATTGAGCTCGCCGCGGCGGCCGTCGTCATCCTGCTGACGGCCATCCTCGTGGCGATACAACCGCCTGTCCACGCGGCGGACGCGGCACCGGCCCAGCCTCGATCAGCCACGCAGTGATGATGAGGCCTGCGTGGACCCGCCTCAGCGGGCTGTTGGCGCTACTCGCCCTGGCGGGCTGTGCGACGGAGAACGGCGAGCGGACACCGGAAGACATCGCCGCAACCGTGCTGGCGGCTGACATCCCGGAATCGGTCAGGGAGGGGGAAGCGCTGTTCGACGCCAACTGTGCGAGCTGCCACGGAAGCCGCGGCCTGGGGACGGACAGCGGACCGCCGCTCATCCACATCATCTACGAGCCGAACCACCACGCGGACATCGCTTTCGTCATGGCGGCGGAGCGGGGCGTCCAGGCGCACCACTGGCAGTTCGGCGACATGCCGCCGGTCCCGAACGTCGACCGCGGGCAGGTCGCCCAGATCACGGCGTACATCCGCCACCTCCAGCGCACCGTCGGGATCGAGTGATCCCTGCGTGACGCCGTCGCTCTCGTCGCGACGCCCAGGCCGGCTGGAACGGTCGAAAATTCCGGGATCAGGGAAGCCAGTCTTCCGAGACCAGGGTGAAGCCGAGGACGGCTCCCGTCGGAACCGTGAGCACGAACAACGAACCACCGAGACCGCCGAGGACCGCTCCCCCGAGGGTGCCCCACCACGACCCCGTCAGTCCCTGCCTGCGGCTGTAGTACTGGACGCCCAGGACGCTGCCGCCCATGTAGCCGATCGTCGCCAGAACCGCAGTCACGTCGCCCGAGACGTCCTGTCCGCCCCGCTCGGCGATGGCCGCTGGCAACACGAGCAGCAGGGCTCCCCCCAGTCCCCCGGCAGCACCGGCGATCCCCTGTCGCAGCATCATGTTGGAGTCGAGCCTCACCCGGGCGGCAGATGGCGTTCGGGGCGTGGGCTGGTCGAGGTACGAACACGAGGCGGCCACAATGCCGGTGTACGTCGCACCGTGGCAAGCGGAGAGGCCGGATCGGCCAGTGAGGAGGATGGGATCGGGGTCTGTCGCGGGTTCCTGCAGAAGGGGCGACCCGGCGAGAATCGACGGCCCGTTCACGTGGACCACCGAAGACAACCGCGTTTCGGTGTATTCCTGCGCTTCGGCGACGGGAACTGCCGCGAAGCCGACCAGCCAGATCAACACCAAGGCGATCCGGTCGAGCCTGGCGTTTCTCAATCCCGCACCCCTCCGTCCTTCATCGTAGCCACGCTTCCCCCTCGTCATCCCCAGCGAAGAGGCTTTGTTGATACTGTCGATCCCGGCGCGTCACGCTGGGACGAAGCCGTGACGGCCTCCGCTACGTCCCGCGCGTCGTCATCCCCGGCGCAGGAGTGCGTGTCAGAACTGTCGATCCCAGTCCGTTACACTCGCAAGGAACCGTGAACGGTCTACTTCGCTACCGTCCC
>CAZJEH010000141.1:0-9231 GCA_964544905.1 uncultured Gemmatimonas sp.
ATAATGGGTCCCGGCCTGCGCCGGGACGACGTTGGTGGGAACGGTAGCGAAGTAGGCCGTTCACGGTTCCTTGCGAGTGTGACGGACCGGGATCGACAGTTCTGACACACTCTCGCAGGCCGGGATGACGAGTGGTTTTCGGCGCACCCAGCGCAACTGGGTCGGTCAATTCGGCGAGACAACGGACGGTCGGCAGTTTTGGCACATCATGAGGTGTTCGGCCAGCGACACCGACGGGGATCGCCTCGTCTCGAGGGACGTATCCCACGGTTACGATCCGGTGCTGCGGTGGGTATGTCGGAAACAGCAATCCTGACCTGAACGACGTCAAGGCTCGCCGCTCAGCCGTCGTTAGAATCTCCCCTGCACGGCCGTGCGACACCGCAAACGCTGGATGACATAGAACCTCTACAGGGAGCCGACGATGAACACCCTTGCCGTTGCCGGAGTGGAAGAGCTTTCGCAGGAGGAGATGCTGGAGATCGTGGGCGGAATTCCGTTCCTGGCCGCCATCCTCGCCGCGGACATCGCCCTGATCGGAGCGATGATCGGGCTGCTGGGCGCCGTGTCGTGATGGGACGGCGCGCCTGGGCGGAGGTTCCGTCCGGGCGCGCCGAGCCGGATAGGGGTTGTGTAATGGAAAAAGTCAGGTGGAAGACGACGCTCGTGGCCGTGCTGGCACTGGCGCCGCTGATCGGATACATAGCGGGGGCGTTCGGCGTACCCTCAGCTCTCGCTCGAGAGCACCCCGTGCTCGTCTGGATCGTTCCGGTGATTTTCTTGCTGCTGGCTTTGGCGGCTGCCGCGACCGCCTACCTCACGCGAAGACACGCCGTGGACTGGCGACGGGTCGTCGGGGAGCAACGGTTGTGGGAAAGCGGACCGATCGGCAGGGGATGGTTGAAACGAAAAGGGCGGATCACGCGCAGGCGCTGCTGGTGAATACGGTGATGATGATCGAGCCGAGACCGACCTCGATCTGGAACTCCCCTTCTCACTCTGTCGGACGTCCGCTCCCAAGCCGGTCGATGCCGGGCGGTCGACTTCGCAGCTGGATGTAGGACTTCCCAACCTGCTATCGGACCATGCGGCGAGGGGACGCAGATCGTCCCCCGCTGCCAGTCAGTATCCTAGAAGAGTGGGACCGTCGGTTCCCGTCCGAGGAAAACGCGACCGGCCTCCTCCCAGTTGTGCGGGGCAACGGTGAAATGGTGCAGGATCGCCTCGGCGTCCCGCGCGTGCCGTTGGAGATCCGAACTCGAGTAGAGGGCGCTTCCACCGGCGATCACGTTGACCTCACGCGCGATCCTCGCACCGGTCTCGGCGGCCTGGAGGGATCCCAAGCGGCACCTTGCGATCTGTCGCTGCGTGGGCTGCCTCCCGTCGGCGAGGGTGTCGAAGATGTCTCGCACTGTGTCATGCAGGAACAGGCGAGCGGCGGCAAGGTCAGATTCGGCGCGCGCTACGCTTAGTTGGGTGGTCGCCTTCTCCGCCAGTGGGACGCTGTACAGCGTCGGCACCTTGGTCTGGGCGACGGCGACGAGTTCGTCGATGGCCGCGCGAGCGATTCCCAGGCTCACGCTGGCGACCTCGGCCGCGAAGAAGCCGAGCGGGGGCAGCTGGTAGAGCGGCTCGGGCCGGTGGGTCGAGGGGTCCATGAGGTTGAAGATGCGGCGCTCGGGGACGAACACGCGGGTCGCGGTGAAGTCATTGCTGCCGGTCCCGCTGAGCCCGCTGACGTACCAGGTGTCGTGTATCTCGACGTCGCGGGTGGGCATGCACACGTGGATGATTTCCGGCCCGCGCGACGTCATCCGCGGGGCGCCGTTCTCCATGACGATGGCCCCCGCCCACAGCCAGTCCGCGTGCGTGATCCCGCTTGCGAAGCTCCAGCGGCCGGTCACCTCGACCCCTCCGTCGACGCGGACGGCGCTGCCTGAAGGAGCCGCGATCCCCGAGGTCGGCGCGTCAGGGTCCGCGAACATCTCTCGCGCCCCCGCTTCCCGGAGGAACCCCGCCGAGGCCCCGTTCGCGATAGCGATCATCGCGCACCACCCCGCGGAGCCGTCGGCGGTAGCGACGGTTTCGATGGCGCTCAGCAGATCGACCGGATGCGCCTCTTCCCCGCCAAGTGACCGCGGGATGCCCAGCCTGAACATTCCCGTCGCCGAGAGTTGGTCGACGAGGTCCCGGGGGAGGCGCCGGGACTGCTCGATATCCTGTCTGCGGGATTTCACGGCAGGCACGACCTCGCGAACTCGCTGGAGGATGTCCTCCACCGCCGCCGACTGTCGCTCGTACACGACTGTGCTCATGACTGCCTCCCTCGTAGTTGGCGCGCCCGGGAAAGCCCATGGACGCAAAATAACGCGAGCCATCGTTGCGGGAATGATGATGTGTCAGGATCAGAGGGCCCCCAGTTACTTGCCTCGGCCCGCGCCCACTTCCCACTCGGCGATTGGTCCTTCAACGATGTGAAAGAGGGGGTGCGGCAGGATCCGGGACGGCTGGCCGGTAGCCGAGAAGGAGGGAGCCCGCCGGGCGAGCTTCGCCATCAGGTGCTCCCACTCGTAGTGGAGCTGGCCAGTGGTTGCGAGGACAGGGGCCCAGAGGGGTTCCGTGAGGATTCTCCTGACGTCGAGAGCGTAGCCGCGATGGCGTCCCTCATCGGCGATGGCGAGCAGGTATGCCGCGATCGAAGCTGCCGGGTCCTCGGTCGCGCGGAATCGGATCAGCTGAGGGTGGTTCCGATAGCCTCGAGTTCCGCCGGCGAGAACCTTCTGGGCGAGGAGCGCCTCACGCCAGACCGCGATGAGTCCGCGGGCATCGAGGTAGCTCGGGTGGAGCGTCCAGAGGCGCAAAGGATCACAGAGGTTGCTGACCCCTCCGGCTGACCCCCACGGGGGACTCGGGGTGGGCGGTTCATGGCGGGATGGGTCAGTGGCGCCGTCCCCACCCCACGAGGCATCGCGGGCGGGCAGTCTGGCCGAATCGCAGCAGCGCCGATAGACGATCCTCGAGATGATCGTCGATACGCGCCTGATTCATCATCCGTCGCGCCCATGCCAGCACGGCGACCGTCCCATGCCTTCCGCCGGATCACTCGTCCGCGGGACCGGAAGGCGCTCCGGATTCCAAGCCGGGCGGTGTCGATCGCTTCGCGACTAGCCGTCGATCGATTCGAGGAGCTCGCCCAGCTTCAGGACCGTCGACCAGTTCCGAGTCGTCACCGGCGACCCCGCCGCGCGATCGAGGATGGCGGGCGTCAGCTTCGACCTGCCCATCCCCTGCGGGTAGTGCACCCAGAGCGTTCCCGCTGCGAGGGCAACCCGCTCGCCGCCGCGACCTCGCCGTTCGATTTCTTCGGCTGCCGCCGGCGCCGGTGGTCGCTTGGAAAGGGCGATCATGACGAGTTTCGGCGTCTCCCTGGACTCCTCCGGATACGGATTGCTGGACAGATAGCGGGCCCAATCGGCGGCCGTCCGGACCAGCACCGAGGTGTTGACACCAAACCGCGTTCGGATGCCGCGCTCAAGCTCGCTTTCCAGCTCCGCAGGTTCGCTGTCTGCCCCGAAGACGAGGTTGCCGCTCTGGATGTAAGTGCGCGGTTCGCGTAGCCCGAGCTCCTCCGCCAGCGCGCGGAGTTCCGCCATGGGGACGATGCCCCGCCCGCCTACGTTCACGCCCCTCAGCAGGGCGACGTACCGATCACTCATCGGCGAACGCTCCTGAAAGCCGGCCGTCGGAGGTCCGCGCCACCTGGCCCGAAGATCTTGGCATCGTCCATCGTATCCGAAGAGGTGCGGCTACGGAACAGCGGGAGGCGGATTACCCGACCCGAGTCGCGATCCACCAGGTTGTCCCGCCCGGATCCTTTACTCCACCGCGTTTGTCCTCGTCTTCCTTCCTTGTCGGCTCCTGGACCGACGTGGCGCCGGCGGCCAGGGCCAACCGGTAGGTCTCATCCACGTCCGGGACGTACACGTGTACATGTGCGCCGGTTGGCGGCCAGGCTTCGTTGCCATCGGCGATCATGATCACGGAATCACCGATCCGCACCTCCGCGTGCATCACTTTGCCGTCCGCCGCCGGGTAGCGGCGCAGTTCGGTCGCGCCGAACGCGCGGACCAGGAAATCGATCGTCCGCGCAGCCCCATCGACGATCAGATAGGGAGAGACGTTGTTGTAGTCCGCCGGCCTGTACGTTCCGGCCATCAAGACCTCCTCCGCGCTGTCCTCGAAAGTTCCCGGGCGCCGACCTGGCCCGTCGCTGGACCATGCCGGATTCGGGCTGACTTCCCGGGCGACGGCGCGCGGGTTCACGCGACGACATGCTGGTCGGGAACCGCGTATGCGTCCCAACCCGCGTGACCCGGAAACTCGGGCACATCGGGTACCACGACTCGTGAGAGTACGTTGGACCACGCGCTTGTCGGACAATGACCCTGCGAGACAGCATCAGCCGGAATCGACCTTGGCGGCAGCCTTGTCGACACGGGCGAGGAGCCGCCCGTCGTTCGCCGCCTCAGCCCAGCCGGCGAAGCCCGGCGACGGCCCGCGCCACCGCAGCTCCTCGACGTCCTCGAAGAGCGCCGCGTCCGTTCGCAGGGTAGCGAGATCCTTGAACAGCAGCGCCAGCTCCCGCCGATCGCCGAGCGTATCTGGCGGGAACTGCTCGATGGCGCCGAATCGGTTGATGAGTCGCGCCGCCGTGCCCGCCCCGATGCCGGGAATGCCCGGGTAACCGTCCGCGGAGTCACCAACGAGGGCGAGGTAGTCGGGGATGAGCAGCGGCGGCACGCCGAACTTCGCGGTCACGGCGGCCTCGTCGCGGATCGCCTTGCCGCGCCGGTCCACCTGAACGACCCGGTCCCCGCGCACAGATTGCGCGAGATCCTTGTCCGGTGTCCAGATGCAGACCTTCTGTACCTGGTCGTCTCGCGCGGCGATCGCCGCGGCGGAGGCAAGCCCGTCATCGGCTTCCAGCTCGACCATCGGCCACACGGCCACCCCCATCGCTCTCAGGGCCTCCTCCAGGGGATGGAACTGAGCGAGGAGGGCTGGCTCGACTCCCGCCCCCGTCTTGTACCCGGGCCACAACGAGTTTCGGAACGACTCGATGACGTGATCGGTGGCCACGCCGACGTGGGTCGCCCCGTCCTCGATCATCTCGACGACCGTTCGCAGGACTCCCAGCACAGCCCCGAGCGGAGGGTCATCCTTGCGGAACCGCCGTAGGCCGTAGAAATGGCGGAACAGTTCGTAGGTCCCGTCGATCAGGTGGACGATCATCGTCATCTCGTTTAGATCACGTCGATGGCGGTAGGCCGGGAAGCCACGCTAGCGACGCAACGGACCGATTCGTAGCCCTGCCTCCGAATCGGCGATCAGTGTCCTGAGCCGCCGAGCACGCGTACCGTTACGCTTGGCGCTGACCACCCACCATGTGGCCGTCTTCCGGTAGCCTGCTGGCTGTCTCTCCCAGAAGCTCCACGCGGCGGCGTTGGCGCGGAACGCCGCGATCTCGTCCGCGGTCAATTCGGCGGCCTTCCGCTGCTCGAAGGAGTACACACCGGAGCGGTCGTGACGTCGCGCTTCGAATGCTTTCAGTCCCGCCGGACGCATCCTGCCTTCACGCGTCAGCTCCTGCGCGCGGCGGATGTTGACCTCACTCCAGTTGCTGCCTGGCCTCCGCGGCGTGAAGCGGATCGTGTAGCGTTCGGCGTCGACGGTCCGCCGGACCCCGTCGATCCAGCCGAAGCAAAGCGCCTCGTCGACGGACTCCGCCCACCGCATGCTCGGAAGGCCGGTCGCCGTCTTGTAGAACCCGACCAGCAGCTCCCGCTCCGTCGCATGGTGCTGCTCGAGCCAGGCGCGGAACTCCTCCGGGGACGAGAAACAGACTGGCTCCATTGGGAATGTCTGGGATGTGACACCGATCGCTTCGGATCCCCCGGCGCGCCCACCCGCGTTCCTTCGCCTGCTCAACTGCTCAACCGACCAGCGCAAGCCCGCGCAGGTGGTCGGGAGAGACGTGGAAGGCAGCAGCGAGCTCCCAGCTGCTTCCCGCGTCCGTGGAGAGATGGAGCCCTCGCTCGTCCGCGGCCCAGAACTCGCCCGGCGCCGTCCCCGCGATCAGAAGAGGTGCGATGGTGCCCGGCGGGTCGGGCCAGCCCGCCGCTACCCTCGTCCAATGTCCTCGACCGGCGCGGCGGAAGACCCGACCGTCCGACCGTCCCGCGACGTATGCTCGCCGAGGGCCGCTAGCGCCCGACACTACCACGACCTCCGGGTCGCCAGGATCGATGGCCACGCTGCGCAGATAACGCACCTCGAGCCCGTCGCTCGGGGACGACCACGTCAGACCGCCGTCATGACTCTCGTAGTAGCCGTCGCCCGCGGCAACCCGGAGGACGTCCGGAGCGTCTCGATGGATCGATAGCTCGTGGGTGTCGTAGGGACCACCGGGCACCCTGTCGCGCCACGTGGCCCCGCCGTCCGCGGTGCTGACCAGCGCGCCGGCCTCTATGGCCACCCACACCTTCCCGGGGTCGGACGGGTGAGGCTCGATCCACCGGACGTGATGCGTCTCGGGACGCGGTGGGAATGCCCAGGTCGGAGCGGACGGCAACCGGTTCAACTCCGGGAGGACGGCCCAGCTCACTCCGGCGTCCTCGGATCTCCACAGCGCGCTCGGGTCCGCACCGGCCCACAGGAGGCCTTGCCTCGCAGGGCTTGGGGCGACCGTCATCAGCCGCTCGGAAGCGAGACCGCTGCCGTGCCAGGACCGCCCTTCGTCGTCGCTCCGCAACACTCCGTGGTCGCGGGTGGAGATCCACGCACGCCCGGGCACGAACGGATCGGCGGCGACATCGGTGGGATGGATCCCGGAGGGCGCATCGCCGGGTACAATGGAACCGTCCCGGAGATCGACTCGAAGGATCTCGTTCGGTGCCGCGATCAGGATGCACTCTCTCATGACCCGTCCCCTCATGTTCCGTCGGCGACCGAGGCGTGGCGGCTCTGTACCCACCCGAAACCGACGTGTATGTTACCGCGCCATCACTGCAAATTCGATGTAGCCAATAGCCGCAGGAGGACGAAATGCAGATAACACGAGCAGTTCTGGCGACCGTCATGACGTTGGGGATCGCCTCGCTCGCGCATGCCCAGAATGCCCCGATGACGCTGTCCACGACCGCTTTCCCCGACGGGGGTGATATCCCGGTCCGCTACAGTCAGGCCGCGGAGGGCGCAGCGCCCGGTGAGGGCACGTCCCCACCGCTGACGTGGACGAACGTCCCTGAGGGCACGCAGAGCTTCGTGCTTCACATGCACGACATTGACGTCGCCCGCAACCGTACCAGCGAGGACCAGGTCCACTGGGTCGTCTGGAACATCCCGGCGGACGTGACGAGTCTCGAGGAAGGGCTTCCACGCGGTGAGCGCCTGCCGAACGGCGCGTTCCAGATCAGCGCGACCGGACCTGTCTACCGCGGTCCGGGCGCCCCCGCCAACGGGCCGAAGCACCACTACGTCTTCGAGATCTATGCGCTCGACACCAGGCTCGACGTCACCCCCGGGACGGATCCGTTCGAGACCCGGGATCGCGTATTCGCCGCTATGCAGGGCCACATCCTCGGAAAGGCGGCCTACGTAGGGCTCTTCCGTCGCCCGCAGTAGTCTCTTTCGCGAGGCCGTCGGCCCGGCCGGCGGCCTCGTCGCGATCCACCCCTGCGCGAGTCCGCCTGCAAGACACCCGTCCCGGCGGGGCCGGCAGGATCGCTGCAGCGGACGAGGTTCTGGACCTCGCGCCTATCCCTTCAGGTGCGGTTCCCCGATGACGCTGATCGCGGGACGGCAGGACCACGCTACGGTGAGCGGCTAGACCAGCCGAGCCCAGTCATCATCGTACTCCCAGCGAATAGAACTGGGTCAGCCCCCGTGGCCACACTTGACCCGGCTGCCGACCCAGCTCTTCGTCCTACCGCCCCCTGGTTTCAGAGGCGGGGAGCGCCACGCCCGGAGTTGAGGACGTTGCTCGGAATCATGCCAAGCTCCCCGTCCTATGCAAACCGAGTTAGGCGGCTTGGGGTAGTCTGAGGACGCATCCTGCACCTCCAGAACGCTCTCGAGCATCCTGCGTAACAGTGCGAATCGGTTTCATCAGGTGTCGGTCGCGGGTCCGTGGCTCTCGTAAACGATCCGCGGACTTTCAAACATGAAGAGGGGTCCGCTCTGAAGTGCCTGTCGAATCTCTGAGCCGAGGCTGCGCTCGCCGGCATCCCATCGTTCCCTGAGGATACGAAAAGCTCTGCTCGGCGTCAGCGGCACATTGATGACGAAAGCCCGTATGGCGTCCTCGGAGTCGATCAACCTCATGATGGAGTCGAGATCCTCACGGTAGAATGAGTGCGGGTCCGCGCCGAAGACCAAGTACACGAGCGCGCGATGGCGAACGTCTGGAGCCAACGCCGACGCCATACGGTGAATCAGCTGATACGGAAGGTCGTGAACCATGTTTACGGATACCTCGGAACGGGCGAATTGGTTGAGGAGCGACAACCAGCCCGCAAGCACAGCCCTTCGGTTGGACGTCGGTTGCGGACCTAGCCATTCCGCTACGGTCGCATAGCGTGGCTCCGTGAACTTGGCCTCGATGGCGAGCGCGCCATCAACGCCTTGGATCATCAGATCCGTATACGACGACTTCCCGCGTCCCTGGCGAACCTGGAGAGCCGATTCGAATGTGAGGCGAGGAAGTCCAGCCACATTGAACTG
This sequence comes from uncultured Gemmatimonas sp., assembly GCA_964544905.1. Taxonomy (GTDB): domain Bacteria; phylum Gemmatimonadota; class Gemmatimonadetes; order Longimicrobiales; family Longimicrobiaceae; genus WHSP01. Next base: position 8,782 of record CAZJEH010000141.1, read on the forward strand.
GATGAGACGTTCGATGCGGGCGACTGCCTGCCCGGGTTCGCGGAAGTAGTCAAGCAGGGGCACGACCGAACGAGTGGGAGAAGCCATTGCGTCCTCCGGAGCCGTCCGAACGAGTGCGTCGAACGTGTCTACCTCGGTAGACTCCCACGCGAGGGTAGGCTGTACTTGGATGACGATTCCTCCGAAGCGCGCTTCATCCGCCCAGCACCGAACTCCCCGGATGAAGCAGACGTGCTCGCTGTAAATCTCGCCGGTATCGGAGTATCGACCCGCGAAGCCACCCGAAATGTCCACATTGTAGAACGCAAGCGGCCGACCGTCCGCCGACCGAGGATCAGAAGCGCACTCAGGACAGACATGCCGGGGGTAGCGGAGGCTCGGCGATACGGGGGCCAGGCAGATCGGGCAAGATTGTTGTGTCATAAGTAGAGTATTCGAAGCCGCCTAACG
>CAZJEH010000142.1:0-329 GCA_964544905.1 uncultured Gemmatimonas sp.
CTCCGCGGCTTCGGCAGCCATCGCTTCAGCGGCGTCCGCCGTGGGCGACGCGGTGGAATCCTCCGCACTCGCGGCGACAGCCGCATCCTCGGGCTTGTCCTCCACCCTTCGACGACGACGCCGGCGCGGACCGCTCTGCGCTTCCTCGAGCGCAGCCTCTATCGCCCGGTCCGTCGACAGGTGGCCCATCCGCCGCTCACGCTCCAAGACGGTGCGTAGTCGCGCGACGTGCTCGTCCCCCAGCTGCGACATGTGGCTCCGCACAGGGATGTCCATCTCGCGCAGCAGTTGCACCAGCGTTTCTGCCGGGACGTTGAGCTCCTTCGCTA
>CAZJEH010000142.1:339-9212 GCA_964544905.1 uncultured Gemmatimonas sp.
CATCCGTCTTACTGCCTCCTTTGTCGTCGTCCCGCGATGCCATCGACGCCAGCAGCTCGCCGACGCGCTTCGCCATGTCCGGGTTCAACAACCCAATGGCGGAAACCGGAGCCCGCCCTATGGCGAACCCCAGCTCATCCCGGGAAAATGCGATGTGAGAGGGTATCCGCCGGGCCTCGAGTAGGGGGATGAGCTTGGCTCGTTGACCAGCGGCTGCGTCCTCGGCCAGGATCACCCGATGGACACGACCCTCGCGAACGGCCTTCCGAACTCCCTCCGTACCCGACACCAGCGCCCGCGCCCGAGCCCCCAGACCCAGCAGGTTCAGCACCACTCGCGCCGAACTCTGCTCGGGGGCCCGATCCCCCTCTCCCCGGTTCGCTGGTACCGCGGACAATCCCGTTGGTTCGTAAGCCCGCTGCCCTGCTCCGTTACTCAGCCGACGTCGGAGCCTCGCCCGCCTCGTCCTCGACGGTCAGCTCCTCGATGAGGGCGAGCACTTGGTCCGCCTCTTCCGGTCCGATCGCCGGAATCCGAAGCAGATCCTCACGCTCGAGATCGATGACATCGAAGAACGTAGTATACCCGGCCGCCTCCAGAGCCGCCAGTGTGGCAGGAGGCAGTCCCAAGGCCTTGAGCGGGAAGTCCGCCGTCTCGTAATCCTCCGATCCCCGCGAGCTTCCGCCGCCGAACAGAGCCTGCTCCGCACCGCGTTCCAGCCACTCCCGCGAGCCGAACAGGTTGATCTCCCAGCCGATCAACTGCGATGCCAGCCGGACGTTCTGTCCGTTTCGGCCGATCGCCAGCGACAGCTGGTCCTCATCCACGATCGCCGTGATCACGCGATGATCGTAGTCGGAAATCACCTTGGCGACGCGGGCCGGCGCCAGCGCGCGCTTCGCGTACACCTCGACGTCGGGATGCCACGGCACGATGTCGATCCGCTCGCCACCAAGTTCCTGCACCACGGCGCGCACACGCGACCCCTTCAGACCGACGCACGCTCCGACCGGGTCGATCGACTCGTCCCGGGACGATACCGCGAGCTTCGTGCGCCCACCCACCTCTCGGGCGATCCCTCGAATCTCTACGATTCCCTGCTGTATCTCGGGCACCTCCAGCCGGAACAGCGCGGCGACGAACATCGGATCCGCTCGTGACAGGATGAGGCGCGGCCCCTTCGGGCTCTCCTCGACCTTCTTCAGCACCGCGCGGATCGCCTCTCCCTGGCGGAACCGCTCCCGCGGATTCTGCTCCTTCCAGGGGATGATGGCGTCCGCTTCGCGGCTCCGGTTCAGCATCACGACCAGCTTCCCACGATCCGCCTGCTGGACCTCTCCAGACAGCAGCTCACCGATCTTGTCGGCGTACTCGTCGACGATCTTCTGCCGCTCACCCTCACGGACGCGCTGCAGCATTCGCTGCTTTGCAGCCATGACCGCGTTGCGCCCGAAGTCGGCGAACTCGACCGGCACCTCCAGGATGTCTCCGACCTCGAAGTCGGGATCATCCCATCTTGCCTCCTCCAGCGAGATCTGGCGCGAAGGGTCCTCGACCTCCTGCACAACCTCCTTCAACACGGTGATGTCGATTCGACCCGTATCCTCGTCGATCTCGATCTCCGCTTCCACGTTTGGACCATACCGACGGGCGAGGGCCGCGAGGATCCCGTCCTTGATCAGGTCGTGCAACTCTTCGCGGGAGATGTTCTTGTTCAGTGCCAGCTCTCGAAAAGCGGCCAACACCTGGGTGGCATTGTTCATCTCTTCCTCTCACCCTTGAGCGTCGGAGCCGAGAGTGTATCGTTCCCACCCCCGCCCCATTGGTAAACCAAGTTGATTCTCTTTATTTCTTCGCTTCGTATCGAAAGCTCCTCCGCCTCGTCCGTGCGGAGCCTTACATGGCCGGTCTCTTCGTCGCGCCCGAGCAACTCGCCCTCCACGCGCTTGCCGCCGTGCTGGAAGCGATCCCTAGCGACCGCCGCGACCCGCTGCCCCCGGAACCGCTCGAAATCGCGCGGACGGACAAGCGGCCGCTCCACGCCCGGCGACGACACCTCGAGGACGTAGCGGGCCGGAACCTCTCCTCGTTCCTCGAGAAACGCCTCCAGCGAACGGCTGACGCGCGTGCAATCATCGAGGGTGACGCCGTGGCCCGGAACCGAATCGGGTCGGTCGATCCGGAGGCGCAGCACCGGTCGGGTCCGCGCCCCCGCCCGCTCGACCTCCACCAGCTCGAACCCGAGCCGCTCGACCTGCTCTTCGATATCACGCTCGAGCTCGTCGACCATGGTCGAAGGTGCGTTTGCGACAAATAAAAAAGTGGGGTGACTGCATCCCCACTTCACGAGCGGTCGCCTCGGCCGAGTGCCGCATACTCCAATCAGTCTTGAATATAGCGGCGTTTGCGCGCGTGAGCAAGGGACCCCCAGCCCGAGCGGCCACGCTCAGCCTGCCGCTTCGGACGCGGTGATCAGCGCTGGGGCCGGATCCCCAGAAGACCGAGCTGCCGGCCCTCGGAACCTGCCCGATGCGAGAAGAACTCGCCTGACCGGCACTTCGTGCAGATCGTCGACGCTGTGATGCGATCGGGGTCGACGCCGAAGCGCATCGCCCGGTGAACGACCGCCTGCCGAAGGTCGATGGGGGCCCCGTGATAGTGCCTGGCGCCCGCGGGGTTGACCGCGGCATGCACTTCGGGTCCGACCTCGTAGCAGTCGCCGCAGATGGACGGGCCGCAGTGAAGCCAGAGCAGGCTCGGCTCGACTCCGCTGGTAGCGAACAGGTGGGCGATAGCCCCTTCCACGACCCCCGCTGCGATGCCCCGCCAGCCGGCATGCACGAGAGCGACGGTCCTCGCGTTCTCGGCTACCAGGAAGACCGGGACGCAATCAGCGATGGAGACGGTGAGTAGTACACCGGATCGACTGCAGGAGTGCGCGTCGTAGCCTTCTACGATGGTCAGGCCGGGAGGCAGGTCGTCCGTCCACGGGTAGAGTCGGGCGCCATGGACCTGACGCGAGTGAACGACGCTCTCCATACCAAAGGTCCGGCGGAGGGCGCGCCATCGGTCCATCGCGACCCCGACGGGCGTCGGGCCGAACAACCCGAAGTCGAAGCTCTGGTCGTTCGGCTCGCCTCGTCCGGTCGTGCCCTGCAGTAGCCAGGGAAAGCGCTCTGTCCACTCCGGATGGGTCCAGAGCGGGATGTCGACGTCGGCGGCCCGGGATTCAGCAACCGCCCGCGGCGTTGCCTCAGTCGACGGGGACGTTGTCAACACCGCCTCCATCGGTGAGGGCTGGTGGCGGCGTGGCCCTGCCTTCCAGCGCCTCCACGCGCCGTCGGAGCTCGTCCACTTCCAGTTTGAGCGCCTCGAATTCCCGGCGCGGTATCACGTCCAGGCGTTCTCGTACCTCCTCGAGGGAGACCTGGATTCTCCCCGCCGCGTCCCGCACTGCATTCTTCGCTCGTTCGGGACTAAGGTCTCCGCGTGCCACCGCTTCCTCGATCGTCTCCTCGATCGCGTCACGGAAGGCAGCCAGCACCCCTAACCCGGTTCTGATTCCCTCGGTGATACCACCCCGCGGGGGCGGTCGGTCATCCATGTTCGTCATGCTGTCTGTTCCTCGCCTGTGACAGGGCCCGGTCGCGCGATGCCTGATGTTGCTTGGACGGGGTCGAGTCCTACGGGGGGAGGGATCGGCCAGCCACCGACGACACAACGGTCGCCTACGCGTTCCCGTCGCTCCGAGCTGCCCGAACCTCCCGGCTCATCTCTCCCGTGAGTCGCCTCGAGTGATGATGGCGCCCAGCGCGCCGAGCCGCTCCTCGATTCGCTCGTACCCTCGTTCGATCTGCCCGATGTTGTAGATCTCGCTCTGTCCTTCCGCACCCAGCGCGGCGATCAGAAGTGCCATCCCGGCACGGATGTCCGGGCTCTCGACGATCCCGCCATAGAGCCGTGACGGCCCGACGACAACCACCCGGTGCGGATCGCAGAGAATCAACTGTGCCCCCATCGCCACCAGTTTGTCCGTGAAGAACATCCGCGACTCGAACATCTTCTCGTGGATGAGGATCGTGCCGCTGCACTGGGTGGCGGTAACCAGCGCGATGGAGGTGAGGTCGGCCGGGAACGCTGGCCAGGGCCCGTCATCGATCTTGGGAATGTAGCCCCCGAGATCCTTCTGCACGGCCATCTCCTGCTCGGCCGGGACGATGACGTCGCTGCCCTCGATCCGGACACGGATGCCGAGCCGTCCGAAGCCGATCAGTGTCGAATCCAGAAATTGCGGCGCCGCGTCCTCGATCGTGATCTCGCTTCGGGTGACCGCCGCGAGGCCAATGAACGAGCCGACCTCGATGTGATCCGGGCTGATGCGGAAGCGGCCGCCGTGGAGCCGATCGACTCCCTGGATCTCGAGCCGGTTGGTTCCAATCCCGGCAATCTGGGCGCCCATGCCGATCAGCATGTGGCACAGGTCCTGGACGTGGGGCTCCATCGCGGCGTTGCGGAGAATCGTCGTACCGCGGGCCAGCGATGCCGCCATCACCGCGTTTTCCGTAGCGGTGACGCTCGGCTCGTCCAGGAAGATATCCCTGCCGACGAGCCCTTTCTCCGCGAACAGGCCGTAGACCTCGCGACGGAACCCCATCTCCGCGCCGAGCGCCTGGAAGGCGAGGAAGTGCGTGTCCATCCGACGCCGACCGATCGTGTCGCCGCCCGGCGGAGGCAGCTGCATCGCACCGGTTCGGGCCACCATCGGGCCCGCGAGCAGGATAGACGCACGGATCCTCGCAGCCGCTACGGGGTCCAGGCTGCTGGGGCTGATCTCGACAGCCCTGAGCCGAACGACGTTCTGGCCCGTCCACTCGATCTCGACCCCGAGCGCGCCCATCAGGTCGAGCAACGTCCGGACGTCGCGGATGTCCGGGACGTTCTCCAGGATGACCTCGTCTTCGGTCAGCAGCGCCGCCGCAAGCATCGGGAGGGCTGCGTTCTTGTTGCCAGCCGGCCGGATGCGGCCGCTCAGGCGATGACCGCCTTGAACGACGAACTTCGGCACGTATCGGATCTCCTGTTCCACGGCGGCGCCTGGGGAGCCAGGTTCGCCCGAAGGCGGGCGAAAACCGGCTCAAAGGGGGGACCTTGCGGCGCAAGGATCGTGCGCGGCGCCGGCACCCGTGATTGCTTGACACTCTTCCAAGACGACGGATAACTTCACCCTGGTTCTCCACCCGGCAAGAGGGTGTCACCCAAGGCCGACGGAGCCGCTGTTCGGATCCCCCGCCCACCGGATCGAAGGTACCTGGTATCACCGTGCAGCTCCTCATCGCCGTCATCAACGAGGAAGAGAAGCTCGATGAGATCCTGTCAGGGATGATCGAGCTCGGTGTCACGGGCGCCACGATCATCAACAGTGAGGGCATGGGCCGGGTCATCTCCCACGACATCCCCATCTTCGCGGGCCTCGAAACCATCGCCTCGCGCTCCCGACCGCAGAACCAGACGATCTTCAGCGTCATCCGCGAGGACGAGAAGGTCGACGGGGTCCTGAATCTCCTGCGGGAGATCTGCGGCGACCTCGACAATCCGGCCACCGGGATCGCTTTCACCGTCCCCGTGACCCGCGTGGTCGGCCTGGCGCCCGAGATCGGCCACGAGTCCAGCGGCTGAGCGAGGGACTCGAGGCGGCTCGCCAGCTACCTTCTCCCTGTCTTCCTGACCGGCGCTTCCGGGAACACCTGATTACGTAGCGGGGTCTCTTCCCTCCCCGGGGTGCGACGCCGAGAATATCTTTCAGTTGTCATACGAGTCGGCACGGACCCTGACGCTCTCGAAGCCGTGCGGTACGGATCCGCCGTACTCCACCGCGCGCAGTCATCCAAGAAGGGAGAGAACGCCCATGCCTCGCCAAGACACAGTCGACTTCCTGACGGCCTTCGCCGTGGGTGCCGTTCTCGGTATCGGCGCGACCCTCCTCCTTCAGCCCGACAACTCCCCGAAGGACAGGGTGGTGAAGCAGCTCAAGCCGTACCGCAAGCAGATGCGACGCAGCTACAAGCACTTCTCGCGCGGGTTGAAGGAGGGGTCGGGCGCCACATCGGAGCTCACTTCGGAGGTGATCGGCGCTGGGCGCGAGCTGTTGGCGGAGTTTCGCTCGGAGGTCGCCGACATCCTCGATCAGGCGAGGTCCGATCTGAAGGAGATCGTGGCGGAGCAGGTGAAGGACCTCGGCAAGGGAGCCCGCCGGGCTCGCCGCCGCGTACGCATCTGATCGGTGGTCGTCGCGCTGCTGCTCGTTGTCGCCGGGATTTTGCTGTTCCCGGACCAGGCATGGGCCTGGGGGCCGGCGACGCACGTGTACCTCGGCTCCACCCTGCTGCAGTCACTGTCGCTGCTTCCACCGACGGTAGCGGCGCTGCTATCCGCCTATCCCAAGGACTTCCTCTACGGTTCGGTCGCCGCGGACATATCGCTGGCCAAGAAGTACGTGCCGGAGGGGCGTCACTGTCACCACTGGCACATCGGCGAGGAGATTTTCGAGACCGCGGAGACGGAGCGGCTGCGGGCGGTCGCGCTGGGCTATCTGGCGCATCTCGCGGCGGACACCATCGCCCACAACTTCTTCGTACCGCGCCAGCTCCTGCTGACTTCCTCGAGTCGAGCTCTCGGGCACTCGTACTGGGAGCACCGGATGGACGTGCAGCTCGGGGAGCGGTTCACCCGCGTTGCGCGTGAAGTCGTGATGAACCACGATCACTCCGCCGCAGACGCACTCTTCGATCGCGTGCTCTCCGCCACGCTGTTCTCTTTCCAGACGAACCGGCGGATTTTCCGAGGGATGATCCGGTTCCAGGACAACGATCGCTGGCATTCGCTGTTCGGGACGATGCTGCAAAACTCTCGCTGGGTCCTGCCTGATCGGGTGGTGGAGGACTTCATCCAGCTATCCTTCGACTACATCGTGGACTACCTGGCGAGGCGGTCGGAGGCGATACCGGCGGGGCTGGACCCGATCGGCGACGAGAATCTGGCGCTCTCGAAGAAGATCCGGCGGCTCGCGTTGAAGGAAGGGAAGCTGGCCCAGCCGGACCTGCTACATGAACTCGCGGACAACTTCTTCCCGCTTCCCGAGGCGCCCTTCCGCTTCCTCCAGGCGGGTCCTCAGGCGGCCAGCGGCAAACTCGCCTCGGCCGGCTGATCGGTCGCCTCAGCCAGCCTCAGCGCCCTCAGCGCTGTCATCGCTTCGGCGGCTCCCCTCGCGCAGTTCGATCGCCGCCAGCGCTTCCTCCAGCAACGACCTGATCTCGGGGTTCATCGGCAGCCGGAGCGCCATCTCCCGAGCGCGTGGACTCATCTTGCGCCAGATCCGCTGCAGGATCGTGACGAACTTCTCGCGCGTGTAGTCTTCGTGGCGTGCCGCGAACTCGTCGATCTCGGTTTCGAGGAACACGAGGCAGGCGGCATCTTCGAGGGCCTGCGTGCCTGGATTACGCAGCAGTCCTTTCTTGGCGACCCAGGTGGCGACCTCTTCCGCGTCCGCCTCGGGCACGCCGGCGCTGACGAGCAGTTGAAGCGCGCGATCGGCCTGCCTCACGTAGAGCGCGCGCCGCCACGCGTTGTAGCCCGCCCGGTCCATCGGATAGGCATCCCGCGGGATCGACCAGCGCTCTAGATGTTGACAGCGGGCCGCGAGCAGGAGAAGTGGCGAGGCATCCGGCACCAGACGGGCGACCCAGCGTTCCATCCGGTCGGCGTAGACCAGTTCCGCCGGCGCTCCACTCGCGTCACGTTCGGGGTCGGCGCGATGGACCTCGTCGACCAGCATCCGGGCTCGCGCGATGGCGTCCATTCTCACCGCGTCACGAAGCGAGCCGACGCACCAGCGCGGAAACCTCCTTGGGATCGGCCTTCCCACGGGAGAGCTTCATCACCTGGCCGACGAAGAATCCCATCAGCTTGGCGTCTCCAGCTCGGAATCGCGCAACCTCATCGGGGTTCTCGGCGAGCACCTGTTCGACCCAGGCAGTGAGGGCCGAAACGTCGCTGACCTGCGCCAGCCCTTCCGCCTCCACGATGTCCGCCGCCGATCGACCGCTCTCGATCATGCTGGCGAACACGCGCTTCGCGATCGGTCGTGAGATGCGGCCGTTTCGCTGAAGCTCGAGGAGTCCGGCGAGCTCTCGCGGGGGAACGGGAAACGAATCGATGGTGGTTCGCAGGTTGTTGACGGCCGCGAGCACCTCGCCCATGACCCAACTGGCCGCCTCGGGCGGAGCCGCGCCGGCCCCCACCACGGCCTCGAAGTAGTCAGCGACGATCCTCGACGCCGTCAGCTGCTCCGCATGCTCCTCTCCCAGGGAGTACTCTCGCTGGAAGCGGGCCGACCGCGTCCACGGCATCTCCGGAAGCGCCGACCGGATCTCCGCGAGCCACTCGGGGGCGATCTCCAGTACCGGTAGATCCGGGTCGGGAAAATACCGATAGTCGTGGCTCTCCTCCTTGCTCCTCATCGGGCGGGCCTCACCTCGCTGGGCGTCCCAGAGGAGCGTTTCGTGGACGACCGGCTCCCCCCGCTCGCGCAGCCCCGTTTGGCGCCCGATCTCGAAGACGAGCGCACGCTCGACGTTGCTGAACGAGTTCATGTTCTTCACCTCGGTCTTCGTGCCCAAACCCTCGCCGGGCCGGCGGACCGAGACATTCGCGTCCACCCGGAGGCTGCCCTCCTCCATGTTGCAGTCGCTGACCTCGAGGTACTCGAGGGCCTGCTTGAGGCGGACGAGAAAAGCGCGGGCATCGGCCGGCGAGTGGAGGTCCGGCTCGGTGACGATCTCGCTCAGGGGCACGCCCGTGCGGTTCAGGTCGACTGC
>CAZJEH010000143.1:0-4296 GCA_964544905.1 uncultured Gemmatimonas sp.
CGCCGAGATCCGGAGGCCCGAAGAACACCATCAGGGCATAGATCAACGTGGTGAAGTCTGCGACGAGAACCACCGGTGATGCCGCGAGCGCAAAGTGGAACGCGAGAGCGAGAGCTATCCCGAGGTGGCGGGTCCGCGACCAGAGTAGGAGTACCGGAATCGAAAGCTCCGACACCGCTACGATCCCGATGATCGAGTACCGCGCTGCGCCCGCGGGGAGTCCGAGGCCAAGCCACCTGCCTATCGGCTCGATGAGAGCCAGTGCACAGCTCGCCGATGGATCGAACAGGAAGGTGGTATTGAGTTTTGCCAGCGCCGCGGCCCCATAGCATATCAGGAATGTCGCGCGGGTGTACGGCGCGACGTTGCCGATCAGCCGCGCCAGCCTTCGTTGCCATGCCGGGTCGCCGCGACGTAGGAAACCAGGATGCCGACGTTCACGAAGAACGCGATGGTCCAGTGATTGGCGACGAAAGGGGCCTCGATCGCGAATACTACGACCTGTACCAGGGCCAGAATCGCTAGCCGATGGGGAGAGGACGGGCGGGCGATCAACCAGGCTGCGGCGAGGAGGACCGCGATCATGCGCGGATCCGTCAGCGGTTGACCGATTTCGGACCCACCCTTGTGCCACGCGTGGAGGCCCAGGGAGATCGCCCACATGGCGGCGAACAGTCGGCTGGTCAGCTCGGTCGGCGCGCTAGCCCCTGGGTCCAACGCGCTGAGCGCTCCCGCGTGTGAGGCGCTCGCTTCGCGAGGTCGATCATTGGCCGCCCGCGAACCCACCGGCGAGCCTTCTGCAGATTGCTTCGCTCTTCCCACGGGCCCAGGAGATCACGCCACCTCGGCGACTGCCAGCAGGCTCTGCCCCAGGGGCGGCTTCCACGAGGATTCCATCCGGACGACCCACGGTATCACCCAGCGATCGTACAGTCGTACCTGTGTGGCGGCGAGCGTCCGCCTGCGGAGAACCCGGCCATGGATGAACCAGGATAGGGCGCCCGGCAGGTTCATGTAGTACAGCTCCCTGATGCGGAATCCGCTCCCTTCGAGCAGACGTCGCAGCCCATCCCTCGTGTACCGCCGGTAGTGATCCAGCGCGCGGTCGAGAGCGCCGTAGATCGATGGCATCGCCGGCACGAAGATGAGCAATCGACCGGACGGGTCGAGTACGCGCCGCGCGTCTCGCATGAATCGTCGGTCGTCCTCGATGTGCTCGAGGACGTTGACGAGCACGAGTGCATCGCCGCGCAGCCCCTCCGCGCAGTCGGAGAGGTAACCGTGAATCACGCTGATCCGATCCGACCCCTGGAAGCGTTCCGAGAGAATGGGGTAGTTGTTGGCGGCCGGTTCGATCAGCGTGAGGCGCTCGATCGCCGGTTCGCTCGCCAGCAGCGACGCGAACGTGCCTACCCCGGCTCCTACTTCGATCGTGTGACTACCCAGGTACGGTGCGAAGCGCGAGAGGATTCCGCGGTAGTAGTTCGGAGCCGCGGCCATAGCCGTGAGCTCGGTTCCCGTATAACAGAACTTCGTTTCAGCCATTCCCCGCGTGTCGCCTCGTTCCAAACTCACGGGAAGGTTGCCTCGATGACTTCGCCTCGACGATCCACGGCCGGCAGACTCGGAGCGAGGTCTGCACGCGCGAAGAGCGAGTAGCCGTCGTCCCGGTAGACCGGCACCCATTGACGACTCACCGACTCGTCGATGGAAAGGGCAGTATCGAGCGGTCCCGAGGCCGGTGTCAGCACGATTTCCGTTGGATACCGGGAAAGCACTTCCTTCCACCCGTCCATCGCCCGGTACAGCAGGTGGTTCTCCTCCGCTGCTGCTGGCGGATACGCCACTTCGTACCGGCTGTCCATCCCGACCAGCACTGCGGGGAAAAGCCGCCACGTTACGTAGGCGCCAACGTTGAACGGGGTCATGACATTGCCGTTGAAACCGACTTCGGCAAGGTAGTCGACGGCTCCCGCCGGATAGTGGAGCTCCCCCGGTTCAGCGACCGTGGGGATTCTCAGCTGCCACGGCTCGAAGCTGAGCGCCCGAGAGAGGGGAATGATTCCGAGCGTCAGCGTGGCCACCGCGGCCAGACGCCACCTCCCTCTGAGTAGCATCTCGATCAGCCTTCCGAACTTGGAGGCGGCGAGCCAACCCGGGACTACCGAGAACCAAGCAATAGCGAAGAAGGGCAGCATGCGATGAGCCTTCACGCCCGCTACTGCGAGGACCAGCAGGACGAAAACGTCGACCCTCCGCGACTCCGCCCGGGTGGCCAGCGAGTACATCACGGGAACGAAGGATGCCGCGAAGGCAACCTGGACGCCGCGGGCCACCCTTGGATCCCACAGCGGCGCCCACTCGGCGACCAGGGGCCGGTCCATAGAGAGCGCCTCCCAGAGGAATGGCAGATAACTCCAACCATAGGGATTCACGAGCGGGAGGATCGCCATCGCGACCAACACCAGAACCAGATGGCGATGCTCCCTGAACGCCATCTCGAGCGCCTCGGTCCTGGCGCGCCACAACTGTTCCAGCAAATACGCTCCTGCGATCGCCCCGCCGACGACGAATCCTCCGTGGACGTTCAGCCACACGACGTACAGCACCAACCACACCGGGATCCACCAACGCTTTCCCCGACGGTCCAGCTCCAGGAAGCAGAGCAGGGCGCCCGTCGCGACGAACGAAACCATGTGCGCCCGGAGCGTCGAGAGGCCGACGACGAGGAGAACGATGCTGATCGGCGCACAGGCCACCATCAGCGCGCCAGAGCCGCCACGCAAACGCGCCGCCTGGTAGCACAACACAACCAGGATGGCCAGCAGAACGTAACGAAAGGCCAGCAGACCCGAGGCCCCCAGCCCCGAAGCGACGCTCGCCAGGTACAGCAGCGCTCCCATTCCCCACTCGTGGTGAACGAACGGCTCGACAGTAGGCGTGTAGGCGAAGGGATCGGTTCGCGGGAGGCCGCCGACCTCGAGCGCGTAGCGGAAGAGCGCCATCTCGTGGAACATGTCGAGATCAGCGACCTGCGCTGGAGCGGCCGCTTTGAGGACCATCGCCACCACATAGAACCACGCACCGAAGACGGCCAGAGAATGCCACCCGGAACGGTCCCCGTCATTCGCGGCCCGATCCGACAGCCCTCCGGGGCTCATCCGGGTATGGTCACTGGCTTCCTGCGGAGATGGTCGCCTGACGACCCTCAAGGCACGTCCTGGCGGGCGAGAGGAGGCATCATCCGGCTGGCCGAAGAGACCCCCGCGCTGGGCGGGGTGTAGCGAGGAGGCCTGTCGAAGCTCGCGTGCGCTCGCACGATGTGCCAGAACGCAGCGACTCCATCCTTCCAACCGATCTTCTTGCCTTCGGCGTAAGTGCGGCCACGATAACTGATGGGCACCTCGTAGACACGCGCCCCCGCCTGCGCGAGGCGGGCGGTCAGTTCCGGCTCGATTCCGAACCGGGTCGATCTGAGCGGGAGCGTCCGGAGCAGATCCACCCTCACCATCTTGTAACACGTCTCCATGTCGGAAACGTTCAGGTTCGTCAGCATGTTCGAGAGGAGCGTGAGGACCCCGTTCCCGACCCGATGCCAGAAATAGAGTACACGCCGGGGTGATCCCAGGAAGCGGCTGCCGAAGACGGCGTCAGCATGGCCGGCAGCGATAGGCTCCATCAGTCGGGGCAACTCCTGCGGGTCGTACTCGAGATCGGCATCCTGTACGACGAAAACGTCTCCGGTGAGGTGAGGAATCGCGGAGCGGATGGCGCTCCCCTTTCCTTTGTTCCGATCGTGGAATATGAGCGTTTCGATCCAGCCTGCATCGCGCAGCTGGGCAAGGATCTCGCGCGTGCCGTCGATGGAGTGGTCATCCACTACGACCAGTTCGAGATCGATCGGGACTGCGCGCACCCGTTCGATCGACTCGCGAATCGTGCGTGCCTCGTTGAAGACCGGCATGACGACCGAGAGTCGCAGCCCGCCGCTTCGTTCGTCAGATCTGGGGTTCATGAGCGAATCGTGTTAGTAGGAGTTCGCGCGCGTGCGAGGTCCCGGTGCACGGCGGGTGCCAGTGGGGGACGGTCGGACAAGAGATCGGAAGTCCAGATCAGGAGCGGGGTTCGAGCGTTTCGACGCATCCAGTGTGCTGCCGCCGAAGTCACGTTTCGTTGCACGACGGTCCGCATGAGTAACGGATTCTTGCAAATCGCCCACGGCCGTCCGCAAACTCTGTTCACGGATTCGTGCGAAGCAGCCGCACCCGGAGTATCGACCCGGAGACCCATTCTCTC
>CAZJEH010000143.1:4306-9134 GCA_964544905.1 uncultured Gemmatimonas sp.
GCGGTGAGGTAAGGACATGATCCCGAACCCTGGGAGCGGAGTCGACTGAAAGTCGTCACCCGACTTGGACTTGGCCCCGGAGATGTCCGGCACGCGAGTTCCGGCCGCTCTATTCTCAACCGGGTTCGGTGATCTGTCGAACGTATATTGAGCGGTTCGTTCGAGGCTTCGGGCGGATTTCCAGTCTCAGCATCTCGATGTCGATGCCATAAAGGATCAACCGGTCCACATGATAGATGGTTTCTCGGCGAGGACCAGCCCCAAGGTGGAAACCGCCGTCTCGCTCGCCTTCAGGGTGGCGGTGGTCTCAGGGAAGCGGGCACACTGGTTCGCTTCCTTTGGCCGGGCCGATCCATTCGGACCGCACGGCCCGCGGAAGCCCGCACCGACGGACCGCCCACCGTCCACGTGTGCTGCTCTCGGGTTGTCTGGTCCCGGGCCAACGATCCCGCCGGCTCGACGGGTCTCAACCGGCAACCGGACGTGAACGAGCTAATTGCGAGGGCTATCGGCGGAGCCCCGGCCAGGCTGATGGCGCCCAAGTCCGCCGTCGGTGTCTCGAATCCGGGAAAGCCGACTGGCTCGGCGAAGGCACTGGGCTGGGGTGAGCTTGGCCGGGAAACGATTCCGCTGATGGCGGTTACTCTACTTTGCATAGCGTCCTTCTGTCTCCTCGACGTCTACTATGACGAGTTGACCATCATCGAGGACGCAGGAGCCCTTCTCCCAGGCGTGCTTCGAAACTGGGGAGGAAAGGTTGCGGCTTGGGTCGCCGCGCTGAGTCTCCTCCTCGCAATCCGCAGTCGCTTTCGAACGAGCACATCCGAGGGATCGATACTACCGAGGCTGGTTGGCGCGGTGATCCCGATCGCCTGCCTTGCCGTCGTGCTCACCTTCTTCGGGGCCTGGAAGGCGTCGTACACCGCCGCGCGCCCGTTCGCGTACGACATAGCCTTCATGAACCTCGACAGGACCCTGCATTTTGGCCGCGATCCGTGGGTCCTGCTTCACGAGGTCCTGGGTTCCCCCTTCCTGACCACCCAGATCGACATCTACTACGCGGCGTGGTACCTGGTATTTCTGGCCGCCGTGCTCTGGCTGTCGTGGACCAGAGATCGGGTCGTACGCCTTCAGTTCTTCCTCTCGCTGCTGATCACGCTCACAGTGGCTGGAGCCGGGTTGGCACACCTGTTTCCGTCGGCGGGTCCGGCCTTCTTCGAGCGGGTCACGCCTCCGGGGACACCCAACCCCTACGCCCCACTCATGGCACACCTGTCTCTGGTCAGCGAAACGAACTCACTCGCGGCGCTCTGGCTACAGGAACAGCTCTGGGAACGATACGCCGGGGAAGGCGGGTGGGTCGAGGGGATCGCCGCTTTCCCGTCGATGCACGTCGCCTTCGCCATCCTGTGGGCGCTGGCCGTTTTCCGGCTCAATCGGGTAATTGGCGCGACATTGTGGATCTATGTTTTCGTGATCCTGGTCGGCTCTGTCTATACCGGATTCCACTACGCGGTGGATGGTTACGCGATGTTGATCTTCGTACCGCTGCTGTGGTGGGTCTCGGGGCTAGTGGCGCGCAAGTGGTCCGTCCAGCATCATTTGACGAGTCAAAGCCGGTAGGCTTTCACAGAACGCCGACGTCTATCAGGCAGCGGGCGCTGTTCACCATTCTCGCGCTGAGTCTTGCTGCGTTAGTCCTCGGGGTCTACTGGCCGCGCGTGTCCTTGCTAAGTGACTTCGACCTCCAGATCCAGGCCGCGCGGGCGTTGGCTGCCGGCGAGAACCCCTATCTGACAGTTGGCCCTCAATCGCAGCACTTCTTTCCGTTCGGATACTACTATCCGCTACCGGCGGCCTTCTTTGGGGCACCACTCGCCTGGCTACCGCCGCTGCCTTCACGCCTCATCTTTGTGCTTGTGAGCACTGGTATTCTGGCGTGGATCGCGTCGAGAGATGGGTGGATACGATTTCCGATGTTCGTCAGCGGTGCGTTCGCTAGCGCGGTCTCTCTCGGCCAGTGGTCGATGCTCCTCACTGCTTCGCTGATGGCCCCCGCGCTGGCGTGGATCAGTGCAGTAAAGCCGAATATGGCTCTGCCGTTTACAATAGCTCGGCTGAGTCGCGACTATCTGCTCCGGCTTGTGGTGCCCGGAGCGGGACTGGGTCTACTCGCTTTCGTTCTCGTGCCCACGTGGCCACGCGACTGGTTGACTATCCTCGACGAAAGCCCTCCGGGATCCCACGAAGCGCCACTGCTCATGTCGGGCGGCTTCGTACTGCTGCTCGCCCTGCTGAGATGTCGTACTTTCGAGGGGCGTCTGCTAATTGGGATGGCGAGCGTTCCCCAGACGGGAATCATGTATGATACCCTACCCCTGTTCCTGGTCTGCCGGACCCACGTCCAGAGTTGGGTGATGGCTTTCTGTTCAGCGGCTGGTTTCATGGCAATGCTTGGCGTGGGGGCTCGGTATCTTGCGGATACGAATGTCATGATGCCTGGCTACCGTGAACAGTTCATTTCTTTCCGTCAGGCGTTCGGCCCCTATCTGCTTGCCACAGGCTATTTGCCGGCATTGGGAATCGTTCTGTGGAATGGGCTGGTCGACCGTGCCCGGCGGAAGGGACGTTCGAAAGCCGAGTTGCGTCAGGCGTCTCGACCTGCTGATCTGAAAGCAGTGTCTCGGCTGGCTGGGCCGCCCGGGACCGTGACATGAAGCGCCTCCTCGCAGAAGACGGTGTCTCATGTTGGCCTCGGCCCGTGCGCGCAGCTGAGGGTAGGACACGCTGGGACAATTACACCGCCTTCTTAGTTCTGGTCGTCGCGGCAGGTGTCGTCCTGCGCCTGGGTCGATACCTCCTGAACCCATCCATGTATGTCGACGAGGCCGCCCTGTCGCTCAGCATCATCGAGCGCGAGCCTGGTGAGCTCCTGAGCCGCCCCCTCGATTTCGGACAGACCGCTCCCATCGGATTCCTTCTGCTACAAAGGATGGTCGTCTCGGTCGTCGGCTCGGGGGAACTCTCGTTGCGCCTCGTGTCGCTGGTCGCAGGTGCTGGAGCGCTGGTTCTCTTTCTCTTCCTTGCGCGCCGCTCGCTGTCTCCCATGGCTGCTCTCTTCGCGGTGGCCCTGCTGTCAGCCTCGCGGCCTGCCATCTATTACTCGGCATTCGCGAAGCCGTACGCCCTGGACCTCCTGTGCGGCGTGGCGGTTCCTCTGGTCGCCGTGCTGTTTCTCGAGGAACCGCTCAGTCGACGACGGGCTTTCGCGCTCGGCGTGGTAGGGGGAGCCGCCGCATGGGTTTCGCAACCAGCGATCTTTCTCCTCGTGGGCGCCGGCGGGGCTCTTCTTTACTTTGCGGCTCGTCGTCGCGAAGCATTTGCGCCGACGCTGTTCGCTATCGCGTTGTGGCTCCTTCTTGCCGCTCCTCCGATCCTCCTCGCCGTAGTCAACATGGAGCCCGACGGGATGGAGTATATGCGCCTGTTTTGGAGCTACGGCCTCCTTCCGGATCGTCCATGGTCCATTTCCGACTACCTATGGCCGGTCCGCATGGCGCTCCAGGCGATGGTCGAGCCTCTCGGACCGGGCCAGTTCAGGCTGGGCGCCGCTCTCAACCAGTTGACCTTCCCTGGCGCCGTTGTGCTCCTCTGCGCGGCGGTAGCTGGCGTGGTCACGCTGAAGCGGTCACGGTCAGAGATCCTGCTGGTGCTACTGCTTCCGTGTGTAGCCGTCTTCCTGGGCGCCACTGCGAGGGTGTACCCGCTGGGCAGCGCCTACGGACCGTTCGGAGGTCGTACCCTGCTGTTTCTTGTGCCCGCGATGCTGACCCTGATAGCCGCAGGTGTGCAGGCGATCCAGGCCCGCCTCGCGAAATCCACGGTTCTAAGGACGGGGTTCGTCCTGTGTGCGTTCCTCCCGACGCTCGTTCCGACGGCTTTCACCTTCCCCTTCCGATGGGAAGAGGTGCGGCCGGCCCTTGAGCATGTGCGGGACAATCGGGGACCTTCGGACGCGCTGTACGTCTACTACGGTGCACGGCATGCGTTCGAGTACTATGCGCCGCGCCTCGGCTTGGCGGACGCACCTGTCCTCCTCGGGACGTGCAACCGGGGCAATGCTGGCGCGTATCTCGAAGAGCTACGGGCGTTGCGTGACCATCCCGTTGTCTGGATCATCACTTCACACCCGTTCCGAAACGAGGATCTCCTACTTAGATCAACGCTCGAGCTGAATGCGCTACAGGTAGATTCGGTTCGCACCCGCGGAGCTTTCGCCGGAAGATACGTAGTTCGTAGCTACTCGCTGGAAAACGTGCCAGACAACCGAATGCTCGAGCGAATCGAGCCCTTGCCAGGGCTTCGCTGTTCCATTCTCTATCGGTGGGCCGAAACGATTCAACTGAGGCGGTAAATACTCCTCGTGCCTAACCTCGCGCGAAGGAGATTGCGCGAGGCTCCAACCCGAGTCCTTCCGTTGTGCGGTAAGCAAGTCGTCCTACCTCGACGTGCGTGCCAAGCCGCACCCCTGACGGCTGCAGTCGCCTCTCTAGACCGACGCATGCGAGCAATCGCGCGGCCGGCCTCGCCAAGCCGCCGGCCGGTCCGTGGAGTTCGTTCGCGCCGCCCGCTGCTTCGAGTCAGCCGACTCAGGCGGTCTGTCGGGCAATGGCTTCCGAGCGGTGTCGGTAACGAATCGCTTACCCCTTCATCAGAGCCCATATTCTACACTCGCAGAACTACCTGAGGTCACTGAGCCACTTCAGCGATTGGGTTCCTCGCCGGTCGGAGATGAGCGGATGTCAGGGCAGGGCTAAAGGGCGGTGCC
>CAZJEH010000144.1:0-9117 GCA_964544905.1 uncultured Gemmatimonas sp.
CCCGGGTTGGGTCCCCCGGGCAACCCCGTTCGGCTGGTCGACGCGGCTCATCGTGACGCCCATGATTGGGCGCCACAACGGGGCGGGCGCGCGCGACGAGGTCATAGCTCCTTCACCGATCGGCTGCCGGGAGGGAGATCCAGAATTCCGCGCCGACCCCCGGGGTGCTGTCGACCCCGATGGTGCCGCCCATCATCTCGACCAGCCGGCGGGAGATCGAAAGGCCCAAGCCGCTTCCCTCGATCCCGACGCTTTCCATCCCCAGCCGTTCGAAGCGTTCGAAGACGGCGTTCAGCCGCTCGGGAGGGATGCCGGGTCCGGTATCGCGAATCCAGATGCGCACGACGGCATCGAGCGGCTTCTCGAGCCGCCAGCCGACGATGGCCTCACCTCCATAGCGGTTGTATTTGACCGCATTGGAGAGGAGGTTGATGAGGACCTGCCGGAGGCGCACCGCGTCGGCCGTGACCGACACCGACTGAGCCGCAGCTCCCGCGAGACGGACGTCTACGTCCCGCTCGCGCGCCAGCGGGCGGATCAGTTCGATGGCGTCGAGCACGACCTCTTCTACGAGCACCGGCCGCGCGTCGATGGTGATGCGACCCTCGCGGATGGCGGCCAGGTCGAGCGCCTCTTCGACGAGGCGAAGAAGGTGATGTCCCGCTCCCGCGATCTGCTCCGCCGCTTCCCGGATCTCGCTGTCCTCCCTGGCCTCCAGCAGTTGCGCCCAGCCCAGGATCGCGTGGAGGGGGGTCCGCAGCTCGTGGCTCATGCGGGAGAGGAACTCGTCCCGGTCGCGGCCCGCCCGCTCCGCCGCTTCCAGCGCCTCGATCCGCTCGGTCACATCCCGGAAGGTTATGAGCACGCCGCGGAGGTCGGGATCCGCCAGCAAGTTCTTGGCGATCGCCTCGAGATGCCGCCATTCTCCGTTTCCCCGTCGGAACCGGTAGGTCGCCCGGGCAACGGCGCCCGGTTGGGCGATCGTTCGCTCGAAGGCGCGGATGACCGCTTCGCGTTCGTCGGGATGGATGCGGTCGAGGCCGAAGCTCCGCAGGACGTGGTCGGGCTCGATGCCAAGGATATCCGCCGCGGATGGACTCTCGAAGACGACGCTCCCACCGGCGTCCAGGAGGACGATGGCGTCCTGGATATTGGCGACGAGCGAACCGAGCCAGGGTGCGGACGTGCCGGCGGGCGAAAGATCGAGGGGCGTGGACATGGTCGTGTCCTGGTGGGATACGAGGGTGTCACGGAAGGGACGCGCGATGGACTGCGCGATCGTGGGTTCGGTTCACCTCGAGGTTCCAGGTCCGTCGAACCGCTACGGAGGCGGCAAGGGAGCGAAATGCGCCTGCTACCGAAACGCTATCCTTTCTGCAACGCCTCGATCTCCTTCGGCTTCCACTCGCGAACGTTGGCGACCTCCGAACGGATCTCCGGGTACTCCGACCGCTCACATTCCAGGCGTCTCTGACGCGCGGCGAAGACGGCTCCCTTCGCTTCGTCGTAGCGACCAGCGTCGATGTAGGCGTTGATCAGCGCGTCGTAGACGAGCGGGTGAGGGTAGCGGCTGAGGAGTTCCCGCAGCCGGGGGATGGCCGCAATACGGGCCGCCGGGGTCGTGAGATCCGTCTCGACCAGTTGGCGCGTGACCTCCTGTCGCCGGAGCAGCATCTCGCGAAGCTCGTGCGGGTAGGTCTCGGAGGTGAAATCGCCCAGCCAGTTCGAGCGCTCCGCGGGCGGGCCCAGGACCGCGTCCACCAGGGCCGTTCCCGGAGGCGGATCGCCGGCTCGTGCCTCGTCCTGCCCCATCCGCTCTCGAAACCAGCGTCGTATCGACATGGCTTTCGCGGTGATATTTCCGGCCGGCCGCCCCACGGCCGCGGTACGTTCCACCAGCACGATGAGGGATTATTGCGACTGGCGGAAGTGTCCGGGCTCCGTTCGGCATTCTTCGCGCCTGCCGGTCACAGGGAAAAAAGAAACGCGAAGCCGCCGGGCCGCTGAGAGGCTGTGAAACCCCTCCGGCCGGGCGGCTTCGCGTATTGATGATGTTCGACTGCCCTAGCCCAGCTCGACCTGCTTCGCGTCCAGCATCTCCGGCAGGCTGCAGAGCTTCTCGAGCAGTTCCTGGGAGATGGACGAGTCGATCGACACCGCCGCCAGCGCCTCCCCGCCCGCCTGCAGCCGCGCCTGGTGGTACTCCGCGATGTTGACGCCCGCCTCGCCGAGCAGCGTGCCGACTCGGCCGATGACGCCGGGCACGTCGCGGTTGCGCAGGACCAGCAGCGTCCCCCGCGGGGCGATATCGACGCGGAACGCGCCGATGCGGGTGATTCGTGGCAGCGCCTCGCCCACGAGCGCCCCCGCGATGCGGAGACCCCGGTCGCCGCCTTCCAGCCGCAACTCGATCTCCTCGCCCAGCTCGTGCTGCGTCGAGACGCGCGTGTACGCCATCTCGATGCCCCGCTCGGCGGCCACGTGTTGCGCGTTGACCAGGTTGATCATGCGCCGGTCGATGACGTCGCTCATCGCGCCCTGGAGGGCGGCGAGGAGCAATGATCGTGCGGCATCCTCGCGCGGGCCGGAGTAACGCAGCTCGATCGCGCTGAGCCCGGCAGGGAAGAGGACCCGGCCGATCCGCCCCAGCCGCTCGGCCAGCTGCATCAGCGGGCGCATCTTCGCAACCGCCGCGCTCCCCACGCCCGTGGCGTTGATCGCGGCGCTGAGGTCGCCGGTCAGGAGGGCATCCCGAACCGCCGCGCAGGCCTCGATGGCCACGTTCCGCTGCGCCTCGACCGTCGATGCGCCGAGGTGCGGTGTCAGCATCACGTTGGGCAGTTCGCGGAACGGGTGGTCCTTGGCGAGCGGCTCGTTCTCGAAGACGTCCAGGGCGGCGGCGGCGATGGCGCCCCGCTTGAGCGCGTCGAGCAGGGCCTCCTCGTCGATGATGCCGCCGCGCGCGTAGTTCATCACGATCGTGCGCGGTCCCAGCCGCGCGAGCTCACGCGCTCCGATCATTCCGCGCGTTTCGGGCGTGAGGGGGACATGCAGCGTCAGGATGTCGGCCTGCTCGAGTCCGTCCTCGAGCTTGTCCACCCGCTCGACTCCGAGCTCCTCGAAGCGGGCGGCGGACACGTACGGGTCGTACGCGAGCGTGCGGAGGCCGAACACGCGGGCGCGCCGCGCGACCTCGCTGCCGATCCGCCCCAGCCCGACGATGAGGAGCGTCCGCCCGCGCAGCTCCTCGCCGCCCAGCTTCGACCGTGGCCATTCGCCAGCGCGCATCGACGCCACCGCGATGTGGATGTGCCGCAGGTACGAAATGAGCACGCCGTAGACGAGCTCCGCCACGGAGATGGTGTTGCCGCCAGGCGCGTTCATCACCGCGATGCCCAGCTCCGTCGCCCGCTCGAGGTCCACGTTGTCCACGCCCACGCCCGCCCTGCCGATCACCTTCAGCCTTGTGCCGCGGTCGAGCATCTCTCGGGTGATCCGCGTGGCACAGCGCCCGATCAGGGCATCGTACTCGTGGATCTCTTCCAGCACCTCCGGTAGCGGGCGCGTCGGCTTCTCGACGACCTCGATCTCCGGCACCGCCCGGAGCAGCGCGACGCCCTCCGGATTTATCTCATCGGTAACCAGTACCCGGTACTTCCCCTGGGTCTGACTCATCGTCCAGCTATCTCCTCGATCTCCGCCAGCAGGCGGTTCAGTCCTTCCAGTGTGTGATCGCCCATATGGCCGATACGGAAGGTGGCGTCCTTAAGCTTTCCGTACCCGCTCCCGATGGTGAACCCCCGCTTCTTCAACTCGGCCGAGATGCGGGTGCCGGGGAGCTCCGTGCTGGTGGCGATCGTGGTAACCGTCAACGCCCGGAACCCGGCCGGGGCGAAGAGGGAGAAGCCGAAGCGGGGACCGACTTCCTCGGTCCATCTCCAGCAGCGCTCGGCCATGGCGCGGTGACGCGCGGCGCGCGCCTCGAGCCCCTCGCGCTCGATCCTATCGAGCTGTTTCTCGAGCGCGTATATCAGGGTGATGGCGGGGGTGTTCGGCGTCTGGTACTTCTGCCAGTTGCGCTCAAACTCCAGCAGATCGAAGTACTGGCCTCGGCCGGGAAGGGTCGCCGCACGCTCGAGCATGCGCCTGCTGGGTGACCCGAAGGCGAGACCCGGCGGCAGCGCGAGGGCCTTCTGGGATCCCGTCAGGATCCAGTCGAGTCCCCAGGCGTCGGTCTCAACAAAGCCTCCTCCGACGCTGGTCACACCGTCGACGATCAGGAGGATCTCGTCGCCCGTCGCGGCCTCGGCCGCGCGCGTAGCCTCCGCGATCTCTTCGAGCGGGTTCAGCACGCCGGTCGAGGTCTCCGAGTGGACCACGGTGACGGCGTCGAACCCGCCCACGCGCAGCCGACGCTCGACCTCCTCCGGACGATGCGCCTCCCCCCAAGGGACTTCGTAGGCTTCGACCTCTTTCCCGCAGTCCGTCGCCAGCTTACGGAAGCGGTCGCTGAAAGCCCCGTTCACGAGCGCGAGCATCTTCCGTCGAACCCCGTTGCGGATCCCAGCCTCCATGAAGCCGGTCGCCGAAGAGGTGGAGATGTACACCGGCCGCTCGGTCCGGAAGACCCTCCGCAGTATCGGGTCGATGCGCTGCATGATCGCGGTCAGTTCGCTGCCGCGATGGCCCAGCATCTGGCGCTCCTGCGCCGCGAGCACCTCCGGATGGACCTCGGTCGGGCCCGGGAGGAAGAATGTGCCGAAAGGTTTCAATTCAGTTGTATGGTTCAACGGCAAAGCCCACACGAAGCGGCCGATCGGCGAACGGCTTTCCAGGCCATGTCGCCGCGTGCATCGCGTGAGCCGCGTGTTCTCAGTTCCGTGGTGTTGTCTCCCGGGTCCACGGTGACAGGATCGGCTACCGCTCAGATCCCCAGGCGCAGCAGATCCTCTCCGCGCTCGAGAAGGCCCGCCCAGCGTGATTCCGCGAGCCGCTTCCGGTCATCGACGTCGGCGGCCAGGGCCAGGACGGGAGCCAGGCTTTCGGCCATCAGCACCAAGTCCGCGGCGGCCGCGACGTTCTCCCGGTAGACCACCCCCATATAGGCGACGAAATAGTCTACCTCTTCCCGCGCCTCGAGGTCGGTCGCGCCATCCCCCACGAAGAGCGTGGGACGGGCGAGCCGCCAGCCGCGCACCACCGTCCTCTTGCCGCCGCTCCGCGCGAGCGGCGACAGCCGGTCGAATCCGGCGTACTCGCCATCGTCATCGAAGTCGATGCCGACGGCGGCAACGTCACCAGGCTGAATCCCCAACTCACGCGCCACGACTTCGACCGCTGGTCGGAGCCCCCCGGAGACGATGCGCACGTCCTTCCCCAGCCAGAGGAGCGCGGCGAACGTGTCGCGCGCATCCTCGACGAGAGCATCGATATAGTCCTCGCCCAGCGCTTCGACGCGTCCGCGCGTCGGCCGGATGATGTCCAGCCGGCGCCCGTACACGTCGTCGATGGGCACAAGGCCTTCCATCGCCGCGTCGGTGAGTGCGCGGATCTGCTCGGCGTGCGCGCCTGCCAGCTCGTCGATCCCTTCGATGCGGACCAGCGTCGAGTCGCAGTCGAAGACGATCGAGCGAAAGCCGTCCGGCAGGCGCGTCGGCCTCTTGCCCCGCGTGGCGGTCGACAGGGTGGAGCTCACCGGACGGCGGCCAGCCGCCGCACGGCGTCCCGCAGGGTGTCCTCGGAGTACGCGAACGACAGGCGGAAGAAGTCGTCGTCGCCGAACGCGAAGCCCGGGACGAGCGCGACCCCCGCCTCCGCGAGAACGCGCTCGCAGAAGGCCATCGATCCCTCGCCGTCCCGCGCGAGACCGCGGATGCCGATCCAGAAGTAGAACGCCCCGTCCGGCTCGACGAAGGGGACCCCCGGGAGCTGCTCCCGCAGGAGACTGGTCAACAGCTCCTTCCGATGCTGGAAGGCGGCGCGCATGCGCTCGACCTCGGCGTCGGCGCGCTCGGTCTGCTGGTAGGCAGCCAGCGCGGCATACTGGGCGGCCGTCGACGCGTTCGACGTGGTCTGGCTCTGCAGCGCGCTGAGCTTGGAGGCGAGCGCCGGCGATGTGTAGGAGAATCCCAGCCGCCAGCCGGTCATGGCGAAGGCCTTCGACGCGCCGTCGATGACCACACTCCGCTGCAGCAGCTCCGGCGGCAGGTCCAGGATGCCTGGGGCAACCTTCCCGCGGAAATAGATCCGCCGATAGATCTCGTCGGAAACGAGCCAGGCCCCGCGCTCGGCCGCCCACTCGGCGAGCTGCAGCAGCTCATCGTACGAGTAGACCGCGCCGGACGGGTTGCTCGGCGAGTTGATCATCAACCCCTTCACCGGCCCACCGGCGGCCGCCCTGTCAAGATCCTCCCGGGTGACCTTGTAGCTCCGCTCCGGGGCGCCCTTGACGAACACGGGCTCTGCGCGCGCGAGCTGCACAAGCTCCGGGTAGGTCGTCCAGTACGGGACCGGAATCAGGACCCGGTCACCGGGACCGAAAAGGGAGTAGGTGACGTTGAACAGCGCTTGCTTGGCGCCGGACGTGACCACCACGCCCGCCGGATCGACCTGGACGTCGCGGGTCGCCAGTCGCGCGAGGTCCGCGGCGATGGCCGCCCGGAGCGGGTTGATGCCCGCGACCGGAGTGTAGCGAGTCTTCCCCTCGCGGATCGATTGGATGCCCGCTTCGGCGATGAACTCGGGCGTCGGGAAATCCGGTTCGCCGACGCAGAGGTCGACGACATCCTTGCCGGCGGCGATCAGCTCCTTGGCACGCGCGGCTATGGCCATCGTCGCAGACGGTTGGAGCGCCGCGACATTCGGTGAAAGCTGCATCCGGGAATCGTATTTTTCGGGGCGTGTCACGAGCCCGCGCGCGGCGCGGGACATCGGTCGGCTTCGCGTTCGTACCGAGCCGGATATTATCGCCAGAGGGGGGTAAAAGGGCAACGGGGTGGGGACGGGTGTGCGAGTGGGCGCGGTCCCCGCACGCGGGGAAGAGGCACCTACAAGCCCAAGCCCCGCGACCAGCAGCGCGCGCGGTCCCCGCACGCGGGGAAGAGGCGGCGCCGGGGGGCAACCGGAATTGATCACGCGAAGCCGCGCCGCCGCGAGAGGGCTACCGGCTCAGGAGGGCCTCCTTCGCGTCATTGTGACTCGAGTGATCCTGTGGTCGAAGTCCTGCTCTTCAGCCCGGAGCCGGGCACAAGATTTCACCTCCCCCCGTTCCCCGCGGGGACCACGGATGCCGGCAATGAGAAGGTGAACACGGACCCCTCGCCGAGCGCGGACTGAACCGTGATGTCCCCGCCAAGCCGTCGCGCGAGCCCGCGCGCGACAGCGAGGCCCAGTCCGGCCCCGCCATACCGTCGCGTCGCGGAGCCGTCGGCCTGGTGAAACTCCTCGAAGATCAGCTCGTGGTTCGCCGGATCGATACCGATCCCCGTGTCCCGCACCTCCCAGATCACGATGGGAGATGGGACCAGCCCGGTGACGGGGTCGATCGGCGGCTCCTCGACCCGCACATCCAGGCTGATCGAGCCCTTGCTGGTGAATTTGAGGGCGTTGGAGAGAAGGCCGTCCAGGACGCGGAGCACCAGGAACGGGTCCGTGTGGATAGGGACGCGGTGGTCGGGCGCACTGGTGGAGAGCTCCACTCCCTCGGCCGGGGCCGGCGCATTCGCGACCGCTGTACGGGCGAGCGCGGCCGCGTCGCACAGCTCCGGCTCCGCGTTGATGCGACCCAGCTTCAGGTTGGTCAGATCGAGCAGTCCGTCGATGAGGCTGAGCAGGCGCCCGCCGGCCGCCTCGATCTTGCGAACCGCGTCGTGCTGCTGCTCCTTTAGCTCGCCCGTCACCCCCTCCTTCAGCAGATAGACATAGCCGAGGATGGCGGTGAGCGGCGTTCGCAGTTCATGAGAGACGTTGGCGAGAAACTCGTCCTTGGCCTGTCTGGCCTCCTCGGCCTCCTTGACCCGGACTTCGAGGTCGCGGTTCTGCTCGACGAGCCGCTCGTTCAGATGCTGCAGGTCGTCGATCAGATGAGCCTTTTCGGCAGTCGCGGCGAGCTGGCTCGCGACCAGGCGGAGCAGCTGGCGGTCTGCATGGCGGAAGGCCTCCGCGTCGCGGAAATAGAATGTCAGGCTGCCGACCGGCTGCGATTCGAAGGCCAGTGGGAGGGCGATCGCGGAGCTGAAGCCGAGCTCTCGCGCGGATTCCCACCAGTCCTCGAGCTCTGGATCGTCGAAGATGTCGGCAACGTCGACCAGCTTGTTCTCGAGGACCGCACGGCCCGTCGGCCCGTTCCCGACCTTGACCCGCATCCTGCCGAGATAGCTCGCGTACCGTTGTGGCCAGTTGAACGCAGTGGCGATCTGGAGCAGGTCACCGTTGCCCTCGCGCAGGAAGACACAGGCGAACTGGGCTCCGACCAGTGGTGCAACCCGTTCAACCGCTATGCGGTAGACCTCCGTGGGCCGTCGGGCTGTCAGGAACGCCTGGGCGATCTCCCCTGCAACGCGCAGTTCCCTGACCGTCGTCGCGGGGCCCGGCACATGGCCGATTTTCGGTTCAACAGGCACGAAAACTCTCTCTTGACGGGATTGCGTGGCTCCCCTACTGTAGGGGTCGTGACGGCGTTGCCGTGATTTTTCCTTGTCTTTTCCTACAACTTCTTAAGGAGGCCCGCGGTGAACAAATCCGAACTCACTCAGAAGCTTGCCGAGCGGTCGAACCTCAGCAAGGCTGAGGCGTCGCGGGCGATAGACGCCCTCTTTTCAGTCGACGGTGGTATCATCGCTCAGGCGCTTAAGAGTGGGGAGAAGGTCCAGATCACCGGCTTTGGAAGCTTCGAGACTCGCAAGCGCGAGGCGCGTACCGGCCGCAATCCCCGCACGGGCAAGGAGATCAAGATCGCTGCTTCGAAGAGCGCTGCTTTCCGCGCCGGGAAGGGCCTCAAGGACGCCGTCAGCTGATTCCATCGCGAGCGAACGAGCCACGGTGCGCCTCGGGCCGTGGCTCGGAGTTTCTTGTGCTCTCCGATGGCCCGCCGGCGTCGCCCTGAACCGTCCTCACAAC
>CAZJEH010000145.1:0-9116 GCA_964544905.1 uncultured Gemmatimonas sp.
TCGGCTGATCGACAAGTACGACATCGAGAACCCGTTCCGGTAGATGGATCGGGCGGTGAGCCAGCTGATGCCCGCCGGGGTCGGGCACCGGCGCTCAGCTCGGGCTGGGGGTCGACCGGCCGCAATGACTAGCGGGCGGTGCGGAATTTGTCGTTGCCATCCCTCGGCTGCGTTCGGGATGACAAGCGGAGTCCTGCACGCTTGGGATGGCAGAGGAGCTCAACGGCCTGGATGACAGGCGGTGGGAGGGGGCCTCCGGGTGGTGCTCTGTACGGGTCCTCCCGAGGACAGCCGAAGGTACGCCGGGCCGGGAATGCGTCGGGGAACCGCAGTGATCGGCAGGGCATGGAGGCGGTCCCGCGGTCTAGAACGCCTCTCCCTTCGCCTCCCGGATCCGCTCGAGCAGCATCCGGGTTGCCGCCTCCGGATCCGACGCCTGTGCCACCGCCCCGATGACCGCGATCCCGTCCGCCCCGGCCCGGATCACCTCGGCGGCGTTCTCCATTCCGATCCCGCCGATGGCGACGATCGGCAGGCCAACCCGCCGTCGGACCCTCCCCAGGCCCTCCACCCCCACGATCGGACCGGTGTCGTGCTTACTCGCCGTGGGGAAGATCGGCCCGAGCCCGATGTAGCCCGCTCCCGCCGAGGCAGCGGCTGCCGCCTGCTCCTCGTCATCCACCGACCGGCCCAGAAGGAGCCCCTCGGAGACGACACGGCGTGCGACCTCGAGCGGCAGGTCGTCATCCCCCAGATGCGCGCCATCCGCCCCGGCGACGAGCGCCACGTCGACGCGGTCGTTGACGATCAGCAGAGCACCGCTGGCGGCCGTCAGCGATCGAAGCTCGCGGGCAACCTCGACCATCCGCCGTGTGGGAGAGTCCTTCATCCGGAGCTGGATGGCCGGGGCACCACCGCGGACTGCGGCCTCGGCATGGGCAATCGGCTCGAGTCCTGGAGACGAACCGACGATCACCATCAACTCGAGTCGGGCCGAGAGGGGCGCCGCGTTCACGGGTTCAAGAAAGACGGAAGGTGGGCGTAGGCCGCCATCTATGCCACTGCCAGCGCGGCGTCCCTACTGGTTGGCAGCAGCCGCCGCTTCGGCGCGCATCCGCTCGACCAGCCGCCGGGCGTTGTTGTGCTCTGTCAGCGATCGCGTGAAGATGTGGGTGCCGTTGGGGCGCGCCACGAAGTAGAGGAAGTCGACGTCGGCCGGCCGGAGCACCGCGTCGATGGCGCCGGAGCTCGGCGAAGCGATGGGACCTGGCGGCAGGCCTCGATGCCTGTACGTGTTGTATGGATTGTCCGCGACCTCTTCGATGTGCTCGTAGAGCAGTCGCGTCTCGTGGGAGCCCCGCGCGTACTGAACCGTCGGATCGGCCTGCAGGGGCATGCCGATGCGCAACCGGTTGTGGAACACGGCGGCGATCGTATCCCGCTCACCCCATGATCGCGCCTCCTTCTCGACGATCGACGCGAGCGTCACGACCTCTCGTTCGTCCATCCCGAGCGAGTCCGCGAGCGCCTGCCGCTCGGGGGTCCAGACCTCCTTATACCGTGCCACCATCGCCCCGATGACGCCGTCGACGGAGGATCCGAGAGGCATGATGTATGTGGCGGGGTAGAGATATCCCTCCAGGGTGGGGCCCGGTACGCCGTACCGCTCGGGCGCGGTGCTGTCGAGCAGCATCGCCAGCACCGAGTCCGGATCCGCCCCTGTCGACTGCGCTATCCGCGGCGCGATCTGCGCGAGTGTCCATCCTTCCGGGACCACAATGGTCATGCGGACGACGTCGCCGCGAACCATCTTGTCGAGCAGTGATCCCCAGGCGATTCCCGGCTCGACCTCGTACACGCCCGGCTTGACTGATCGCTCGGCGCCCTTGTACCGCGCGTACAGCCGGAAGGCGAGCGGCCAGCGAACGAGGCCCCTCGCAGTGAGCGTGTCCGTAACGGAGTTGAAGCCGCTGCCTTGCGGGATGGTGAACCGGATCGGATTGCCCTCGGTGGAACCGCCCGAGCAGCCGACAACCGAGGCGAGCAGCGCGACGGTGAGGACGCGACGGCATATGCCTGCCCATGTCGAACGCCGGGGCTCAGCCTGTCGCATCGGAACTCCTTCTCGCATCCAGGTGCGCCTGGAGGAGGATAGCCGCCGCCGCCGCGTCCAC
This sequence comes from uncultured Gemmatimonas sp., assembly GCA_964544905.1. Classification (GTDB taxonomy): domain Bacteria; phylum Gemmatimonadota; class Gemmatimonadetes; order Longimicrobiales; family Longimicrobiaceae; genus WHSP01. The sequence continues at coordinate 2,175 of CAZJEH010000145.1, forward strand.
GCGGGCCTTTTCCTCACGGGCGGACTTCTTCAGGCCGCTCCCGCGCACCAACCGCTCGGCGCGGACCGACGTGAGGCGCTCGTCGAGCAGGACGACCGGCTTGCCGGTCCGCTCGCGAAGCTTGGCGGCGAACTCGCGCACCTCCTCGGTCCAGACGCTATCGTCCCCGTTCAGGGCCAGTGGCAAGCCGACGACGATCTCAGCCACGTCATTCTCCTGCACGATACGCATCAACTCCTGCCAGGGCGGCCGCTTGCCTGCTCGGCGAACGAGCGTCGGGAGGGGGGTCGCCAGCGTCTGCGAAGAATCGCTGAGGGCAAGCCCGATCCGCTTCGTCCCGTAGTCGATCGCGAGAATCCGGCTCATGCTCCGGCGCCTTTGGCTGCGGCGCAGGGCCGTTGCGCCCGCCTGGGCCACGTCCGCCGATCGATCGCCCCGCGCTCAGCCGCAAAACGACACTGCTTCGACGGCTTCCTGGTAGCCCGCTCCGCCCTGGATCTGGTCGAACACCGCCTCGAGTGTCTCGGGACTACCGATGATGAACCGGCAGCCACCCGGTTCGGTGTCACTCTCGACCTCGAGCACCGCCAGATCGAAGCCTGCGATCCGGTGCAGGACATCGGCCAGCAGACCGGCCGTGAGGTGGCAGCCGTTCCCGGCAGCGGCCTCGGCCCACTCGGTGGCGTACAGTGAGAAGACTCCCTCACCCACCTGCTCGTGGTGGAGCCGACCCCAACCCAGGTCCGCGAAGAGGTCCCCGAGCCGTGACCAGAACCCGGAGCTGTCCATCACGGCCAGGTCATCGACGTCCTCCGGGAGCGATTCGCGGAGGAGCTCGAAGAAGGCTTCGCCGCTCGCCAGACCGACGTCGCGGAGCAGGTGGGCGGCCTCGAGGGCACCACGTTCCCGCAGCAGCACGCCGTGCAGTGCCGCCAGCGTCGCCGCCGGCAACCTGATCACCTCGGAACCACTCGGACGATCGTTCATGACGCTTCCTGGTCGACGGTTTGCGCCCGCCCCACGCGGGCCAGGACCTCTTCCTCCGACAACTCCGCCACGCCGAGCTCCCGCGCTCGCTCCAGCTTCGATCCGGCATCCTCGCCCACGACGAGGAAATCGGTCGCCCGGGTCACACTTCCCGCCACGCGGCCGCCCGCCTCCTCGATGATGCGGGTCATCTCCTTCCTGGAAAGGGTCGGCAGGGTGCCGGTGATCACGAACGTGAGCCCCGAGAACGGCCCCTCCGCCGGCCTGGCCCGTTCTTCATCCAGCCGCACTCCGGCACGCCTGAGCTTCTCGATGACCTCGCGGTTGCGCGGTTCGGCGAAGAACGCCGTCAACGCGGCGGCGGTAGTGGTGCCGATGCCGTGGATGGCGGCGATCTGCTCCGTGCTCGCGGCCATCAATCGGTCGATGTCACCGAACTCCTGTGCGATCAGCTGCGCGGCGGTCTCCCCCACGTGCCTGACTCCGAGACCGTACAGCACCCGCGCGAGCCCTCGCTGCTTCGACTCTTCGATGCTCCGCAGCAGATTCTCCGCCGATTTCCGCTGGAAACCGTCGAGGCTGAGCAGCGACTCCAGGTCGAGCGAGTAGAGATCGCCGACATCCGTGACGAGGCCGGAATCGAGGAGCTGCTGCACTGTCCGCTCGCCCAGCCCGCGGATGTCCATCGCACCGCGGCTCACGAAGTGGACGATTCCCCAGTAGAGCCGCGCCGGGCACGCCGAGTTCGGGCAGTAGGTCATCACCTCGGTCGGGACCCGCTCCACCGGCGTCCCGCAGGCGGGGCAATGATCCGGCATCCTGAACGGCTCGGCCCGCTCGGCCCCCTCCTCCAGGACCGGCCCGACGACCTGCGGAATCACGTCGCCGGCGCGCTTGACCACGACAAGTTCGCCCGGTCGGATGTCTTTCCGGCGAATGTCCTCCTCGTTGTGGAGGGTCGCCAACTTGACGATCGCTCCGCCGATCTCCACCGGCTCGAGCACAGCGTAGGGGTTCAGGCTCCCTGTTCGCCCGACGTTGATCTCGATCGACAGCAGCCGGGTGGTCGCCAGCGTGGGCGCGAACTTGTACGCGATCGCCCATCGCGGTTCCCGCCCCCCGACGACTCCCAGCTCGGCATGGAGATGGAGCGGGTCGACCTTCACCACCGCGCCGTCGATCTCGAAGTCGAGCTCCGGCCTGCTCGCTTCCAGCCGGCGTACGTAGCCCTCGACGTCCTTGAGCGAGTCGCAGCGGGCATGCAGCGGGTTCACCGGCTGCCCCCACTCGGCCAGCAGCTCGAGGAGCTCCTTCTGCGTTTTGACGGGAAGAGTATCGCGAGAAGCGGGATCGAGCTGCACACCGAACGCGAAGAACCGCAGCGGCCGCGATGCGGTGACCGCCGGATCGAGCTGTCGCAGACTGCCGGCCGCCGAGTTGCGCGGGTTAGCGAACGTCGACTCTCCCGCGGCCGCTCGGCGGGCGTTCAGCTCCTCGAACCCCGACAGCGACATGTAGACCTCACCCCGGATCTCGAAGAGCCCGGGAGGCTTCGGCGCGCGCGGGTTGAGCCGCAACGGGATGTCGTGGATGGTGCGGAGGTTCCGCGTGACGTCCTCGCCGATGATCCCGTTGCCGCGGGTCGCTCCCTTTACCAGCACTCCGTCCTGGTAGGTGAGCGTGACGGCCACGCCATCGATCTTGCACTCGGCCGTGTAGCCGGCCTCTCGGACCTCGCTAACGATCCGGGCGTTCCGCGCCTCCCACGCCTCCAGCTCCTCGAAGCTGAAAGCGTTGTCCAGCGACAGCATCGGCGCGAGATGGGTGGTCTTCTCCAGGCGTGACGCGGGGAGGGCGCCGATCCGCAGGGTGGGCGAGTCCGGGGTCTGCAGCTCCGGATACTGTTCCTCGATCCGGCGCAGCTCGCGGAAGAGACGATCCCACTCGTCGTCGGGCATCGTCGGGCGGTCGAGCACGTAGTACTCGTAGTTCGCCCGGTTGATGATCTCTCGCAGCTCGGCCGCCCGCGCGCGGGTCGCCTCGTCAGGCGTACTCATTCGTGGAGCGGTACCTCGGAGGCGCGAACGACACGATTCCTGCCCAGATCCTTCGCCCGATAGAGCGCACGGTCGGCCTGCCGGATCAGGTCGTCCGGGCGGGTCAGCTTGCCGCCCTTCGCCGACGCCACCCCCGCCGAAACGGTCATCCGGATCCGCTTGTCCCCGTCCCTGTACTCGTGTCGTTCGACCGTCGATCGTACGCGTTCGGCGAACAGCGCCGCCGCCGTTTCGTCCGCCCCCGGGAGGATGGCGATGAACTCCTCACCCCCGTAGCGCCCGATCATGTCGACTTCCCGGGCGGTCTCCTCCAGGATGCGCGCGGTCTGGGCCAGTACGATGTCGCCCGTCGGGTGGCCGTGCGTGTCGTTGAGCTGCTTGAACCGGTCGAGGTCGAGCATCACTACCGCGATCGGCTCGCCAGTGCGCTTCGATCGCTCGTGCTCGTCGTGCAATAGTTGATGGACGTGCCGGTGGTTGTACAGCCCGGTTAGCCCGTCCGTGACGGAGAGCTGCCGAAGCTGCTCGTTCGCCCGCTCCAGCTCACGGTTCTTACGATCGAGCTCGTCCTGCAGCTTCTTGATCCGGAGCATCGAGCGGACGCGTGCCTCAAGCTCCGGAAAGTTGATGGGTTTGGTCAGGTAGTCGTCAGCGCCGGCATCGAGTCCCTCGACCTTGTCCTCCGTCTCCCCCCGGGCGGTGACCAGGATGATGGGGATGAAGGGCAACGTCGGGTCCTGCTTGATCCGCCGGGAGACCTCGAAACCGTCCATCAACGGCATCATGACGTCGAGGAGGATGAGGTGCGGAGGATTGGACTGAACCCTCGAGAGCGCCTCCTCGCCGTTGCGGGCGGAGTCGATCTGGTATCCCCGGCTGGAAAGCCGGGCCTCGATGATCTCGATGTTGTCCGGGTGGTCGTCGACGACGAGGATGCGTTGAGGCCGTTCGTCGATCATGGTCAACGTGAGGCACTCACCCGTGCGCGCTGCCGGCACCGAGGAAACGCTCGACCTCGGCCACCACTCGCCGAGGCTCGCATGGCTTGGCGAGGTATCCGTCGCACCCCACTTCTTCGGCCTTGGCGCGATCCGTAGCGAGAGCGTGAGCCGTCAGCGCGATGATGGGGATTTCCCGGGTCGCCTCGTCGGCCTTGAGAATCTTCGTGGCTTCCCACCCGTCTATCACGGGGATGGATATATCCATGAGAATGAGGTCCGGATGTTCCTCTCGGGCCATGCGGATCCCGTCCTCGCCGTTCCGTGCTTCGATGACCCTGTAGCCGAAGTGCTCGAGAATGGTCCGGTACACGGTCCGGTTGTCCTCGTTGTCTTCGACCAGGAGCACGGTCTTATCCGGGTCTGGCATATGGCGAAGTCTCCTGCGTCGACGTCATGAAGTGGAGCCGCGTTCGCCGACTCGCACCGGCGGGGACGGAGCAGGCAAGATAGCTCTCACACGCGGCGTAGCAAGGCAAAGAAGGTGCCGCGTCCCCCGCGTGACCGGAGCGGCGCGAGGTACGGGAAAGCGCTCATCTGCTCGCGACGCGGGCGACGAGGGTGCGGCGAACTGGCACACCCGTTGCCCCGTTGCGCGACGGTTTACCCGCCGCGACGGCAGGGCTACCTTCCGGTTCGCCGGTCGTCACGACCGTACCAGCGGACGCCTGCGAGGCCATCACCCAGGACTGCCGATACCATGCACTACGCGGATGACGTGAGACGCTTCAACCTGCTGAGCGGCTTCGTACTTGGCACACTCGTCGGTGCCGGTGTCGCTCTCATCGCCCTTCCGGGCGGTACCCGCACCACGACGAAGAAGATCCGGCGGAAGGTGGAGCGCGCCGAGCGCCGCGCCCGGAGGGTCGAGCGGAAAGCACGGCACGGAATTCGGCGCGCGCGCGGGCGTGCCGCCGCCGGCGCCAGGAAGCGCGCCCGTAACCATCCGCTGGATCGACGCTCGCAGCCCCGAGCTCCGTGATGGCCGTCGCCGACGACATCCGTCTCGAGCAGCTCTTCCGTCGGCTGTTCCCCGGGCTCCGGCCCATCGTGGTATCCAACAGAGAACCATACGAGCACAAGTGGGCGGGTGAGCCGGACCAGTCGGGAGATGTCGAAGTCGCGGTCCCGGCAGGCGGCCTGATTTCCTCGCTGGATCCTCTCCTGCAGGCGCTGGGCGGCACCTGGATCGCCTGGGGAAGTGGCGAGGCCGATCGGGCCGTGGTGGACGAGAACGACTCGGTGCTGGTCCCGCCCGGGAACCCGAGCTACAGGCTGCGTCGTGTCTGGCTCAGCCACCACGACGTCCATCGGTACTACCTCGGCTACGCCAACCAATTCCTGTGGCCGCTCTGCCATCTCCGGCCGGACCTCTCGCGGGTTCGCGGCCGCTACTGGGAGCGCTATTGCGGCGTCAACCAGATGTTCGCGGAAGCGGTCCTCGACGAAGTCGGGGATGGGTCCGCGGCGGTATGGTTCCACGACTATCACCTGGCGCTCGCGCCGCGGTACGTCCGGGAACGACGCCCTGACCTGAAGCTTGCGCACTTCTGGCACATCCCCTGGCCTCCGCTCGAGATCTTCAGCATCGCGCCGAACGGTGCCGACCTCGTCGAGGGTCTGCTCGCCAACGATCTGCTCGGGTTCCACCTGCCGGGCTTCGTCGAATCGTTCCTGCGCTGCGCGGAGGCACTGACGGCTGCCGAGGTCGACCGGGAAACCGGCCGCGTTACGCTTAACGCCCACACCTGCCAGGTGGGCGCCTTCCCCATCTCGATCGACGTGGGCTCGTTCCGCGAGGCAGCGAGCGTATCCGGCGTGGAGCAGCAGATGAGCCGCATCCGCCAACGCTACGCTCCTCCCGGTAGCGCCATCGGGCTGGGCGTCGACCGCCTGGACTACTCGAAGGGACTGCCCGAGAAGCTCAAGGCACTGGACTTCCTCTGGGAGCGGAACCCGGAGCTTCGCGAGACGCTTACGTTCATCCAGATCGCCGTGCCCAGTCGCAGCGACATCGAGGCCTACGAGGATCTGGCTCAGAAGGTCGAGAAGCAGGTGTGGGAGATCAATGAGCGTTACGGCACCGAGGACTGGCAGCCGGTCCACCTCGTCAAGGCGTCGCTGTCATCCGAGCGGCTTGCCGTCTACTATCGGCTGGCCGATTTCTGCCTCGTCAACTCGCTCCAGGACGGGATGAACCTGGTGGCGAAGGAGTACGTGGCTAGCCAGGTCGATCGGAACGGTGTGCTCCTCCTGTCGCGCTTCGCCGGAGCGGCGGAAGAGCTGAAGGACGCGGTGCTGGTGAATCCGTACGATCCGGAGCAGACGGCGGTCGCTATTCGCGACGCGCTCGCAATGTCGGCGGAGGAGCGGCGCCAAAGGATGGAGGCCTTGCAGGGGTCGCTCAGGACCATCTTCGACTGGATGGCGGACGTGTTCACCGCCTGGGAGGAAGCGGCGGTGCACTCGACGGCCTGACCTCCGGCGAAACGTAACCTCGCGGGGAAACGCGATCACATGCAGTCGCTAACCGCCAATGGCGTGGACGCACCGGCAGAGTCAGAGCCCCGACCCGAGAGCGCGGTACAGCCGATACGACAGCTGTACCCTGTCCATCTCGGAGCTCAGCGTCGGAACGTCCTCCTCGAGTGCCTCCAGCGCGATGTTGCAGCGCGCGTGTGCCTCGGGTGGGGCGGGCACGACGTCGTGGGCTATTCCCAGCTCCCGGGCGATTTCCTCCGCCCACAGGGCATGATGGGTGGTGTCGAAGGTGAAGATCGTGCGAGTCATCATTCCCGCGTTGGAGGCTGTGTCAGAACTGTTCGATCGTCCCTATCGGATGGACTTCGTGTCTATGAGATGTGGCTGAAAGCCAGCTCCGTCATCCCGGCGAAAGAGGC
>CAZJEH010000146.1:0-9101 GCA_964544905.1 uncultured Gemmatimonas sp.
TAGTACTCGGGTCGATAGAGGAACATGATGAGGTCGGCGTCCTGCTCCAGCGCGCCGCTCTCGCGGAGGTCCGACATCATCGGCCTCTTCTCGGGTCGAGATTCCACCGCGCGGGAAAGCTGAGACAGGGCGACGACCGGAACGTCCAGCTCCTTCGCGAGGGCCTTGAGTCCTCTCGACACCTCGGACACCTCCTGCTGCCGGTTCTCGTGTCGGCCGGAGGCGCGCATGAGCTGCAGGTAGTCCACGATGATCAGCGCCAGGTCGGGTCGATCGGCCTTGAGCCGTCGCGCCTTCGCCCGCATCTCGAGGATCGAGATGGCCGGTGTGTCATCGACGTAGATCGGAGCCGTGTTCAGGAGGCCGGCAGCCTGCGCGAGGCGCGGGTAGTCGTCATCGCGAAGCCGGCCCGTTCTCACGCGCGAGGCATCCACCCGGGCTTCCGAGGTGAGCATTCGCTGAACCAGCGACTCCTTGCTCATCTCGAGGGAGAAGAAGGCGACCGCCTTTCGGGCGCCGATGGCGGCGTGCTGCGCCACGTTCAGTGTGAACGCCGTCTTTCCCATCGAGGGGCGCGCCGCCACGATGACCAGGTCGCCCTTCTGGAAACCCGCGGTGAGGGCGTCGAGGTCCGCGAACCCGGTCGGCACGCCGGTGATGGGGGAACTGTTCTGCGAGAGCAGCTCGATCTGCTCCATCGCCGGCCAGAGCAGCTCCTTGATCCAGACGAAGCCGCGGCGATCGTGGGTCTGCGCGATCTGGAAGATCTTCTGCTCCGCCTCGTCGAGCAGTTCCTCGACCTCGCCCTTCGCATCGTAGGCGGTCTGGATGATCGTTGTCGCGGCGTCGATGAGGCGACGGAGCACCGCCTTCTCCCGGACGATGCGCGCGTGGTACTCGACGTTGGCCGCCGTCGGAACCGCGTCCAGCAACTGCGCCAGGTAGGGCGCGCCTCCGATGGTGTCGAAATCCCCCGACGTCTTCAGGTACTCCGACAGCGTGACGGCATCGATCACCTCCCCCTGCTCCCACAGGCGAACCATCGCCCGGAAGAGACGGCGGTGAGCCTCGCGATAGAACATCGAGTCGTCGACGATCTCCACCGCTTTGGCGATCGCGTCCGCGTCGATGAACATGCCGCCGAGGACGGACATTTCCGCCTCGAGCGAGTAAGGCGCGCGGCGCTCTGTGAATGCCGCGGTCGACGGAGGAGCTAGAGACGACATGCGATGCCTGGAGATTGATGATCCACCGGATGAAGCGTCGGTAAGGGGCGAAGCTGGCCGCCAGCCGCGACTACGAGGCATCCAGTATGGAACGCAGGCGCTGGAGATCGCCCCAGACAGGACGAATCCAGCTCGGGTTCCGCAGGAGCGCCGCGGGATGGTACGTGGGTACCAGCGGGATACCCCTGTACTCGTGGACGATACCCCGCAACCGACCGATCGGCTCTGCAGTCCCGAGCAGGGTCTGCGCGCTGAACGTCCCGACCGCGAGGATCGCCTTCGGCCCGATGAGCTCGATCTGTCGGTGAAGGAACGGCGAGCAGAGCTCGACTTCATCCGGTGCCGGGTTGCGATTGTTGGGCGGCCTGCACTTGAGGACGTTGCAGATGTAGACCTTGTCGCGCGGATAGCCGATCGACGCGAGCAGGAGGTCGAGCAGCTTCCCCGCCCTCCCGACGAAGGGTCGTCCGGCGCGGTCCTCGTCCGCCCCGGGTGCCTCACCAACGACGACGAGCTGCGCGGACGGGTCGCCGTCGCCGAAGACCACTGTGGTGCGGGTCCTTGAGAGGCCGCACGCGAAACACCCGAGAGCGGCTTCGTGAAGCTGCCCCCAAGCGGGCGTCGCGCCAATTGTGACCAGAGGCGGCGGTGCCGGGGCCTGCGGGGAAACTGCGGCACCTCCTTGCCGGGCCGGCGGCGAGAGCGGAACCTGCTCGTCCGCAGACTGACCGGGTCGTGCTCGGCTCAGGGCCGGGAGAATCCCGGGATCGAGGAGGAGATCGCCTTCTCCCAGTTCCCTCCGCTGCGCCAGGTATCTCGCGAACAGCTCCCGCGCGTCCGTCACGTCTCCACCCTCGCGCGCAACAGCGCCACCACCCTCTCGATGATATGCCGGGCGACCTCGTCCTTGCTCATCAGCGGAAGCTCTTCCGTCTCTCCGCTGCGATGGAGCAGGGAGACGCGATTCGTCTCGACCTCGAATCCTGCGCCCGGCTCCCGGGCATCATTGAGGACGAGCAGGTCCAGGTCCTTCCCCGTAAGCTTCCGGCGCGCGTGCTCGAGCGCGTTTTCCGTCTCCAGCGCGAAGCCGACGATCACGCTTCCAGGCTTCCGGGCGGAGCGGGTCGAAGCGAGGACGTCGGGGGTCGGTTCCAGTTCCAGGACGGGAGGGCCGCCTGTTTCCTTCTTGATCTTCTCGGGAGCCGCTTGGCGGGGGCGGAAATCCGCGACGGCCGCGGCCATGATCAGCACGTCGGCTGCAGGAAGCTCTGCCTCGACCGCATCCCTCATCTGCTCGGCCGACTCGACATCGATCCGCCGGACTCCGGAAGGTCCAGAGAGCGAGGTGGGGCCACTGACGAGGATCACCTCGGCACCCGCCCGTCTGGCCGCCCTGGCGATCGCGTAACCCATCCTTCCCGACGAGCGGTTTCCAATGAACCGCACCGGGTCGATCGGCTCGCGGGTCGGTCCCGCCGTGACCAGGACTCGCCGGCCCTGGAGCTCGCCTCCCGCCAGAATTTCGGTAGCGCGCTCCTGGATCCTGGCAGGGTCGACCATCCTTCCCTTCCCTTCACCCTCGCCCCAGGCGAGCGGTCCCTCGTCGGGGCCGAGAAGCTCGTAGCCCATCCCCCGCAGGAGGTCGGCGTTCCGCTGTGTCGCGCGATGAGCGTACATCCGGTCGTTCATCGCCGGACAGAGGAGGACGGGGGCGCGGGTGGCCAGCAGGATCGCGGTAAGGAGGTCGTCGGCCATGCCGGCGGCCGACCGGGCCATGAAGTCCGCCGTTGCGGGGGCGACCACTACGAGATCGGCTTCCCGCGCAAGGCGGATGTGCAAGAGCGGATCTCCGGGAGCGAACATGTCCTGGAGCACGTTCCGCCCGGTCAGCGCTTCGAAGCTGATCGGGCGGACAAACTCCGTCGCTCCAGCGGTAAGGACCACGTCGACCTCGGCCCCGGCGAGAGTCAGGTCACGGGCGAGACCGATCGACTTGTATGCCGCGATGCCCCCGGTAACCCCGAGGATGATACGGCGGTCAGCCAGCGATCCGCGTCCACTCCGCGGAGGAGCGGCCACGGCGCTTAGAGGTCCGGCGAGGAGTGGCGCGGGACCAGGCGATACTCGATCTCACCGCGCGCGACCGCCTCGAGCGCGATGGTCGTCAACTTCTCCCGCACCTCGCCGGGCGCCGGCTCGTCCGCGAGCTGGCCGCGGCGCAGTTCGTTGAGGCTGCGGGCGTACTTCGCGGCGACGAGGACTCCGAGGTACTTGCTTCCTGTCGTCTTCGACAGGGCGCCGGGCGTGATGACGTGCATCTTCCTATCCTCTTCGGGAGTATCTGGTTAGCCGTCGAGAGCGGCGTCTATCTGGCGAACGAGCAAGTCGGTGAAGGACGCGAGCGAGTCCTGCCGGGACGTCCTGGCCTGCTCCGCGACGATGATGGATTCGATCCGTGCGACCGCCGAGTCGAGATCGTCGTTCACGACGACGTAGTCGAATTCGGAGGCGGCGGCAATTTCGGCGCGAGCGGCCAGCAACCGCCGTCGGCGAACCTCGGCGGCCTCGGTGGCCCGACCGATGAGCCTGCGGGCGAGCTCCGCGCCCGAAGGTGGAAGCACGAAGATGGAAACCGCTTCCGGCACCGCGCGCTTCACCTGCCGGGACCCCTGTACATCGATATCGAGCACTAGAAAATGGTTGTTCGCGCGAGCTTCTTCAAGGTTGCGGCGCGGGGTCCCATAGAAGTTACCGTGAACCTCTGCCCACTCGAGAAGCTCTCCAGCGGCGATCATCGCGCGGAAATCCTCCTCGGAGCGGAAGAAGTAGTCGCGGCCGTCGAGTTCCCGGGCGCGGGGCGAACGGGTGGTCACCGAAATGGAAAAGCGAATATCGCCCCGACGCTCGGCCAGGCGGCGGGCCAGTGTGGTTTTCCCCGCCCCGGAGGGCGCCGCAAAGATGATCGGGAAGGTCACGGGTGCGGGCCCTCCGGACTTCATCATTCGACGTTCTCCACCTGCTCGCGCAAACGCTCGACCTCGTCCTTGATCGCGACGACCAGGTGCGCGATCTCGGCGTTGTTCGCCTTGGACCCGATCGTGTTCGCTTCCCGGTGCATCTCCTGCACGAGGAAGGAGAGCCGCTTCCCGACCGATTCCTCGGCCGGCGCGGCCAGCAGATCGGCGAACAGCGAATCGTGGGAGCGGAAGCGGACCAGTTCTTCGCTCACATCCCACCGTTCGACCAGAAGCGCGATTTCCATCTCCAGTCGTTCCGGGTTCACGGGCGTTCCCCCGACCAGTTCCGCGATGGCCGTCTGGAGGCGGCGGCGCTCCGATTCCATCCGTTCGGGTGCGAGCTTCTCGATCCGCTCCAGGGACCGCTCGATCGAAGCGAGGCGCTCGCGCAGATCCGCTTCGAGGCGCCGACCCTCCTCCTCGCGCATGCGGACCACCGCGCGAGCAGCCTCGACAACGGCGCCCTTCAGATCTTCCTGGGTTACATCCCCGGTCGGCTCCTCCTCATCCCGGACGAAGATGTCGTTGAAACGGGTCAGGAGCGCCAGGTCGGGCGTCCCGGCAATGCCGTGACGCTCCGAAAGCTCGCGGAAGAGCCGCACGTAGGCGTCGACGCGGTCGTGGTCAACGCTGAAGCCCAACGCTGCAGTTCCTTCCGGCGGCTCCAGGCGGACCGTCAGGTTCACGTGGCCCCGCTCGAGGAGGCCGCGCAGCCAGTCGCGGATCTCCGGCTCGTAGCGCGCCAGCGCGGCCGGCAACCTCGCGTTGACGTTCAAATACCGGTGGTTGACCGTGCGTATCTCCACCCGCAGTCGCCCGGCGGACGTCTCTACCGACGCCTCACCGTACCCGGTCATGCTTCGTATCATCCGACCGTCTCGTCAGTTGCGGAAACGCCAGCTACCACCGTACACAATGCGCGGCAGCGCGGGAGGCGCACCCGGTAACGTAATCGCCGCGCGATTGGCGAGCACGTTGTCCCAGATCAGGAACGCTGTAACGTCGAGGATCCTGAGCTGGAGCGAGAAGTTCAGGGTGTTCAGCGCGGGCATGATCTGATCGCTGCCCTCTGGTCCGGGTACCGGCGTGGCCCCTCTGTGCACGCCCTCGAGCCGGAACGAGGGCTCGAGCTGTCCGCCGAAGTAGCTGCTGTGGAAGGACAGGCCCAACCTTCCGATCTCGTCGGGGGCGTAGGCACGCTTCGACACTTCCAAGTACCGCGTATACCATCCATCGACGGCGAGACGGCTCCCCGTGCCCGGGACGAACAGGCGCCAGTAAGCCTCCAGCCCGTTGGCCTCGTCGACATCGACCACGGGAACGTGCACGTCGTGGATCAGGCCAAACGGGGCCAGCTCCGTCGCGGAGGACCGGAAGACCGCCACGGCGATGGATCCGAAACGTCCCGCGACCTCCGCGCCGGAGCGAAGCCCGCCCACGTCCGTCACGATCTGGTCGAAATCGTAGACCGGCTCTTCCTCGGGCAGCGCGTTGGTCACGAGGATGGGGACGAGACGCGAGCCAGTCTCGGTGGTCGCGAAGAGCGTGAGCGCCGGGCGGACGTGCACGCTGCCCGTGACCCGAAACGACGTGGCGCTTCCCGGATCGGCCGTCGCAGTGGACGATGCGGCGTCCAGGGTGAAGAACCTCGTGGGCCGCAGCGTCGCCTGGCCCTCTACCTCGAACGACGGCGAGGGCAGCGACGCTTCGGACTCCAGCCGGCCCCTCGCGCCGACCTCGACCGAGAAGCGCGGCGACTCGAATGCAGCCCTCAGTCCACCCTGCGAACTCTTCACTGCGGACGGTGAGGTCGGGTGGACGCCTTCGTCGGTACCCGAGCGTCCGACGTATGCTTCCGCCGTCACACGCTCGCTGAACCTGGCTCTCGCCCGGAAGACGAGGTCACCCCGCGTCGTCTGCAGCGGGGTTGCCTCGCCCTGCCGATCGACGATCAGGCGGCGCCACTCGACCTGCAGGCCGAATCGGTCGCTGGGCACATAGTCCCAGCGCACGCCCGCGTTCATGTGCCGGTACCGCTCGGCAATACCGATCCCGGAGGTGCTGGCGAGGTCGAAGAAGCCGGTACCGACGGACTTCGTCCCGAACCCGCGGCTGAAGAGTGCACGGAGGAGGCGGGTCTGGTAGACGCCCGTCCCCAGTCCCACGACAGACACCGGCTCGGGATCCTCGAGCACGAACGTCTCGACGTCTACTCGGAGGCCTGAGAGGGATCGGTGGACGGTTATCCTTCGGACATCGATGACCGAAATGGTCTCCAGCGGGAATGACCCTGCCCCGTAGGGGTCGAGCTCATACCCGTCGATGAAAACGCGGACCCTCCCGCCGCCAGCGCCCATCGCCGTCAGTCCCTCCGGGCGCCCGAACCCGCCGAGGTGGAAGCCGACCACCCCCGGCAGCCGCTCGACGAACTCCAAGAGTGTCATCCCGGGGAGGCGGGAGAGCTCATCGGCGGTCCATTGCCAGCGCGCCACGTCCCAGCCCGTGCGGCCGACCGCGGACAGTCGCGGAAGCCTCAAAGCAGGCGTGGGCGCCTCCGCCGCCTCCCTCAGCTCCGTCGGAATCGTATCCGTGCCGACCTCGTCGGGGGGGATGGCCACCTGAACGGTGTCCTCGGGTTGCTCATCCGCCGGAGGAATGTTGTCCGGGACCTGAGCCGCACCGATGTCGGCCAGGACCGGACCCAGCAACAAAGCCACGAGCCAGATCCTCCGGAGAGGCCTGGCTCGGGATCCGCACCCCGCCTTCCCCATCCCCACCTCGGCGGACGCTACGCCACCCGGGAACGAACCCACTCGATGAACAGCCGTGTGGGTGCGCCGGTCGACCCCTTGGCCTGGTAGGAGAGCTTGCCGTCGCCGTAGGCTGTGCCCGCGATGTCGAGGTGAGCCCACGGCGCGTCTCCGACGAACTCCCTCAGGAACCACGCGGCGGTGATGGCTCCCGCCGGGCGGCCACCGCTGTTCTTGATATCCGCGTAATCCGACTTGATCTGTTCGCGATACTCATCGAACAGCGGCATCGGCCACAGCCGCTCGCCGACCACATCACCGGCAGCCCGCAGCTCGGCGATCAGGGTATCGTCCGTCCCGAGCACCGCGCTCGCCTGGTGCCCCAGCGCGACGACACACGCACCGGTAAGCGTCGCCGCGTCGACGACGGCAGCGGGGTCGAATCGCCGCGCGTAGGACAGCGCATCCGCGAGGATCAGCCGGCCCTCGGCATCCGTGTTGACCACCTCAACCGTCTTACCGAGATGCGTCCTGATGATGTCACCGGGCTTCAACGCACGGCCGGAAATCAGGTTCTCGGTGGAAGGGATGACCCCGACGACGTCGATCGGCAGATCCATCTCGCCGATCGCCTGCATGGCGCCCAGCACCGCCCCGCCGCCGGACATGTCGAACTTCATCTCCTCCATGCTCTGGGCCGGCTTGATGGAGATGCCGCCCGAATCGAACGTCAGGCCCTTCCCGACCAGTACGAGCGGCTTGCCGCCGTTGCCCTTGCGATGCTCGATGACGATCAGTCGCGGCTCCTGCTCGGATCCCCGGGAGACCGCCAGCAACGCATGCATCCCCTCCGCCTCCAGCTCGACGGGCCCCAGGACCGTCAGCGACATGCCGAACCGGCCAGCGATCTCCTCCGCTACGCCCGCGAGATAGGTCGGGGTCGCGACGTTGCCGGGTAGGTTGCCAAGGCGGCGGGCGAGGTTCTCGGCGCGCCCGAAGATCGCGCCGATCGATACACCGCGGCGCAGTGCATCCACATCCGCGTCGGGACGAGCCAGCAAATTGGCATGGGCAAGCCGCGTCGGCTTCGGCTCGTCATCGTTGGGACCGGTGCGATACTCATCGAAAACGAATGAAGCCAGTTCCACCGCCTCCGCCGAGGCACGGCCCACGCCTTCCCACGTCAGCCGCTCGGAACCTCCCTCGCGTACGATGATCGTCATCCGCTCGGCGCTGACCCGGCCGGCCTGCTTCACCGCCGTACCGACCGCACGACGGATCCGTTCGCCGCTCACCTTCTCCCTGGCGCCCAGGCCCACAAGGAGCAGGCGCTCGACTCCCGACTGACCGACGGGATACAGGAGCTGCGCCTGGCCCTCCTTCCCCTTGAAGTCGCCGCTCGCCAAGGCCCGGCGGATCGGTTCGCCATACGGACCGGCCAGTCCCGCGATCAGTGCGGTAACCTCGGCTTCACTCTCCCCCTCGACAACCGGGACGGCCAGCAACGGTGTGGCGTACTCCGCCGGGTCGGGTGTGACTACTTCCATCTCGATGGACATCGAATCCTTCTGGAGCCTCGTTACATGTTCTCGACGATCGCACGCCCGAATGCCGAAGTCGACACCTTCGTGGCGCCCTCCATCAACCGATGGAAGTCGTACGTCACGGTCTTCCGGTCGATGGCTCCCTGGAGCCCCCGAATCACAAGATCGGCGGCCTCGGTCCACCCCATGTACCGGAGCATCATCTCGCCGGAGAGGATCACCGAGCCGGGATTCACCATATCGAGACCGGCATACTTGGGGGCGGTACCGTGGGTGGCCTCGAAGATCGCGTGGCCGGACACGTAGTTGATGTTCGCGCCGGGGGCGATCCCGATCCCACCGACCTGCGCGGCGAGCGCATCGGAGATGTAGTCGCCGTTGAGGTTCAGAGTGGCGATGACATCGTACTCGCGCGGCCGCAGGAGGATCTGCTGCAGGAAAGCATCGGCGATGGCGTCCTTGACCACGATCTTCCCGGCCGACTCGGCGTCGCGCTGGGCGGCGTTCGCCGCATCCTCACCGCGCTCGGCCTTCACCCGATCGTACTCCCGCCACGTGAAGACC
>CAZJEH010000147.1:0-8979 GCA_964544905.1 uncultured Gemmatimonas sp.
CAGAGATCTCGGTGCTCGGCAGGAACACGCAGGGTGTCCGGCTCATCCGCCTCGGGCGCAACTACGGGCAGGCCGCCGCGCTGCAGGCGGGTTTCGATCATGCCCGCGGCGAGATCGTCGTCACCATCGACGGCGACCTGCAGAACGATCCGGCCGACATCCCGGTCCTCCTCGTCAGGATCCGCGAGGGGTACGACCTCGTCGTGGGACGCCGCACGCCACGAACGGACCCGCTGCTCACCCGGCGGCTGCCCTCCTGGTTCGCCAACGCCATCGTCCGACTCCTTACCGGGCTTCCGGTGCGCGACATCGGGTGCACGCTGAAGGCCTACCGTCGCGCCGTTCTCGACCGCATCGAGCTCTACTCGGACCATCACCGGTTCACCCCGGTGCTCGCGGCCGCGAGTAGCGCGGCGCGGATCGTGGAAGTCCCGGTGCGTCACCGGCCCAGGCGGTACGGCAGGAGCAAGTACGGTCTCGGGCGGGTGCCGCGAGTGCTCGCCGACCTGTTGATCGTGAAAATGATCCACACCTTTCACGATCGGCCACTGGCCCTGTTCGGCACCGGCGCTTTCGCCGCCCTGGGAATCGCGTTCGTCTTCGCGCTGGCGGCGCTGTTCGGATTCCTCTCCCCGGTCGCCGGGAGCGCGGAAGCGGTAGTCCTGTCCGGGATGGCGATGCTGTTCATCGCGCTGGGGAGCCACCTGCTGCTGCTGGGTGTGCTGGGCGAGGTGCTGGTCCGCCAGTGGATGCCCGCGGCGGCCCGACGCCCCCGGGCGCAGGGGGCGCGATGACCCGGCCCGCGCTGGGTGTCGAGGCGCCCATCAGGGCGGAACCGTCTCCCGCCAGCGAGTCGGTCGCGGTGATCGTGGCCGTCAGCGAGGAACCGGAGGATCTCGCGGGGATCTACGAGGAGTACGCGCCGGCCCTCCGAGGCCTCGCCTGCCCCTTCGAGTTCATCTTCGCGCTGGACGCCCCGTGGCGAGCTCACGCGGGGACGCTTGCGGGGCTCGAGGAATCCGGTGAGCCGGTCCGGGTGATCGAGGTCGCGCAGACCGTCGGGGAGGCGGCGCTGGTGCGGCTCGCGCGGGACCACTCGTCCGCGACGCTGATCGTCTGTCTCCCTCCCTACCGTCGCGTCGTTCCGGAAGCCATCCCGAAGATGGTCGAGCGCGTCATCGCCGGGGCGGAGCTCGTGCTCGCGCGCCGATGGCCGCGCATCGACTCGCGCATCAACCGGGTCCAGAGCCGGCTCCTGCACCTGCTGATCGGCGTCCTCCTGGGCCGGGCCGTCAACGACGTGCGTTGTGGGGTGCGTGCCATGCGCCCCCGCATCCTCGACGAGACGGTCATCTACGGTGACTTCTTCCGCTACCTTCCGATCGTAGCCGCGCGGCAGGGCTTCACGGTCGTCGAGATGGAGACCCCGCAGCACAGGAGGGACGTGCGGGCGCGGATCTACTCGCCGGCAACGTACCTCCGGCGCCTGCTCGACATCCTGGCGCTCTTCGTTCTCCTTCGCTTCTCCGAGAAGCCGCTGCGCTTCTTCGGCAGCATCGGACTCACCAGCCTGCTGGCGGGCAGCGCTCTGCTGGCGGTGCTCCTCGCTCAGCGGCTCGACGGCGTGTCGCTCGCCAACCGGCCGCTACTGCTACTGGCCGGGATCCTGGTGGTGGTGGGCGTCGAAGCGATCGCGCTCGGACTGATCGGCGAGCTGATCGTCTACCTGAACGTTCGAAGCGGAGGCGGCAACCGCACGTACCGCGTGGTGGAGGGCGGTGAATGATGGGTCGCCGCAAACTGCGTCCACCGGTCGTTGCCCTGCTCCTGCTCGTCGCCTGGGGCGCGTACGTGCGTCTGGCCGACCTGGGCCACGGCAGCCTCGCGCTCGAGGAGCTGAACCACCTCTACGTCGGAACCGCGTTGGCGGAGGGTAAGGGACCGGTGCTTCCCTCCGGCACCTGGTACGGGCGGGGGCTCGAGTACTCCCGGATGGTCGAGTTCGCGAGTCGGTACATCGACGACCCCGAGCTCGCGGTGCGACTTCCGTCGGCCCTGCTTGGGACTGCGTCGGTCGCGCTGGTGGCAGCGGGGACGTACGCGCTGGCCGGGCCGGTGCCCGCCGTCGCCGCGACACTCCTCTTTGCCGCCTATCCCCAGGCCATCATCCAGGCGCGGTTGGGCCGTTTCTACATGCTCCAGCTGCTACCCGGGCTGATCGCGCTCTTCCTGGGGTGGGTCGCTGTGCGCAAGCCGGCGGGACGAGCGTCGCGTAGCGAGCTGGCGATGGCGTTGGCCGCGGGAGTGGCGGCTACCGTGGCGATCCTTCTCTCGATGCGCTACCAGGTCACCGGCATCACCACCCTGTTCGCCTGGTGGCTGTTCCTGCTGGTCGCCGGCGTGCGCGACGTACGCGGGACGCCCGGTGCGCGGTTCTGGAAGAGCCCACCGCTGGTTCTCGCATATGCCATGGCCGCCTCGGGCGCGGTTCTGCTGCTGACCCGGCCGTACCTGATCCCTGCGCTGTTGGTGCGGGCATTCAGCACGCCGCACTGGGCCCGCGAGAACCAGTTCTCGTGGACGCTCTACTACGACGGTCTGTCGGTAGGGTACCCTCTCATCGGCTCGTTCGCCCTCGCCTCCTTCGCCATCCTGCTCAAACGGCGAACCCGACTGGGTGCCTACCTGCTCACGATGTTCCTGGTGCCGACACTGCTGCTCAGCTTCGTCCTGCCCTTCAAGGCAGATCGGTTCCTGCTGGTAGCCGTCCCGCCACTGTTCGTCGCCATTGCCATCGCCCTGGAGGAGGCGAGCGCGATCCTGGGCCGCTGGTTCATGATCCGCGGCGACCGGGAGCGTTGGTCGGCCCTGTCGGCGCGCAGGCTGGTGCTGTACGGCCTCTTCGCGTTCGTCGCGATGGGCTCATTCCCCGCGCTGCTGACGGCGGGGATCGGCTACCACCGATTCACGAGCATGCCCGACTGGACTGCGGCGAGGCAGGTACTCGCCGAACGTACCGACCTCGGCGCCGTCCCGATCGGGTCGAGTCGGTCGCTACCGGCCGGCTTCTACCTGGGCAAGGTGGATTTTTCGGTGGCGCTCGGGCACCTCGAAAAATGGGACCCAGACCTGTACCGCTCCCTGTACCGGCTGGGCAGCGGACAGGGCGCCTATCGGATGGTCGACGCGGGGTCACCCGACATGTACGCGGGGGTGCCCGTACTTCCCCACCCCTCCACGCTCCGCGACTGGTACGGCACGGCAGGAGAGGTGGTGATCGCGATCGACGACAACTCCATCAACAACTCGATGATCGAGCCCGCTCTGCTTGAAGCGCTGGCATCCGAAGCGGAGGAGCTGTGCCAGGAACGATGCGGATCCCTGCAACTGTATCACTGGAAGCTTGGATCGCCCCCACCCGCTGCCTACATCGCTTCAGCTAGGGCGGATTCGCAGGCGTGTGACGCGGAGGCGGCCTGCGCACCGTTGGGAAATGGATCGAATGAAGCCTACGAACAGATTGCCAGCCGGGAGGCCAGATAGAATGCCCCGGCCCAGCATCCCGCGGAGCGGCGGGGCGAAGGTCCTCCCGCTGGTCAGGTCCGCGTCCGGACCACCGGTGGTGGTCTGCGAGGACGTGAGCAAGCGGTTCCACCACTACGAACATCGCCCGAGGACACTCCGGGAAGCTTTCGTCGGCCGGTTCCGGAAGGAGACGCACCAGCCCGACCGCGCCGACTTCACGCTCACCGGATTCTCGCTACGGATCACCCGCGGGGAATCCGTCGGCTTCGTCGGGCGGAACGGGTCGGGGAAGAGCACGGCGCTGCGACTCATCGCGGGGATCTACCAGCCGACCAGTGGACGTGTGACGACCTACGGGCGGATCGCGTCGATCATCGACCTCGGGGCGGGGTTCCACCCGGACCTGACGGGCATCGAGAACATCTACCAGTACGCGGCGGCGCTGGGGCTGCAACGCCGGGAGACCCGGGCGCGTCTGTCCGACGTGATCGAATTCGCCGAGCTGGGGAACTTCATCACCGAGCCGCTCCGCCTCTACTCGACCGGCATGCGCGGCAGGCTTGCGTTCGCCGCCGCGATGCTCTGCGCCGAACCCGACCTGCTTCTGCTCGACGAAGTCCTCTCGGTCGGGGACCAGGGCTTCCAGCAGCGCTGCTTCCAGCTGCTCAACGACTTCAATGCCCGCGGCGGGACGCTCATCGCAGTCTCCCACGAGGGGTCGACGATCCAGTCGCTCTGCGACCGGGCCGTCTGGCTGGATGGGGGCCGGACACGGATGATCGGGCCCGCGGACGACGTGATCGCCGCATACTCCGGGGACTACCCGGGAGCGCAGGCGATGCCGATCGGGTGAGCCCGAGCGCCCTCGGTTTCGGTCCGCGATGAAACGTATCCTCTTCGCGTACCCGGAGGTCGCACCGCTTTTCCTGAACGGAGGGATCGGCAGCTTCGTCTGCGAAGCCGCCACGCTGCTCGCGGCGTCGGGCGAATGGGAAGTCGACGTCCTCACCGATACGCGGTACGGCGGGGCCAGCATGCGCGAGGCGTTCGTTCACGCCGCGGCCACCTTCCGTGAGCGGGGCGTGCGGTTGATGGACCTGACCGGGGAACCTTCGCCCTTCTTCACCGGGGGATCCACGTCGCTGGAGCGCGCCGGGCGCTACTCCGCTCACGTCACCCGCCTGCACCGGGAACGGCAATATGACGTCATCGAGTTCCCCGACTGGCAGGCGCCCGGATTCTGGCTGGTCCAGCGGAAACTGGCCGAAGGCGAGTTCGCTGATACCCGGCTCATCGTCCACCTGCACTCCTCGACCGGAGCGGTCGACGTCTGGAACGGGCGCGAGACGCCTGGACGCGAAGGACGGATCGCGAGGGTCATGGAGGAATTCGTTCTCGCGTGGGCCGACGTCGTCGTCAGTCCGAGCGGGTACCTGCTGGCCTCCGCGGCGCGGGCGCCAACCGAGCAGCCGCTGTTGAGGTGCGGCTACCCGATCGCCGAGAGTCCGGTCAAGGGCAGCGCTCCCACGAGGGCACGGGCCGGCGTTTCGATCGCTTGCGTCGGGCGGCTCGAGCCCCGGAAGGGACAGGACCTGCTCGCGCGTGTACTCACGCGCCTGCTGGACGATCCGGAGCTGCCCGCGATTCACTGCTCCTTCCGCGGGAAGGACAACTTCGGCATACCTCCCGACGACCGGATGTCCGACACGCTCCGTCGCATTCTGGGGCGGCGGAAGGGCTGGGCGATCCTGCCCGCGATCGAGCGGGCGGAGGTCCGCAACTGGCTCGCGGCGGATGTCGATGTGTGCGTGGTCCCATCGCGAGGAGACAACTATCCGAACGTCGTGCTGGAGGCGGCGGCTGCGGGATGTCAGCTCGTATGCAGTGACGCGGGCGGGATTCCGGACCTGCTGAGCGACTATGAGACGGGGGCGCTCGTCTTTCCCGCCGGCGACGAAGCGGCGCTCGAGCGGCAGCTGCGAGCCGCCATCCAGACCGTTCTCCGCAATCCGCGCCGACGCGAGCGGATCGCCCGGAGGTTCGAGGAGTCCCGGCGCGCCCACGCTCTGCGGTTCCTGGCCCACTACGAGGCGATCGCGGGCCTTCCGCTGCGATCAGTGCCCACCCTCCTCGCGGCACCTGAAGCCGATACCGGGTACCCGGCAAGGCGCGCCTCCGAAGTAGTCGAGCGACTCACGGTCGCCGCCGCCCGCCTGCCGATCGACCCACGCCCCCTGCCCTCCTGGCGAACGTTGATCCGCGCTGCGCGAAAGCTGGCCGCGTCCGTCGGCGAACGCCGTCGCCGAGCCTTGTGGCGGTCGAGACACGGCCCGGGGGCCGACATCCACACCAGCCATCCTGCCGCGACGCACGAGGTCGGCGTCCCGGCGGCCGATCGCCACCCGAACCGTTGAGGACGCGAGCTCCCGGATGAACGTGCTCCTCCTCTCGTACGAGTACCCACCCGAAACCGGGTTCGGCGGAATCGGGACCTACACCTGGTACCACGCCCGCGCCCTGGCCAGGCTCGGCCACCGTGTGCACGTCCTGGCTGGCGCGACCGAACCGACCCCGCTTCGGACGTACGAACACGATGGTGTCACCGTCTTCCGCTTTCGCAACGGCAGCAGGGCCGCCGCGATGATCCGTGGCCAGCTTGGACGGATGCGGCTCTGGTGGACGCGCTCGCGCCTGGAAAACGCGCATGCGATGCTTCGGGGAGTACGGGCGCTCCAGACACAATACCAGTACGACGTCATCGAGATGCCCGAATGCGGCGGCGAGGGAATGCTGCTGAACACGCGGGTCCGCACGCCGCGTGTGGTCCGGCTTCACTCGCCGGCCCGCCTGATCATGCCCTACTACGACGTCCGGCCGCTGGACATCACCCTCTGCTCGGCAGCCGAAATGCACGGGATCCGGACGGCCGACGCGCTCACTGCGTGCTCCCGTTTCATGGCCGACGAAGCACGGAAGAAGCTGGCGATCGACGAGCCCATCACCGTGATTCCCAACGGGATCGACCTGCGGCTGTTCGATTCGGAGGAGCCTATCGATTTCCGAAGCCGCTTCGACCTGCCGCAGGACCGGCCGATCGTGTTCTTCGCGGGACGCATGGAGGCCCGGAAAGGCGTGCACCTCTGCGCCCGGATCGCGGCGGACGTTCTCGAACGCTACGACGTGGCGTTCGTGATGGCCGGTGACGACCTCTTTGGCCACGTCACCCGGACGCTCCGTCCGGAGCTGGAAAGACGCCGGCTTCGCGGCTCCTTCCACTACCTGGGAAGGCTATCGCTGGACGAGGTTCGGGCCGGTGTCCGCGCTTGCGACGTCTTCCTGCTCCCGAGCCTGTGGGAGAACTGCCCGTACTCCTGCCTCGAAGCGATGGCTGCCGGACGGGCGATCGTGGGGTCGGACCAGGGCGGGATCCCCGAGCTGATCAAGGACGGCGAGAACGGGATGCTCTCACCGGCCGGCGACCCGTCCGGATTCGCGGGCCGTCTCGGTACGCTGATCGAAGATTCCTGTCTGCGCGCCCGGCTCGGGCGGAACGCGCGCCGAACGGTCGAGGAAGACCTGACCGACGAACGGATCGCCGCTCTGAGTCTCGAGAACTACGAGCGCGTCGTGAGGTCGGCGGCATGAAGGTGTCCGTCATCATTCCCGCCTGGAACGCGGCCGATACCCTGCCGGCGACCCTCGACTCACTCCTCGCGCAGACGATCGATGCGTGGGAAGCGATCGTCGTCGACGACGGCTCCACCGACGACACACCCTGCATCGCCGCGAAGTATGCGAAGGCCGACCGGCGCATCCGCTTCGTCAGCCAGTCGCGCGCGGGGGAAGCGGGGGCACGGAACGCGGGGATTCAGACATCGCGCCACGAGTGTATCCTGTTCCTGGACGCCGACGACTGGATAGCGCCCACGCACCTGGAGAAGCTCACCGGAGCGCTGGCCCGGGACCCCGGGCTGGGTGCGGCGTTCTGTCGGTACGCGCGCGTCGCGTCTGACGGCACCGAGGTCCCGGACCCGTACTTCCCACCGCCCGGGAAGATGTTCGATGTCTGGGCACGGCGTTCCGCGTTCCCGATCCACGCGTGTGTCGTACGCCGTTCGCTCGTGGAGCAGGTTGGCGGCTTCGACCCAGGTCTGGCCAAGTCGACCGACTGGGATTTCTGGCAGCGGGTCGCGCGATCCGGCACCCGCTTCGGCGCCGTCGACGCGGTGCTCGCGTTCTACCGGATGAGCCCGGGCGCGGCCTCTCTCGATCCGTCGGGAATGCTGCGGGACGGACTGGAGGTCCTCCGCCGTGGCCACGCGCCGGATCCACGGGTGCGCCGCCCCGACCCCGAGTTCGAGGCGGGCGCCGATCCCGTCGGCATGCAGGCCCAGGCGTGGTACCTCTTCTGCTGGTGCGCCGCGCTCGAGATCGGCGCCGGTGGTCGACCTGAACGCCTGTTCGACGCGTTCGACTTCCCGCCCTTTCCCCAGATCCACGCACCCGCGGTCGCCCGCTGCATTTTCGACGCGGCGCCTCTTCCGTCGCGCCTGCCGCCGAAAGAGTGGATGAACCTGTGGCCCCGGCTCGCTCGATCCATCGACGACTTCCTGGGAGCGCTCGCGGCACGCTGCGATGCGAATGGCCTTTCCACGCGGGCGCGCTCGGCCCTCGCCCGGCTCGTCCTCGAAGCGTCTGATCGCGGGGAGCTGGCCCGGATCGCGGGCGAGGAGATCGACCGGCTCGAGGCCGAAGTCAGCGATCAGGCCCGCTGGATTCGGCACCACGAAGCGACGATCGCAACCCTGGAAGCGCGCGTCCGGGACCTGGAGGATCGTGCGGGGCCGCCAACAGCCCGTGGGGAAGCGCCTCCGGGCGACGCAGCGCCATCCGGAAGCCCGGCCATCGCTGTGGCGGGCGGCCAGGAAACGCCGAGCGGGAACGACCCGGCAATCGAGCGCCTGCGCGCGGAGAAGATGGCGCTGGCGAAGGCTCAGCGGCGGCTGGAAGGAGAGTTGAACGCCCTGCGCGATTCGCCCGAGCGGTGGCTCGGCGACGTGCTGCTGAACCGTCTGAAGCTGGGGAAGCCGATGCGGGCCGCCGCTGCGGTTGGTGCATCAGTGCGGCATCGGTCGGTGTTGGCCGGACTGCGACGCGACAGAATCGCGGCGGCCGACAGCCTTCGCGTCGTGACGACGGTGTGCTGGAACTTCCCCATCCACTCGCACACCTTCGTGTACCAGGAGCTGGACGCGATGCTCGAGCGCGGCTTCGCGGTCAGGCTCATCTATTCGCGAGACGAAGGCAGGGACGGACTGCACGACCGGTTCGCGCGCCTCTGGCCTCTCCGCCGCAGGCTCGTGCTGCACCGGCCGTTGAACGCAAGGGATTTCGAGCACTACCGCGCCCGCTTCCCGGCGCGGGTCGATGAGCTCGTCGAAATGCTGTCCAGGG
>CAZJEH010000148.1:0-8870 GCA_964544905.1 uncultured Gemmatimonas sp.
GGATTGCCGGGTTGCGGTCGGTTCCGCCGGGATCGCGGTCCCGTCAAGATTTACGGCCCGTTCGTTCGCCAACTGAATAGTAACGAATTCGAGGAGAAAAGGATCGAGGGATCCCGCCGGTGGCAGACTTTCGGGTCCGGGTCATCTGGTGGGGACCGGGTCGGCTCTCCCCACACGAAACCATTGCGCGGGCGCTATTCAGCCGACTTATTGCGGTGCTGAAGTCCGACCGACCCCCTGAAGGGCGGCTCGGGCCATCCGGCGTCTTGCTCTCCACCTTTCCCGCCCGGCGTTCCTTCCCGCCGTGCGCAGTCGTCAGGACATGGATGATCGGGCTCCGCCCGCAGTGCGGTTCGTGTTCCGTTCTGGTCCCGCGAGCGTGTGGCTGGCATCCGGTGCCACGGACCTTGATTGTAGTCGTTCGATCCACCCCAACTCGAGGTTGCACAGATGAGAAAGTTGGATGCGGTGCTGACGTGCGTACTCGTTCTGGCGCTGGCCGCCTGTTCGGATGGTCCGGCGCCGGAACCCGCTCAGGCCGAGGCGGCTCAGAACCCGGTCCCGGCACCCGGGGAGCCCACACTCGACGAGATCCGTGCGGCGACGGAACGCTTCATGGACGTGAACGTTGCACTCGCGGAAGGTTACATCCCCGATCCGTCCAACATGTGCGTGACGGCGGAGATGGAAGGCTACCCGCCGGAGGCGGGAGCCATGGGAATTCACTACTTCCGCCCGGACCTGCTCGGCATTACCGCTCCCCCCAATCCGCGCGTGACCGGGTCGGGTACCTACACCGATTTCTGGAATCCCGCGGTGTTGATCTACGAACCGCAGGCGGACGGATCGATGGAGCTCGTCGCGGTCGAGAATCTCGTCTTCCAGGAGGCCTGGCGTGCCGCGGGTAACGATGCTCCGCCGACCCTCCACGGCATTCCGTTCGAGTCCATGGTCGACGACCCCGCTACGGCCGCCGACGAGGCCCACGGCTTCGATCCGCACTTCGACAAGCACGTCTGGTTGTACCGCGAGAACCCGCGAGGTGTCTTCACGCCGATGAACCCGATGGTCACCTGCGAGCACCATCACATGTGACCGGGACGGCGGACGACGCCGGGCAACGAGAGGATCCCGGACGATTCGATCCGGGTTGGACGCGCCCTCCCACCGGGGAGCGAACGGCTTTCGCTCTACCAGTCCGGGAGGGCGGGTCCTTGGAGCGTAGGCAGGAGCGACTGAACCGCGAGGTCGACGCTAGCCTTTCGCCGTCACTGGCTCGACACTCCGGGGCTCGAGACGCGACTGGAGCTCGACGTCCGCCGTCTTCACCCGGCGGAGCAGGAGGAACCCGGTGGCGATCAACAGCGCTCCGAGCGGGAGCAGCTCCCACTTCGGGTTGCCCGAATCCGACAACACCATCGATCGCATCGCAGGGATCGAAACGAGCAGGACCGCGGTGGCGTTGTTGATGAAGTGCATCAGCATCGACACCAGGATGGACCGTGTCCGCACCACCACCGTGGCGAGAAGCGCACCGAGGAACATCGTCGGCAGGAGCCGGATCGCCGTCTCGAAGGACAGATGGAACAGCCCGAAGACGAAGGACGCGCCGAGCACCGCCTTCACCGGGGGCATCTTGCGCAGGAATCCCTGCAACAGCACGCCCCGGAACACGAGCTCCTCGCAGATCGCCGGCGTGATGGCCACGATCAGCAACAGCCAACTGATTCTCGCCGCGTCGTTCCCGGTGAGTAGCGCCTCCATCGTCGCCAGGAGCTCGGTGGGGACGCTCAGGAAGAAGGTCTGAAGCCAGGCCAGGAACCACCCGAAGGGGATTCCCCCGAGAATGATCAGCGCGCCCGCGAGGAAGGCCAGGGGAGGCGCGGGGCGGATCGCCAATGCTTCCCGCCAGCTGAAGCGCCCTACGCGGATCAGCAGGAGCGCCGGGATCGCCAGCAGCAACCACTGCGACGCGAGCAGCCCGGACTCTCCCCACCGCTGCAGCCCCACCCCGACATAGAAGTAGAGCACCCCGATCATCGCCACGAACAGCAACGCGACCCGGGGCGTCGGAACGGATGCGGCGTCCCGGTTCCACCAAGGCCGCCGCGCCGCGCCCACTTCGGCCGCTTCCTCGTCCCCGAGGAGTACGTCCTCGCGAGCGAACGAGCGCGCTGCGAACGACAGCGCGAGCGATGCATACGCGACCGTCGCTCCGATCGCCAGAAACGCCTGGAGACCTACGGGGTCGCCCGCCATCAGCGTCCGGAACAGCAGTGCGACCCCCGAGATCGGGATCAGCGCCAGCCCCGGAGTGAACTCGATCCCCGGAGCCATGATCACGATCGCCGGCAGAAAGCTGACCAGGTAGATGGGTGTCAGTGCCGTCTGCGCCTCGCGAAACGATTGCGCATGGATGGCGACTCCAATGAACAGCGCGGAGAAGAGCAGCGACAGGAGCGCGAGCAGCCCCAGGATCAGGAAGACGGACGAGACCGGCAGGTCGAATTCGAGCCCCAGGTCCGAGGCGAACTGGAACAACCCGGCCTGCAGCGTCAGCAGCATGCTCGAGAGGTTCAGCGCCGCCGTGTTGAAGGAGATGATCGCGACCGCGAGGTACTTCCCGATAACGATCGCGCTCGCCGGAGTGCTGGTCGCGAGCAGCGGCTCCAGCGTTCGGCGCTCCCGCTCACCCGCCGCGACGTCGATCGCGGGGTGGAACGCACCCAGCACGGTCATCAGAATCAGCACCATCGGGAGGAAACGCCCGAGGGTCGCTCCGCCGAGACCCTCCGCGGTAGCCACCGAGCTGTCCCGTACGGCGATCGGCTCGGCGAATTCGGGCGGCAGCCCATATGCATCGAGCCGTTCCGACAGCACCAGCGCGCTCGCCGAATCGAGTTGGCTTGTCAGCAGGGTCCGCGCGTGGAGCGACCGGTCCCGCGAGGCGTCGTAGAGTATCCGCACCGATAGGGCCGGCACCTCGGCGGTCCCGGCGGAATCGATGACCATCAGCGCATCGAAGCGACCGGACCGGACATCCTGCTCGTCCAGTTCGTTCACCTCCACCAGCTCGATCCGCTCCTCGCCGATGAGCGGAAGTGGCCTCTCCGGGAACGCCTGCCGGTAGACCGCGACCCGCGGTACCACATTCCCCAGCGCGCCCTGCCCGAACAGCATCACCTGCTCCATCAACACGAGCAGGGCCGGGTAGAGGAACAGCGGAATCCCCACCATCAGGAACAGCGTACGGCGGTCCCTGAGGATCTCGAGCAGTTCCTTCCTGACGACCATCCGGATCGTCGCGAGCATCAGCTCCCCTCCACCAATGAGAGGAACGCGCGGGCGAGTGATCGCTGCCCGGTCCGCTCCAGCAGCTCATCCACCGTTCCCTCGATCAGCAGACGCCCCCCGTACAGGACGCCGACGCGGTCCGCCAGCAGCTCGACCTCGTCGATCTGGTGCGTCGAAAAGAGGACGGCGCACTTCCGCATTCGCGCGTTGTGCATGAACGCGTAGATGGTCCGCCCGCTCAGAACGTCGAGGCCGAACGTCGGCTCGTCCATAACGATCGCTGGTGGATCGTGGATCACTGCCCGCGCGATCGAAACCCGCTGCCTCTGGCCCGTCGAGAGCCGGCCGCAGTAGCGATCCTTGAACGAGCCGATGTCGAAGATGTCGATCAGTTCGTCGACCCGGGTGCGCGCCTGCTCACCGGTGAGACCCTGGAGCCCGGCGAAATACTCGAGTACTTCGCGAGCCGAGAGACGCTCGTACAGCCCCATGGAGGCCGACAGGAAGCCCAGCTTCGACCGTACGGCCTGCGGCTCCGCGCGGACGTCGTGCCCGGCGACCCGCGCGGTCCCTTCGGTCGGTGTCAGCAGAGTCGCCAGGCAACGGAGCGCGGTCGTCTTTCCGGCCCCGTTCGCACCCAGCAGGACGTATATCTCCCCGGGCCGTACGTGCAGTGTGAGGTTACGAACAGCAACACGATCGCCGTAGGACTTGGTAAGGTTGGAAAACGCGATCAATTTCGTTGTGGAAAAGTTGGGTCCCGGATCGGGGCCGCGGGCAGGTTCGCCTCGGGAAAATAGCGCAGCCCGGGACGGCCGGAAACCGCATCCCCATCGAGCGACAGTCCGGGGACGGCCCGGTTCTTCGTGTCGGGCACCATTTCCGAGTATCGACCTCCGCCTTCGCTCGTTCTCTCCACGCGCGCGCCTTCGCTGCTATTGCTTGGCCGGCGTCCGTCCGAACCCGCGCCGGGGCCCCGTACATTCGACATGGGTCTCTTTTTCTCGGTCGGCTCCCTCGCTTGCGGCCTCGCAAGACGCGTGAGCGGGCGGAGCCATTCGAAGCGCCCACGGAAGATGAGGGCCACCTCCGACAACGGGGAACAGGTGTGGCACCGCAGCCGGGGGAATGAGGACGCTCTCGAACGTCACCGCGGGCACGAACGGCGAGGCCGTTTAGGATGACGCACACCGGCTGAACGTTCCCCGACCCGCGTCGCGAGACATTCGCGGAGGTTCCCTCCTGAAACGCGTTCCATTCGCCACCATCTGGCCGAAGGACGTAGCACGGCTTCGTTACCTGGTGGTTAGGCGCCGAGTTAGGCGAGGTGTGGCGCAAGACTCGGAGCCTCGCCGACTTTCAAGGAGATGCCTGCTACCTCGGTCGAGGCCTAACTCCCGTCCCGCAGCCGATTAGCTTCGGTAGCGCCATTGATGTCGCGAAAATGCCGTTGTCGACTGGGCTTTGAGCCACTACACTCCCGCCCCGTCGGCTCCGAAACTCAGTGGATGAGCAGTCTTCGTTCGGGCATTCCAACCGGTCGCCCTCGCTTGGAGAAAAGCGCTCCCGCTCAACCACGTCCGATTCCGCCGCGCGCGTTGGCCATCTCCGTGGCGGCTCTCGCCGTGCCGATCGTGGCGCAATTCTTCGGCGAACCATCGGCCGACTACAACATCCTCCTCTGGCTGCTGGCCCTCGTTCCTGCCTTCCTGCTCGCCTATCACCGGGGTTGGACCGGAGTGGCCACCGCGCTGGCGACAGGGATGGCCGTCATGGCCGTCACCCAGGCCGCTCTCGTGGCGCTCGACAGAACGTTCGACAACTGGGCCCTTCTGCTGGCGGTGACGGTCGCGTACATCGGCATCTCGCTGGCGGTGGGGTGGGTGAGCGAGCTCCTCCATCGCGAGCGCGAGCGAGCCGAACACATGGCGCTGATCGACGATCTGACAGGGCTCCCCAATCGCCGCCTGGGTCGGCAGTTCCTCGAGATGGAAGTCGCTGCCGCGCGGCGGGGACGGCGGATCGTACTGGTGATATTCGACCTCGACAACTTCAAGGACTACAACGATCGGCACGGCCACCTGGCGGGAGACAGGGCGCTCAACGCGATGGGCAACGCGCTGATGGCGAACACTCGCAAGATGAACCTGTCGGCGCGCTGGGGAGGCGAAGAGTTCATGGCCGTCCTGTCCGACTCGACTCCGGAGGGCGCGCTGGTCTTCGTCAAGCGGGTGATGGAGTCACTCGAGCGAAACTGCCCGCCGACCGGGCCGGTGACGGTGAGCGCCGGTCTCGCCGCCTTCGGCGACGGCATGACCTCGGCCGACGATCTGATCGCCGCCGCCGACGCAGCTCTGTATCGCGCGAAGGCTGAAGGCCGCAACCGTGTCGTCGTGCACGACCCTTCCATAACGGACCCCGCCACGATGGAACCGGGCTCGCCTGAGGAAGCTCTCCTGTCCGCCTCCAACGGAGTCGGATGAGGTAACGCGACCCCGCCTTCGGGCATAGGGCCCCACCCCCGTCAGGTCACGTCATCCTCTCATCGATCCTCCAGTCGCTTCGAGCCGTCCCATCCACCTCCGCCGCGACGACCTTACCCCATTCGCATTCTATCAACTTCAGCATACCAGCAGCCCGCGGCAGCATCGCCCGCCTGCCAACCGGCAACAGTTTCCCGACCCTCAACGCCTTAACCTCCCTATTCCCGTCCCCCCCATTCCCTCGCGCCCCGCCCCCACACGCTCGGGTCGACCGACATCATCACCATCTTCACCATCGCCACGAACCTTCAGAGCTCGAGCATCCGCACCGCTCCGGGCGGTTGTAGTGCGGCCTCCAGCAGGCGCCGCCAGCGCTCATGCTCCGAGAGAGCAGGGAAGGGCCCATCGATCCCTTTGAGGATGTCGTTGCCGGCTTCGACCGCGCCCAGCTCCAGGAGTGATCGGCCTATGAGTTCCCGAACGGTCGGATCGTCAGCGAGCGACGCGAGGAGGAGCAGGCGCTCCTCGGTCACTTCGGCTCGTTCGCCGCGCAGGCGTGTCGCATTCACATAGTCGCGGATGGCTTCCGCCGCATCGTCGATCCGTCCGCTCGCGAGGTGGAGCATCGCGAGAGTAGCCCGCGCGCGGATCACCCTCGGCTCGAGGCGGATCAATCTCGCGCAGAGGGCCGTGGCTGCTTCCGTAAACCCGGCATAGATGTACGCATCGACACTCTGGCCGAACCAACGAACCGCTTCGGCACGCTGTCCCTCCGCGAGGGAAAGCTGGGCGAGGTCGTGGCATATCCGCGCCACCGCAAGCGGCGTCCGCTCGCGGTCGAGCGTTCTCAGCTCTCGAGTGAGGCGGGCGATTCTCCTCCGCACCCGCCGTTGCCGCAGGAAGGCGATCATGGAGTGGAGTATCTCCGCCCGCGGCCAACCCCGCTTGCCGGTGGCGACCGGATCTGTCGGGCGAAGCGACGCGCGGGGACCCACCCTATCTGGTCGAGCGAACCTTCCGTCGGCGACCAGGGAGACCGAACGCGACATCCCGCCGGTCGTGGATCGGTCCCTCGCCCTCCTGGCTCCGCTCGGGCAGCCCGAATTCCAGCTCGCCTGAGCCCCGCAGTATTCGGTGCCGCACCTCGGGTGTGGCGATGAGCGCGGCGTCGGCTACGCGCGGCGGTTCGCGTACGAAGGTGTCCGCGCAGCACTTCCCAGCGCCGACAGTGTACATTCTGCCTCCGACCCGCCTTGAGCATGGGACCGTTCGGAAGCGACGTAAGACGCAACCTGCTTCGATGTCATCCACCTCGACCGCCACACTATCCGAGGCCATCCGCGCCCGCGCCCGCGACCTCGGCTTCGACCAGGTGGGCATCGCCCCGGTCGGTCCGAGTGAGCACGCCGCCGCGTACAGGCGCTGGGTCGAGGCCGGGATGGCCGGCGAGATGGGCTATCTCACTCGCGACGATGCGGTCGCGAAGCGGAGCGATCCGCGCCTGCTGGTCCCCGGCGCCCGCTCGGCCATCGTCGTGACCCGCGACTACTTCCCCGGAGGATCGCCTCGCGACGAAGGCCTTCCCCCCGACCGGGCCGTCTTCGCTCGCTACGCGCGCAACGACGACTATCACGATCTGCTGAAGGCCCGGCTGATTCGCCTGCAGGAGCGGATCTCCGACGATCTGGCCCCGCTGGGCGGTCGGGCCTACGTGGACACCGGGCCGATCCTCGAGCGGGAGCTCGCGCGCCGGGCCGGAATCGGCTGGATTGGCCGCAACACGATGTTGATCCGTCCGCGCGCGGGATCGTACTGCTTCCTCGGTGTTCTGCTCGTCGACATCGAGCTCGAGTACGACCGTCCGTTCGAACTCGATCACTGCGGCAGCTGCACGCGCTGCCTGCCCGCTTGCCCGACCGGCGCCCTCCTCGGTCACGATCCCACCGGTGCCCCCGTGATGGACGCGCGTCGGTGCATCTCCTACCTCACCATCGAGCTCAAGGGCCCGATCCCGAGGGACCTGCGCCCTCTCATCGGCAACCGGATCTTCGGCTGCGACATCTGCCAGGAAGTCTGCCCGCACAACAACCCCAAATTCGTCCGGATCACGAGCGAGGAGGCCTTCCGGCCTCGAGAGGGCGTGCAGGGTGAGCGGTTGATCGGGCTGATGGGGTTGTCGCAGGAGGAGTTCAGCCGGCGGTTCAGGAACTCCCCGGTCAAGCGGGCGAAGCGGCGCGGGCTGTTGCGGAACGTGGCGGTGGCTCTCGGCAACTGGGGTTCGCCAGAGGCGGTGCCGGCGCTCGCGCAGGCGCTGGGGGACGAAGAGCCGCTGGTCCGTGGGCACGCCGCGTGGGCGCTGGGGCGGATCGGGACGCCGGAGGCGATGGAGGCGCTTCGCGCGAGGGAGAGGGCGGAGGCGGACGAGACAGTCCGGGGGGAGATCGCGCTGGCGATCGCCTCACCGGGAGCCGGGTAGCCCACGAAGGACCTGCAGACTGCCAACATCGTACACGGAGCGGCGAAGGCTTTTCGCGGTCGGATCGACTTCGAACGTTCATCCTCTTGACCAGTACATCGAGTGGGGGAACAGCCGACCCGGGACCCGCGCGATCCCCCTTCGCGGAATTTCGCGCTCCGCGGGCTGCCCTCGCAGTTCCTTCGCGGCGTCGCGCCTTCGCGTGATCGATTGTAGTTGCGGTTCCGTACCGTGACTCCCCGGCGGGAAGCGAAAACGTCGCGGATGTGCTATTTTCCGCAACAGATCCACACCACAAGAACGCCTTACCATCTGGACACGGAATGCCGACCTACCGTTCACGCACCACGACTCACGGCCGGAACATGGCCGGAGCCCGCGCCCTCTGGCGTGCGACGGGGATGAAGGACGACGACTTCGGGAAGCCGATCATCGCCATCGCGAATTCGTTCACGCAGTTCGTCCCCGGGCACGTACACCTGAAGGACGTGGGGCAGCTGGTCGCGCAGGAGATAGCCCGGGTGGGCGGCGTGGCGAAGGAGTTCAACACCATCGCCGTCGATGACGGGATCGCGATGGGTCACGACGGGATGCTCTACTCCCTCCCGTCCCGCGAG
>CAZJEH010000149.1:0-8831 GCA_964544905.1 uncultured Gemmatimonas sp.
CTATGCCGCCGCCAGGACAATGGGTAGCCGCACTGTGGGGTCGGTGAGCGTCGCTACCAGCAAGGCGAGGACCACAGGGAGGGCGCAGCCCGCCCACACGAGCAACCGAGGAAATCGCCAGAATCGAAGTGCGCTCGTCGAGGTCAGAACCAGGTACGAGGGGATCGCGACGAGCAACGAGGTCGTCAACTGGAGCGCGAACCCGCCCCCTGCACGATCGGCCAGCAATGCGTCCGAGGCGGAGGCACGGACGAGTACGATCGCCGCCAGCATGATCAGCGTCAGAGCGAGGCCGGCCAACCGCGGCGTCAAGCGACGGGAGTGCCGCCAACCCACAGTCGCGACGGCACCACCCAGCAATAGGATCAGGAGCGTCCCGAGGGTGACGTCGAACGGCCCGGGGAGAACGAACTGGAGTGGTGAGAAGGCGCCGCCGGGAGTTCCCAGGGCCTCGATCGGGGCGACGAGGAGGGCTGCGGTACCCACCAGTGCCGGTACCGGACGCGGAGCCCGCCTCGATCGGTACCACACGACCGACAGGAGCAGCAGGGCGATCAGGGCCACAATGCCGCCGGCGATACGCCCGCTCGCCGCCACCCGCTGCCACCACGCCTGCTGAGTGAGCGCGACGAAGCTGACGCTGAAGATCGGACGACCGTCGTCCGTCGCCCAGTCCCATACCGGGTCGAGAGGGGCGCGCTCGGGGATCCAGAATCGGGGACGCGGCCCGTGCTCTCGCTCGAAGCGGTCGGCGAAGGGGACCACGCCGGCCTCGGGTTCCACCGACCCTTCGAGGAGGAACGCGGCGGCGGCCGTCATCCCCCCCGCCACCGGCCTGACGAAGTAGAGGTAGCTGAAGAGAGGCCCCTCGTGGAAGATATAGCGTTCCGCGCCCATCCGGGCCTCGACAGGGACCGTCCCTCGGTGCTGGCCTGACCAGGCCCGCGCGGTTCCGGTGCTGTCGAACAGAACGATCGCGGTCACGCCGGTGGCCTTCTGGATCGCGGCCAGGCGATCGAACAGTCCAGCGTCGGGGCTGCGCCCGGCGTACGCGGCAGAGGCGGCTTCAGCGGCGGCGACCGCCCGCTCACCGTCGTCGAGCAGCCGGTTCAGGGCCGCTTCGACCGCCGCAGCGGAGCGCTCCTCGATACGGAGCTGCAGGGTATCCCAGTCCTCGACGATGGACGTCAGCCGACCCTGAACGACTGCGGCGACCGCAACCGCGATCAACAGCGCGATTCCGGCGACCACCTTACCTACCTTCCGACCGTCGACGATCGAATGGTAGAACCAGATCGCGCTTCCCAGGGCCGCCGCGGCCAGCCAGATTCCGTCGAGCCGGGTCAGCCAGAGGGCGAGCAGGATGATCGCGGCCCAGCCGGCGACCCAGGCAACGGTTTCACGCCTGCTCCAACCGCGCGGGCGCGCGGCTTGCCCGTTGTCTCCCGTGTACCCGGTCGACCGTTCAGTCATGGCTGCGGAACAAGAATCCTTTCTGCTCACCGGGCGACCCTGGCCCGATGTCGAGCGATACCTCGAGTCGGACAGGCGCCTGATCGTGCCGATCGGGGCGTGCGATCAGTATGGTTCCCACCTGCCGATCGGCGCCTGCACGGCGATCGTCGAGGCGTTCGCTCGCGACCTCAGCGCGCGCTGTCGCGTGCTGTGCGCTCCTACCGTCCCTTACGGCGTCAACGTTCCGGCCGAGCGCCAGTTCCCCGGCTCCGCGAGTCTGCGCGAGAAGACGTTGCACGCCCTCATCAACGATCTGCTCATCTCCTGGGAAGACTGTGGCTTCGAGGAGTTCATCCTCCTGACCGCCCACGACTACGACTCGCACGTCGAGGCGATCGCGACCGCGACGGTGGCCGGCGCGCGGGTGCGGTTGGTCGAGTTGCTCAACCTCGACCTCTCCGAGGTGGTGGTGGACTCCTCTCGCGCGCAGCATGGAGGAGAGACGATCACGTCCCTCATGCTCTACCTGTACCCGGAAGCGGTGCGGATGGCTGATGCAGTCGACTACGCGGTCGCCGAGGAATACTACTCGCCCCTGCGCCGTCTCAGCCGCATCCCCGCTGACGCCCCGGGCTCGGTCGGACGACCCACACTGGCGACGGTGGAGACTGGGCGCCGTCTTTACGAACTCATCATGCAAAAGATAGTGACGCGCGTTATGTGGAAAGCGGAGGAGGAGGGCTGACTCCCCGTCACACGGACCGCTAAGGCCCCGAAGGGGTACATTCACCCGTTCCCGCGGTACGGATCGGAAAGCGGGATTGCCTTCAAGGGGGGAGAGATGGCACGCAAGTTCGCTGCGTTCGCGGCACTGATACTCGC
The DNA here is from genome assembly GCA_964544905.1 of uncultured Gemmatimonas sp. GTDB lineage: Bacteria > Gemmatimonadota > Gemmatimonadetes > Longimicrobiales > Longimicrobiaceae > WHSP01. The sequence continues at coordinate 2,338 of CAZJEH010000149.1, forward strand.
CGCGTCGGCGTTGGGTCCGGTGACCGGAACCGCGCAGACCCGCGCAGAGGACGAAGGCGTTTTCACGATTTTCGTCAGCGGCCGTCGGGTCGGAACGGAGGAGTTCACTATCCGCCAGTCCGGTGTAGGGGCCAACGCCGAGTTCGTCGCGACGGGGACCATCGAGGTCCAGTTGCCGACCGGTCAGCTGTCGCTGGCTCCGCGGCTGCGGACTTCAGGCTTCCAGGCGGACCCGGTATCGTACGAAATCGCCGTCGGCGGTGACGCTCCCCGGCGGATCGTCGGAACGGTCGGCAGCGGCCGGTTCAGCGCGAAGATCGTGACCCCGTCGGGTGAGCAGCTGCGCGAGTACGTCGCCAGTTCCGGTGCAACCATCCTCGATGAGGGTGTCGCACATCACTACTACTTCCTCGCTCGGCGTACCCGATCGGGCCGCGTTCCCATCCTCATCCCGCGCGAGAACCGGCAGGTGATGGCGGAGGTCATCGACCGCGGTGAGGACCAGCAGACGATCGGCGGAACGTCCGTCATGCTGTATCATCTCCTCGTTCGCCCTGATGGGGGTGAGGATCGGCACGTCTGGGTGGACAGTCTGGGACGGGTCATCAGGGTGGAGGTGCCCGACCGCAACTACGTCGCCGTACGCACGGAGCTGCCCCGCTGATTCTCCGACGACCGGATCCGGGTACCACCCTCCGATGAGCGGGCAACCGGCCACCGAGCCGACCTCCGAGCAGCTGTTTCCCCCGCTCGCTTCGCGTATACGGGACACGTTCGTAGCCCCAGGTCGGCTGGCGCGTGAGATCCGCCGCGCCGCGCCGTGGGTCGACGTGCTTCTTCTCTCGACGATCGTCGCCGCGCTCACCGTTCTTGCGGTGCCCGACTCCGTTTTCGTCGAGCAGATGGAGGACGCCGTAACCCGTCGGGGAGAGCCGGTGGAGATCACCAGCAGCCCCGCCGAGATAGCCCGCTGGGGCCGCGCCATCGCGATGCTCTCCACCATCGCCACCCACCCTATCGTCGTATTCACACTAGCCGGAGTACTGGCCCTCCTGTTCGGCGTCATCGGCAAGGGCGCGACGCGCTTTCGTGAATACCTGTCGTTGACCGCTCATGCGATGCTCATCCCCGCGGCGGGCAGCATCGTCTTCCTGCTGGTCAGCCTGGTGACAGGCAGCGAGCCTGAGGCTGCCGGCCAGACGGCCGGCCCCGGCGGGCTGATATCCGGCGTGCTGGGCGCCGTCGATCCGTTCGCCATCTGGATGCTGGTCGTGCTGGCCGTCGGGGTAAACCGCATCGACCCGAGGCACCCTACGTGGCGAGCCATCGGGGTACTACTTGCCGGATATCTGGCTCTCCTCCTCGCCACCACGGCCCTCGTGCGATAGGCTACGGGGCGCGAGAACACCGGTTGTGCCGCGATGCGACCGGAAACGCGGCGTCGGTCACACGGCGAAACTTTTCCGGCCGTTGCCGCGTAATCGCGGGGGCGACAGCGTCTCCCCCGCAGCGCATGTATCGAGGTTCCCATCGCGGCGGAATCGCTGAGGTTTCGCCATCGTATCAGCCTTCATCCGCAAGCGACCCGTCGCCAGCATAGATGAAAAAGCGAAAGAAGTTGATCCTCGGAGGTGGTGTCGTCGTCGCGATCGTGCTGATCGGCGCTATGCTGGCAGCGCGCGGCGATGAGGGCCGCGCCGTTCGGGTGGAGGTCGTCGGCCGCCGGGACCTCGTGTCTGTCGTTTCGGCCAGCGGCTATATCCAGCCCAAGCTCAAGGTAGACATCTCGGCGGATATCTCCGGCCGGGTCACCGCCCTGTACGTGGAGGAGGGGCAGTGGGTGGATGAGGGCGACGTGCTGCTCCGGATCGACCCGACCACGTTCGAAGCGAACGTGCAGAGGGCAACCGCCTCGGTGGCGCAGGTGCGTGCTCAGGCCGCGCAAACACGGGCGAACCTGCTGCGCGCGGAGGCCGAGCTCGCGCGGGCGGAGCGCCTGGCGCCGCAGAACCTCATCGCCGGAGCGGAACTGGAGGAGATCCGCACGCAGGTGGTGGTCGCGCGCGCGCAGATGGAGGCTTCCGAGCACGCCGTCGCGCAGGCTGAGGCAGGGCTGGCGGAAGCTCGCGAACAGCTGCGCAAAACGACGATCGTCGCGCCGATGTCGGGGCGCGTGACCAGGCTCAACATCCGCCAGGGCGAGACGGCCATCATCGGGACGATGAACAACCCCGGCTCCTTGCTGCTTACGATCGCCGACCTGACGGAAATGGAAGCGCGGGTTCGGGTCGGCGAGACCGACATCCCGTCGGTGAAGGTGGGGGACAGCGCGACCGTCCGCATCGACGCCTATCCCGACAAAGCATTCACCGGCCGGGTAACGCGGATCGCGAACAGCGCCGTCAACGCACCGAGCACCCGGAACCAGTCGAGCTCCGCGACCCAGCAGGCCCAGGCGATCGACTTCGAGGTGATCGTTGCGATCGACGATCCCTCCGCCGAGTTGAGACCCGACCTCACGGCGACTGCCGACATCATCACGGCACAACGGAAGCAGGTGCTGACGGTCCCGATCATCGCCGTCACGGTGCGGGATGCGGAAGGGAAGCGCTTCCAGATGGGTGCCGAGGGAGGCAATCCCGAGGAAACGCCCGAGGAGGTCGAAGGAGTCTTCGTCTTCCGGGACGGGGTCGCCGAGTGGACCCCCGTCGAGGTGGGTATCGTCGGGGATTGGTACTTCGAGGTGATCAGCGGGCTCTCGGGGGGAGAATCGGTGATCGCGGGCCCCTACGCTACGATCCGCGAACTGGAGGACGGCCAGCAGGTGAGGCTGGAGCGGTCGGCTGCTGCCGAGAGCGGTCCGGCGTCATGATCGGATCGACTCAGCCACGGCGGGACGACCCTACCGTGGTGATTCGCACGATCGGGTTGCGGCGCACGTACACTCTCGGCGCCGAGACCGTTCACGCCCTCGACGGAGTCGACCTGGAGATCCGCCGCAACGAGTATGTCGCGGTGATGGGTCCATCCGGATCGGGGAAGAGCACGCTGATGAACCTGATCGGCTGCCTCGATTCGCCCACGGCCGGCGAGTACTGGCTGAACGGGCAGCTCGTGTCCGGGATGGACGACGATGAGCTGGCGCGAATCCGGAATCGCGAGATCGGGTTCGTGTTCCAGACCTTCAACCTCCTTCCGCGGTCCACGGCGCTAGCCAACGTGGAGTTGCCGCTCGTCTACGCGGGCGTTCCGCGACAGGAGCGCCGCGAACGAGCGCTTGCTGCACTGGAGGCAGTCGAACTGGGCAACCGGATCGGGCACCGGCCAAACGAGCTGTCGGGCGGCCAGCGGCAGCGGGTCGCGATCGCCCGGGCGCTGGTCACCCGGCCGTCGATCCTGCTCGCCGACGAGCCCACCGGGAACCTCGACTCCCGCACCTCTGCCGACATCATGGACCTCTTCGATCGCCTGCACGACGAGGGGCAGACGATCATCATGGTCACGCACGAGCACGACATCGCCGCGCGAGCCGCACGGCTCGTGTCTCTCCGCGACGGAAAGATCGCTACGGACGAACCGCAGCAGCCCTCCCGAGGCACACCGGCCTCGTCAGCGCCTCACGCCGCATCCCTGGCCGCCGAGGACTAGCGCATGCCAGTCCTCGAGGCTGTCCGCACTGCCCTTGAGATGATCTGGGCGCACAAGCTGCGCTCCTTCTTCACCATCCTGGGGACGGTCGTGGGTGTCACTTTCCTGATCGCGGTCATCACGATCGTGTCAGGGATGGACTCGTACGTGACGGAGGAGTTCGCGAGCGAGGTGTACGGCATCAACAGCGTGATGGTCCGGCGCACTCCCTCCATCAGTTTCGAGTCGGATGCCGAGACCCGTCGCGCGATGCAACGGCGGCCGCGCCTGACGCTGGCCGACGCCGACTGGCTCGAGGAGCGGATGGAGACGCCCGGGCTGGTGGCCGTCAGCTCCGAGATGACCAGCACGATCGATGGACCGGACGGCCGCACGATCGACGGGGTTCGCATCACGGGGGCAAGCGCGTCGTATTTCCGCGTTCGGTCGATGAACGTGGCCTTGGGACGGGCGTTCTCGGACCAGGAGGATGAGCGGGGCGTTCCGGTCGCCGTGATCGGTCTGGACGTCGCGGACGCACTGTTCCCCAACACCTCGCCGCTCGGGAAGACCATCCGGATACAGGGGTTCCCATACCAGGTCATCGGCGTACTGGAACGCCAGGGGAACCTGTTCGGGATGTCGATGGACAGCCGGGTGATCGCTCCCGCGCGGTCGCGGCTCAATGGAATCGTCAATCCGTACAACCAGATCGACGAGATCACGTTCCAGGTCTTCGACGAGCGCCATCTGCCCACAGCTCTCGCCGAAATCGAAGGCTGGATGCGGATCCGTCACCGGCTGATGCCCGGCCAACCCAGTGACTTCGAGGTGGAAACCGCCGAAGCCTCACTCGCCTTCTGGACCCGAATTTCCCAGATCCTCTATCTGGCGCTTCCGGGACTCGTGGGGATCTCGCTGGTGGTCGGGGCGGTGGTGATCATGAACATCATGCTCGTTACCGTCACGGAGCGCACACGGGAGATCGGGTTGCGCAAGTCGCTGGGAGCGCGGCGCCGCGACATCCTCAGGCAGTTCATTATCGAGGCCGGTACGCTTTCCGGCGTTGGCGGGCTGCTTGGGATAGGCTTGGGTATGGCGCTGGCCGCCGCTGTGGAAGCGCTCTCACCGATGCCGGCCGCCGTCGCGCCGTGGTCGATCGCCCTGGGTATCTTCCTCGGCGTGGGAGTCGGTGTCACCGCTGGTGCCTATCCGGCGTACCGCGCGGCCAAGCTGGATCCCATCGAAGCATTGCGACACGAATGAGGACGGCGCGATGACGATCGAGGGAGTTCGCGAGGGAATCGCCATCGCTTTCGATTCCCTGCGCGCCAACAAGGTCCGTGCGGCGCTCACCATCCTCGGGATCGTGATCGGCGTGGCCACGGTGATGGCGATGTCCGCGCTGATCGTCGGGATCCGGACCGCGGTAACCGGTGAGCTGGCCGCGCTCGGTCCGAACAACTTCGTCGTCGAGCGATACGACCAGACGCAGGTGCGTATCGTCAACACGGGCGATCAGCGGCCGCCGTGGGAGGGCAAGCCGCCCATCACCCCCGCGGAAGGCGAGGTGATCGCGGAGCTACCTGCGGTCGCGTCCGTGACGCCCAACGTATCGACCTCCGCAGACGTGCGGGCCGGAACGGCCGAGCTCGCCGGGACGCAGATTCTCGGGCGCGGGCACTTGTGGACCGACTACGCCCGGGGCGACTTCATCGTCGGCCGGAATTTCCTTCCGTCGGAGGAAACGCGGGCCGCTCCGGTCGCTGTGCTCTCGGAAGGTGCGGCACAGGGTCTGTTCGGAGCGGTGAACCCCGTGGGCCGCTTCATCCGCCTGGGAGTCCAACGGTTCCAGGTGGTTGGCGTCTACCGCCCCGCGCCGAACCCGTTCTCCAATGCGCCCCCTGTCTGGGTCACGGTTCCCGCCTCCACCGCGGTTCGGCGGCTTGGCGCGAACGCCAACTGGTATTCGCTGCTGGTCGTGCCGGCCGAGGGGTACACCCAGGCGGAAGCGATGGACCAGGTGACCTCGGCCATGCGTTCCGTGCGCGGCCTGTCGCCACGCGAGGAGAACAACTTCGCCGTCATTCGGCAGGAGGCGTTCACCGAGCTGTTCAATCGGATCACCTGGATTTTTTTCCTCGTCATGATCGTGCTGTCTTCGATCGGGTTGATGGTGGGTGGTGTGGGCGTGGTTGCGATCATGATGATCTCGGTGACCGAGCGGACCCGCGAAATCGGAGTTCGCAAAGCACTCGGCGCGACCCGGAAGGAAATCCTCTGGCAGTTTTTGGTGGAAGCGGTGACGGTCACCGTGATCGGGGGCGCGATCGGAATCGCACTCGGAGCTGCGGGAGCCTTCCTCGTGGATGCGCTCACACCCATTCCGGCGGCAGTTCCATTCTGGTCGGTCGCGGCAGCCCTGGGAGTATCCGCGGCGGCAGGCATCGGGTTCGGGCTATATCCTGCCAATCGAGCCGCGCGACTCGATCCGGTCGAAGCGCTGCGGTACGAGTAGGATAGGCGTGGCTGGGCGTCCGGTCTTCGGGACGCCACCGCGGCCGTAGTGTGGGATCGAATAGAGGTGTCGTTCCTCGACCTGCCCGGGATTCTGCTCCATCCTACGAGCCTTCCGCCGACGTGTTCGGTAACATCGGCTTTCTGAATTCCCGTTCGAGGTAACCGGTAACTCGGACCAGCCGAGGGTTCCGCGAGACCGCGGTCCCTCGCACCGTAGCGTAGTGCCCCCGCGCGCGACCTCCTGGGATTGAGATGGCGTTGGTTGCACACCCCCGCACGCTGCCTCGTGCCAAGCTGATCGACATGGCCGGATCTGAACTGCGTCCCCGTCGGAACCGTCCTGTCGG
>CAZJEH010000150.1:0-8818 GCA_964544905.1 uncultured Gemmatimonas sp.
CCGCTCACCCCTTCCGGCACCCCGCCGAGGGAGTGCGGCCGGCTGTTGCCCGCGAGATCGACCGCGTACGCACGGAACGCGTAGTGGCGCCCGTACCTGAGTCGCGGCAGCGTCCCTGGTGCGACTTCGGTCGAGCTGGCGACGGGATTGACCGGGTCGGGGTCCGGAGCCGGTGCGTCGACGACGTTCTCCACGCCGTTCTCGTGTACGACGACCTTCCCGGGCCGCGGCGCAGACAGCGACCAGCCGTCCCAGCCCGCGAGGACCTCGTGCGCGTACACCGGCGCATCGGGCTCATCGGACGACTTGGACACTGTCCCGACCTGAAGAAAACCGGTGTCCGGCTCGCGGTCGAGAACGACACCGCCACCCTCGACTTCCACCGTCAGCAGTCGGCGATGCAGGGAATGCCAGCGCCCGCTGACATCGTCCCAGACCTCGAGCCGGATCCCGCGCGTGATCTGCTCGAGCGACAGCGGCGGCGCCTTGCCGGACAGCAGCGCGACGTCCTTCGCGGCGGCGCCGTCGACTCGCTGGCGCAGGAGAGATGCGGCGTTCCGGCGCGCGACCGAGAACCCGGTGGCGCGCAGCGTCGAAGGAGCCGAATTGACGGGATCCCCGTTCGCGTCCGCCGCCGCCAGCCGCGGCAGCGTTCGTACGTACTGCTCGAGCTTGAGCGCCGACGCGTCCGGGTCCAGGTCGAGGAGCGTGAACCGCTCTTCGTCCCCGATCTTCAGCATCCCCAGCTCGTAGTCTCCCGTCGCCGATACCGCGGTGAAGACATGACCGACGGTCTGGCAGGAGGTCCGCGGCTGGCTGCCGATCGGATTCTGCAGTCCCGGGATCTCGATCTCCGCCTGGATCCAGTTGACCTTGGCCAGCGCCGCCGGGTCGGTGACCTTCAGGTCGATGACGAGCCCCAGCTTCCTCAGGAGCGGCGAGAGGTCACCCAGCATCGCCGCCCGCTCGTGGAAGTCCGGCTTCGGCTTCTCGATGGGTTGCCCCGTGGCGCCGTCCGTCGGTCGTTCCTGGTACGGGACGGTGGCCTCTTCCCGCTGGTAGTAGCGTCTCGCCGCATGCACGTCGCCCGCGAGCAGCGTCGTCCCGGACACCGGCGCCGCGGTCGATATTCCCCCTCCCGTGAACGGATCGAGGTCGAGGAGCGAGTCGAGCCGCCTCGTCACGTCCCGGTCGAACTCGCCGTCGATGGCCCGGGTGAGGGGCAGCTGACGGACGTGGAGGCCGAGCGTCTCCAGCAGCGGATCCGTGAGCGCGTTCCCCGAAACCGTCGGCGGATCGACGGGCGACGAGAAGATCGACACTGCGTGCACGGCCAGGGCGTGGGCCTGCATGCGGTGCGCGGCGTAGCTCGTCCACCGGCCGGCGGTGTAGTTCGGGACCTGCCACGGCCGTACCTCGAGGTCCGCCGGGAACACGCGCGGCCAGAGGTCGGGAACGAGCGGGTCGAGGATGGGCGCGACCGCGATGTCGAGGACCCCGCCGCCGACCCCTCCCCCACGGAGCCGGAACTTCGCCCCCGCCAGCAGCGACGTCCATTTGCGGACGTTGGGGAAGTCCCCGACCACTCCACGGGGCCCGTCGGGTGTCAGACGGTGGGTGATGAACAGCGAGACGTGGAACGGCTCCTCCGGCGAGGCCGAGTACGGGAGCGCGGTGACCAGGAAGGATTCGGTAGCCATGGGATCAGGCCTCCGCGAAGGCAGCACAGTACTGGGACCAGGCGGGAGAGGTCCCGTCCGGCAGGATGCCCATCACCTGTTCGAACGTCGGGTCTCCGTTGGACCCCGCGAGCCGCCGCTCGCAGGTGATCGTCACCGACGCGGAGAAGAACAGCACTTCGACCTCGACCACCAGTGAAGCCTTGCCGACCATCTTCCCGGTCGGGAAGTCGTAGGTCAGCGACAGCTCAAGGGTGATGGATGCCGAGATCAGCCCGAGGACATCGACCTCGCCACGAATGCGGAAGTAGCCTGTCAGGCTGCCCGCGTCGGCCTCGAGGCGGAGGTAGACGCCCACCATCACCGACACGGACCCTGAGGCGACGCCCAGGTTGATCGACAGCGACGCACCGGCCTCCAGCGCCATCTCCAGGACGACCAGCCCGCGCGGCGACAGGCGGATCCCCACGTACCCGCCGCCTCCGATCATCATGACCGTCAGGCGGAACGGCTTCTCCCGCGTGCAGAAGTTGAAGCCGATGGTCAGCGCCTCGTGCCCCAGGAAGGGGATGCGGGCGTCGGCGCCGAGGCTGATGTTCTCGAGCGAGAACACCCCCACCGCCGTCGACGGCAGGCCGAGCGAGAACCCCGCGGTGACGCCCGCAGGCGACACGTCCACGTACGGCGGGTCCGAGAACCCGTCGAAGGGGATCAGCCGCTTGAGCGTCTCGATGAATCCGAGGACGCCCACGAACTCGATGCCCCGGAAGACGACATCCACCTCGGGCTTGCGTGACGATGCGGCCCGGAAGGCGAGCCGGTCGAACGCCAGCCGCATCAGCGGCGCGGTGGGGAAGAGGTTGAGCGCGAAGTCGCGCAGCTCGGCGAGGACGTCTACGCCGACACCGTCGCTGCCGGAGGCGCGGGCGTCGACCGAGAGCAGGAACCCGTCCTCGCGCACGATGAACAGCGCGTCGTCGTCGGGGACGTCGGGGAAGTTGGTGAGCCGCGGCCGCCAGTCGAAGCGCGCCCGGATGCCGTTGCCCGACGGGTCGAGCCCGTTCACGAACTGGGCGATCGAGTCGATGGTGTCCGCGATGCGCGCGGCGTCGAAGACAGGCTCCAGCGCGTTGAGCAGCCGTTCCAGTTCGGCCTTGACCGGCGGAGGAAGCGGCTGCTCGCGGACGACGGTGCGAAGCGCCGTCACCTGCGCCGCCACGGCGTCCAGCAGATCGGAGACGGCTCCGGTGACGTCGGTGATGTCCGAGGCGTTCCCGAGATCGAGCAACTGCTCGATCGCGTCGAGCAGTTGGTCGATCGCCGGCTCGATCTGAGCGCGGATGGCGTTGAGCGCATTGCGGGCGGCCTCCGCCTGCGCCTGGAGAGCGCTCGTCGCCGCGCGCGCGGCATCGTCCGCGAGCCGGTCGACCCCACGCTCCACGACCTTCTTCAGCTCCTCCAGGTCGGACAGCATCGCGGCGACGCGGTCGAGCTGCTCGGTGATGAACGACGGCGCGGCGTCCAGGCCGAGCACCTTGAGGATGTCCGTCAGCTCGAAGAGGCCGAACAGCTTGGGCAGCACGCCCGCGAGGAACTTCTCCGGATTGAACCGTTCGGCGGGGGGCTTGTTGACGAGATCGTCGATGTCGCCGACCGCTCCCAGCGCACGCGAGAGTCCGCGGACGGGCAGGTCGGGCTGGACGAATCCGCCCGCACGGTCCGTCCCCTGACTGAACGAGATCGTCGCGGGGTTCTTCAACTCGAAGAACACCTGCGGCTCCGCGTTCTTGCCGGTGAAACCGAGGTCCAGGTAGGTCTGGGCGTAGCGGACGGTGGTTTTCGGCGCGCTGGGCGCCAGATGGCGCATCGCCGGGATGATGACGTCCGCTTCGGTCAGGAACGGCGTCGACGAAAGGGATCCTGGCGCGCCGGGCGTTCCGTCGAAGCGCAGGGCGATCGACTCGAACGAAGTATCGCCCGGAACGGTGCCCGCCGCGTAGGAGATCGTCTGACCATCGCCCTCGACCGGTGTCTCGGGATCGTTCTTCCAGGCGTCCCTGATCTTCGTCGCGGTCCAGCTCGCAGTGGGCAGATGGGCGGCGACGAACAGGAGCGGGGACGGGAGACGGATGCGTCGCCCGTCCCAATCGATGCAGTCCAGTGTGAAGTAGAATTTCCCGTTGCCGACGACGGGGAAGAACAGCTCTTCCTTCCCGGGCGCGAAGGGGGTTGCCGGATCGAGCGGGTCGCGGATGTCCGGCGTGACGAGCGGCCGGATGGCGATCTGCCGGAAGGGCATGCGCCGGTCGTTGAACGTCTTCACCGGCTGGCTGATGACGATGAACTTCCGCTGCAGGAGATGCGCCTGCGGGTTCGTCGCGCTCTCGATCTTCCGCTCCGTCACCTTGATCAGCGCGGCGCGGTGGCCGAAGGGGAAGAAGTAACCCGGATAGACGACCCGGACGTACTGGTCCCGCCCCATCGGGGCTTCATGATCCCAGGAGAGGATCGACTGGAGCTGGGCGGCCGCGTACGGCTGGATGTCCTCCTCGGTCCACCGCGCGTGCAGATCGAGGTAGGCACCGAGAGCCGAGAGATAGAAGCGGTCTGCATCGACCGGCTTCGGCGTCGCGAGCTTGGTGTCGGCGGTCTGGCGGACGAGGACGACCCGGTCGCGCGGGTTGAGCGACATCCGGAACGGCGACTCGCCCTGCGGCGCGTCGACGTCCGGGCCGAGGTCGATCTTGTCGCGGGCCCAGATCGCGCGGACGATGCGCTGTGGATGCGCGTTCTCGTCGATGGTTACGCTTTCCCCTGCCGACTTGCGCACCCCCAGCCGGGTGTGCCACAACTCGACGCGGTTGGGATCGGCAGGAGCAGCCGATGGAAGCAGGGAGTGCCTGAAACCTCCGAGGTGGCTCGGCGAGAGGATCAGGCGGAACGGGGCCTCGATGGCCGTCTCGTCCGGGAGCGGGGCGCGCGGGCGCTGCTTGATCGTGGGTGGCTTGACGGGCACCGCGACGAGGTCACCGATGCCGCGACCGAGGACCGACCCGATCGGCGTCCGCGCATCGGCGACGCTGGCCTGCCCGCTCCGACTCCCCGGTTGCGCTGGCTGGGCTACCGCACCCTTGGAGTAGTCGAGCGCTGTCTCCGTCGCCAGGAGGGAGCGGCCGGTTCGGAGCGCGACGGCCTGCGCGATCACCCTCGCCGCTCCCGATCGGCTTTTCGCTTCAGCCTGGACCGCGCGCTTCGTCGCCGCATTGGCGGGGACGACGGCCAGCGTGCCGTCCTCGGCTCGGCCGAGCACGACGTTGCCCGGGAGTACTACCACGTCCACCAGCGATCCGAGTCCGCCGACGCTTCCCGCGGTGGGCCGGGGGGTAGCGAGCGGAGCAACCCGCAACGGGAGGCGCGACATCGCCTCGAGCACCCCGGCGATGTCGTAGCGGATCCGTTCGCCGGCGGGAATGTCGTAGACCAGCCGCGACGCCTGGGCGGCCAGCGCCTCGATCGGCGGCGGTGTCGCCGGCTCGCTGCCCGGAGCGGGCGGGGGATCACCCGCCCGGTAGAAGGCGCGCTCCCCGAGGTGCTGGAAGCTCAGCCTGATCTCGAGCCTCGCTCCGTCGCCCGTCGGTGCGAGAAAAGGCACACCCTTTTCACTTTCGAGCACCGTCCGGTAGCAGCGGACATCGAGCACCACGAGGTCCTCGGGCCGGAGCACTCGGAATGTGTGCGTAGGACGTTCCTGCGGTTCGGCGATCACGCCGGGCGCCGTGATCCGGTCCGGGATGTCGCCGACCTCCACGCGGGCGACCTCGGCGATGACCCCTTCCCTGTCCGGCTCGAAGTCGAGGTGGACCTGCTTGCTGCTACGGCGTGCACTACCCGGACTGGACGTGGTGCGCTTGCGGGCCATCGGGCCTCCACCGTGCTTCGGCGATTCTGTTTTTCTGCGGCCTCACCGCCCGGGGTGGCGCGGCGGTACGAGAAGAGGGTGGGCAAACTAACTACTGGGGTGAGGTCGTCAAGACTTCTGTGCGAAGTCGACCGGCCACCTCCGCTCGCCGCGCACGGCCGCCATGCGAGGCCGCCGGCGCGCGAGTCCTTCGCGGGCGCCGTCCGCCGTACCCCGATCGGCGCCCGTTTCCGGGCTTCGTGGCGGGTCAGGCTCCGGGCGGGGATCACGTCGTGGAAGTGAGTGGGTCAGAGTACCCACGCCCCTCATCCTCTCGCCGACTATCATGCTTCCCGCGGGTCAGGAATGCCGCCTGCGCACGAACCCAGACGACGAGGACACCATGAAACAGAACACCAGGACCGCCCTCCTGCTGATCCCGATCCTGGGAGTGATGGCGGCGGTGAGCATCGAGGGGACGCTCGATCCGATGCCGAACGAAGCCAGGCCCCGGCCGGGCCGCACCAATACCGCGGGTGCGCAGCGCGAGTACGGGTCGGCTGTCCGCCTGGGCAACGGGTTCGCTCGCTCGTACGTCGTGGTTGACGGGATGGCCGGCGAGGCGATCGAGCTCGGCGTCGCCATCGACGCCGCGGCGTTCGAGAACCTGCCGCAAGGGCCGGAGCCTACGATGCTCCACCTGGCGCTCCCGCCGCAGGCGCCGGAGCCATTCGAGTTCGTGATGGTGGACTGGAACCCGCAGGGTCACGAGCCGGTGAGCGTCTACACCCTGCCGCACTTCGACTTCCACTTCTACACTATCGATCACCAGGACCTGCTGCGGATCGACCCGGAGAGCCCGACCTTCGTCACGGAGGCGAACAACCTGCCCGCGCCGGAGTTTGTCCCCGAGCACTACATCGCGCTGGCGCCTCCGGGCGAGCAGCCGGCCGCGGCCGCCGTGCCGCAGATGGGCGTGCACTGGCTCGACGTGCGCTCGCCCGAGCTGCAGGCGATGCTCGGCAACCCACAGGGCTTCCAGGCGTTCACGCGGACGTTCATCTACGGCTCATGGGACGGCGAGATCACCTTCTACGAGCCGATGATCACTCTGGCGCACCTGATGTCTAAGCCGGACGAGGTGATCGAGATCCCGCGGCCGCTGAAGTACTCGGCCGAGGGACGCTATCCGACGTCGTATCGGATCACCTACGATGAGGGTGCCCACGAGTACCACATCGCGCTGACCGGCCTGACGCGGTTCCAGTGACGATTCAGTCGGTCCAGCGGATCTCGGGGACGCGAGGGACCTCGCCGATCTCGGCGGCCAGGCGATAGAAGGCGGTGAGGCCCTCGAGCATGAAGGGATCCAGATCGAAGGAGAGGTCGGCCCAGTAGTCGTGCAGTTCGGCGGGTGGCATTCGGAAATGGGAGGCGTAGCGCTCGGCGAGACACCGGCGCTGCGCCTCTCCGTATTTGCGCGAATCCAGCAGGCGTTGATGGAGGTCGCGCAGCTCGGCGTCGCGGCTGGGCACCGAGACCTGCCAGATGGCGAAGGCGAAGGGCAGACCCGTCTCCGCCCACCACTCAGCACCAAGGTCGAGGCGAACGTCGATCCCCGGGTAGAGGTCCGGTTTGAGCGCAATGTCCCCGATGAACAGGGCGGCCTCGGCGCCGCCGGCGAACGGGTCCTCGCTCGCCTGATCGAACCAGCGGTAGGTCGGCTCCACGCCCCACCGGTGCTTCATCAGGATCTTCAGCAGCACGACTGAGGTTGCCGACGCTGTGGGTATGCCAACGACTCCGCCGCCCAGGTCCGCGGGGGAACGACGCGAGAGCAGCATGATGCTGCGGACCGGCCCTCGCGCGCCGATCACCAGGTCCGGCAGAACGCGATAGCGGTCGGCGTGGAGCGCGTACTCGATGCTGGAGGACGGCGCCACGTCGATCGCCCCCTCGGCGAGCAGCTGGTTCAACGTGGACGGGACGCCGTCGACGAGAACGGGATCGCCCGGCTCCGGTTGGTCGATGAGCCGGGCGTGAACGGGAAAGCAATTGCTATAGCGGATGTTCCCGAGGCGCATGGAAGTAGGTCCTGCCGTTTCGCTGGTTGTCGGAGCTGGTCGTTCGTGTTCGGTCGCGATGACGGTCAGCGCAACGGCCGGCGAGGTCGGGCAACCGCCGCGAGGTGTCCGCGAGCGGCGGCGACCGATCCCGCGCCCGTATCCATCGTCGAGCCGTCACCCTTTCCGTCCGACCCCCAGCGAAACATCATCCTCAACCTTCCTGCGACTCGTATTCCTCCTTGAGCTTCCTCACCACCGCCGGGTCCGCGAGCGTGGTCGTATCGCCGATGGCGCGGCCCTCCGCGATGTCCTTGAGCAGCCGGCGCATGATCTTGCCCGACCGCGTCTTGGGCAGGTCCGCGCTGAACAGGATGTCGTTCGGCCGGGCGATGGCGCCGATCTTCTGGACCACGTGGGCCATCAGCTCGCGCTTCAGGTCATCCGACGCCTCGTAACCTTCCTTCAGCGTGACGAACGCGGCCACCGCCTGGCCCTTCACCTCGTGCGCCTTGCCGACCACAGCGGCCTCGGCGACGGCGGGGTGGTCGACCAGTGCGCTCTCGACCTCCATCGTTCCGATGCGGTGGCCGGCGACGTTGAGCACGTCGTCAATCCGCCCGATGATCCAGAAGTACCCGTTCTCGTCACGCTTGGCGCCGTCACCGGGGAAGTAGACGGTGGCGCCGTCCTGCCGGTCGTCGCCCTCGCCGACCTCGATCCCCCTCCACTTGCTCCAGTAGGTGGCGACATACCGCTCCTCGTCCCCCCAGATCCCCCTCAGCATCGACGGCCAGGGACGTCGGATCGCGAGGAACCCGCCGCCGACCTTCACCGACTTGCCGTCCTGCGACAGGATGTCGGCGCGGATGCCGGGGAAGGCCACCGTCGCGGAGCCTGGCGCGGTCTCGGTCACCCCCGGGAGAGGCGTGATCATGATCGCCCCGGTTTCCGTCTGCCACCACGTGTCGACGATCGGGCACCGCCCGCCTCCGATGTGGCGATGGTACCAGATCCACGCCTCCGGGTTGATTGGCTCGCCCACGGTGCCGAGCAGGCGGAGGCTGGAGAGGTCGTACCTCTCGGGGTACTCCGTCCCCCACTTCATGAAGGCCCGGATCGCGGTGGGCGCGGTGTAGAAGACCGTGACTCCGTAGTTCATCACGATCTCCCAGAAG
>CAZJEH010000151.1:0-4714 GCA_964544905.1 uncultured Gemmatimonas sp.
CACTTCACCGTTCCGGTGGTCCGCATGAGGTACTCCTGTTCTGCTGATTGAGCCGCGCAAACGGCGTGACACGCGTGGGCCCCCAAAATGCCCCCCACGTTGGGCGTAAACCGTGGTCGGTCGCTGTACTCGCCTGGAATCTCCAGCGGTTGGATCGCGGTTGAAACGTTCCTGCGGCTATTCGGGAAGAGGCTTTGCCTGCGGATTCAGGTGTGGCCGTCTATTCGTACCGGTGGCCGGAACTGCGACTGCAGCCCTGCCGATCGGACAAGGTATGACCACTCATCGTATCTGTCAATACTTTTGTATTTCGTTGCCGAGCTTCCTCGGGAAACGCGGGAAATCCGATCGGAATTGCTGTCGATCCAGGGGCCTCAGGCGGTCTCGACGACCATCGCGAACCCCATCGCTCCGGCTGCGCAGACGGTGATCAGCCCGAATTGCTCGCCGCGCCGTCGCAGCTCGTTGAGCAGCGTGATCGTGATACGGCCGCCCGTAGCACCGAATGGATGGCCTATCGCGATGGATCCCCCCATGACGTTGATGCGGTCCTCCGGGGGCAGCCCCACGGGCTCATCCAGTCCGAGTCGTTCCTTCGCGATCTCCCGCGACGTGATCCATCGCATGTTGGATAGGACCTGTGCCGCGAACGCCTCGTGCATATCCATCAGCGCGATGTCCTTCATCGACAGGCCGGCGCGCCGGAGTGCGATCGGTGTGGCGAGGACCGGCCCCTGGAGCAGCTGGTCCGCGGGGGACAGGGACGCGTAGGCGTAGGAGCGGATGTATCCGAGAGCTTGATAGCCCAGCGCGCGCGCCTTCTCCTCGGCCATGAGCAGGACTGCGGAGGCTCCGTCCGTCAGCGGAGAAGCGTTTCCGGCGGTTACCGTGCCGTACCGCTTGTCGAACACCGGCTTCAGCGCCGCGAGCTTCTCCAGGGAAGTATCGGGTCGAATGCCGTTGTCCTTGATGATCGCCTTCCCCTCGACGTAGACGGGGGCGATCTCGCGGGTCAGTCTGCCATCCTCCGTCGCCGCCCAGGCGAGCTGGTGTGAGCGGAGCGCCCAACGATCCTGTTCCTCGCGGGTGATTCCATTCGCCTGGGCCATTCGTTCGGCCGATTCGCCCATGGTCAGGCCGGTGGTGGGTTCCGCGATGGCCGGAGAGATCGGCTTCAGGTGGGACGGTCGTATACGCGCGAAGGCCTTGAGCCGATCGGCGACGGACCGAGCCTTCGAGGCAGCGACCAGCGCGTCCCGCATCTCGTCGGAGAAGAGGATGGGGATGTCGCTGAGCGACTCGGCACCGCCGGCGATGACGACATCCGCGAGCCCGAGGGCGATCTGCTCCGCCCCCGACGTGATCGCCTGGTTCGCCGACGCACACGCGCGGCCGACGGTGAATGCCGGGACACTGGGGGGGATCCCCGACCCCAGACCAACCTCCCTGGCAATGTTGGGCTCCCGGATCGACTGGACGACAGTGCCATAGACCAGATGGTCGATCTCTTTCACATCGAGGTTCGTCCGACTGATCAGTTCGCGAACCGCGATCTTCCCCAGGTCCACCGCGGAAAGATGCTTGAAGTCGGTGCCCGACTTGGCAAACGGCGTCCTGCATCCGTCGACGATGGCTACCCTTCGTCCGATCGCGTTCATCTCGTTCCGTCGTAGTGTTCTCGTCGGGCGTGCTACCGCCGCGAGCACAGGTTGTCATTGCAGGCGAGCGAAGCCGGGGCCGAGAGCGCCCGTCTCGCCGGGGACGGGTCACATCATGGAAGATCTGCACCAACCATCGAGGTCGCCAGCGGCATCTGACCCGGATGGTAACCTGCATGGAGGTAGGGCCGCTGACGCATCCACATCGTACGATAGACTCCGCCCCTGCGCAGTAGCTCCTGGTGCGTTCCCTCCTCGACGACCCGGCCGTCACCGATCACAATGATTCGATCGGCGTTCGCAGCGGCTTCCAGTCGGTGCCAGATCGAAACGATCGTGACCCCGGCTCCTCGAAGTCGCTCCAGGCAGGATTCGACTGCCGCCTCCGCTTCGGGATCGAGGTTCGACGTCGCTTCGTCCAGCAAAAGGATGCGCGGCCGCCTATACAGCGCCCTGGCGATCGCCAACCGCTGCCGCTGTCCTCCTGAAAGGCCAACTCCGTGGTCACCCAGGGGCGTAGCGTAACCCGACGGCAGCGAGGTGAAGAACTCGTGCAGGCCCAGTTCCCGGCAGACCTCCTCGACCCGCCCGTGATCCGGCGCATCCTCTGCCATCGCTATGTTCTCGATGACGGACGCTGAAAGGACTTGCACATCCTGCGGAACCACAGCGATGAGAGAGCGCAGGGTCGCGGATGGGATGTCCCGGATCTCCCTGTCTCCGAGGAAGACACGACCCACCTCCGCGATGTAGAGTTTCTGGAGGAGAGCCAGGATCGTACTCTTGCCGCTTCCGCTCGGCCCCACGAGTGCGGTCATCTGCCCGCGGCGCACCACGAGGTCCAGATCCCGTAGCACCGGTGGACGATTCCCGTAGCGGAAGGTCACGCCCTCGAACCGGATGTCGCCTTCCGGCAGAGGCTCGACGGTGGTATCCGCGGCACCCTCCTCGTCTTCGAGGTCGAGGTCGAGAACCTCGAACAGACGGTCAGCCGCGATGAGGGCATCCTGAACGATCCGGTTGGTGGCCAGAAGACGGCTTGCCGGCCCGGTGAGATAGACCAGCAGCGTGGACATCGCGAGCAGCTCGCCGGTGGTGATGTCCCCGCCGGCGACCCCCGAGGCCCCGATCCAGAAGAGGACGATGATGCTTCCGCGCGATAGGACCTCTGCTGTCTGCGCCGTAACGACCGAGGCCGTCGACGCCCGGAAGATCGGATCGAGAAGCCGCGCCACGCGGTGCTCGACCCTCGAGTGCATCCAACGCTGAAGGCCGAACTGCTTCACGGTCGTCGAGGCGGACACGGACTCGATCAACTGGCTTTCCAGCTCCGCCGACCGTTCCATGGCAGTTCGCAGGTGCCGCCGGTTCAGCCGGTTCGCGATCGTCAGGACGAATCCGTAGATCGGTATCCCAGCCGCCATGAGGAGCGCGAGCTTCCAGCTGTAGACGAACATCATGCTGAGCGCGCAGATCGTCATGAGGATGTTGAGGGCGATCTCGAGACCCACCTCGCTGATGAGCGCGCGTATCTTCACGGCATCGGCCAGGCGCGAAACCGTCTCCCCGACTCGCATCGTGTCGAAGAAGCGCTGCGGGAGGCCGAGCAAGTGGCCGTGGTAGGCCAGCATCAGGGCGGCATCGAGTCGCTGCCCGATACGCAGTCCGATCCAGCCCTTCACCCCGCCGGCGAGAACCTGCAGGCCCAGCAGGAAGAGCATCGCGACGCCGAGTGCGTTCATCAGGTCCAGACGGCCGCCCGCCAGGACATGATCGATGACGAACCGCACGTACATGGCGGTCGACAGACCGATCACCGTGGAAACCCCCGCCGCGACCAGGGCAAGGACGAGCAGGAATCGATGCGGCCGAACCAGTTCCCACAACCGACCCGCGGTCGATCTTCCGACCGTTCCCGACCTGAACTCGGATGATGGAACGAGGAGGACGACAACCCCGGTCCACAGGCGCTGGAACTCCGAGATAGGCATGCGAACGGGATGGCCGTCGGCCGGATCCATCAGATGGACGTGGTCCCCCCGAACCCGATAGAGAGCACAGTAGTGGTAGTAGCCATTATCCAGCCTCAGGTGGACGATGGCGGGCAGCGGCAGTCCGGGGAGCGCTTCGATGCCGGCGCGAACCCCCTTCGCGGTGAACCCGAGACGGGTGGCGGCCTCGACCAGCCCGAGCACGTTCGTTCCACCCTGGTCGGTCGAGGCCAGGTGCCTCAGCCGGGCGACGGAAACCGTCTTCCGATAGTACCTCGCCACGGATACCAGGCACGCGACTCCGCAGTCGCTGACGTCTCGCTGCCTTACCCCCGGTATCCGGCGGAACATCCGGTCACCCCACGGATCGGGTACTCGAGATACTCATCGAACTCGGCGACCTCCTCACGACTCTGCCCAAGAGAGCGCAGATTGTACGTCTGCCGGGTCTCCGATCCGTTGGCGACGGTGCGCAGAACCGACCGGACGACGATCTCATCCGAGGCCAACGGTAGGAAGAACGGGTGCAGCTGTGCGTCGAGCGCGCGCTCCTGGTGCAGGACGGTTCTCTCGGTCCCGGGGACGGACGTGCACCAAGCTTCAGCGATCACGCCGATCCGTCCGTTCTCGTTGCGCAGAGAGTGGAGGCGGCACGGGAATCCTTCCACCATGTGGATCTGCGACGAGCACTCGGTGATGACCGTCCCCAGAACGGCGCGCAGGTGCTCGAGGCGGGCGCGCTGGCCCGACGTGTCCATCCGGACCAACACTTTTCGCTCTCGATCCACCACGAAGCGATCCCCCCACTCCGCGATATACATCACCGACGAGCCTTCGAATTCGGTGAGCACGTAGTACTCGCTCAGGTACTGCCGATGCGGGATCGTCCTGCCGCCCGCCGTAAAGCTCCCCAGGAGTGAGTACCTGATCGACGACCGCGTACCCACGGAACCGATACTGCCAGTCTCTGACATCGGTGCCTCCTTCCGGCTCACGCCGGGGTCTCTAGCGGACTGAAACAACTGAGGGGTTCGCTGCGGAGGGCCGCCTGGGACGGAGACCCGC
>CAZJEH010000151.1:4724-8809 GCA_964544905.1 uncultured Gemmatimonas sp.
CATCCGTACGCCTCCGCCCCGGGGCGCCCCGACCCTTCGCTGGTCGCGGAGGCATGCCCATCGACACCTACAACCGACCCGTCAGGCCGAGCGGCGTGGAGGTACGATGAAACAAAACGCCCCCGCGCTGCGCGGAGGCATTGTACCGAAGGAACGAAAGGATGGAAGACGAAAAAGAGGTACCTGTTGTCACTCCAGGGGTGATGGTGACGACAGGGCTTTATCTGCTTCACTCAGTGCGTTCCACGCGAGGAGCGCGCACTTCACCCGGACCGGGAAGCGGGCAACGCCGGCCAGGGCGCGCAGATCTCCGAGCCGCCGATCCGTAGCCGCCTCGGGGTCGCCGTGCATCAACCGGGTGAAGAGCGCGGCCAGCTCCCGGATTTCCGCCAGGGTCTTCCCCTCGATCTGCTGCGCCATCATGGAAGCGGACGCCTGCGAAATCGAGCACCCATGCCCGGTGAACCGCGCCCTGCCGATAGCGGGACCGTCCATCTGAAGGCGTAAGGTGATCTCGTCGCCACAGACCGGGTTGTTCATCGCGATCTCGACATCAGCGGTGTCGAGATCACCCCGGTTTCGCGGATTGCGATAGTGCTGGAGGATCAGCTCCTGGTAGAGCGCCTGGAGGTCGGGCATCAGAACCTCCAGCGATTGACGATCCGGCGGCGGACACGAAGCCAGCGGCGACCGAGAGGGCCGCTCTCCCAGAGCCGTTGCTCGGCCTCAATCCGATCCCAGTCGACCTTCCTGCGGGGCAGCCAGATGGACAGGACGAAGAGGATGGCCGCGATCAGGTTCCCCACACCACCCATGAAGGCGAGAAGACGTGACCCGTTCTCGAGCGACATCAGGATGAGGGCGGCGCTGGCGAGGAAGATGAGAACAGCCACGTAGAGGTAGACGGGACGGAAACGCATCGAATCAGTGGCCGAAGAGGGAGCGGGCGTGTTCGAGGCCCTCAACGAGAGCGTCGACATCGGAGCGGGTGTTGTATGCGTAGAACGACGCCCTCGCCGTGGCGCTCACGCCCAGGCGGCGCATCAGCGGTTGGGCGCAGTGGTGGCCGGCGCGGATGGCGATGCCGTGGGAGTCGAGGATCGTAGCCAGGTCGTGTGGGTGCACGTCGCCCAGGGTGAAGGATACAACTCCCGAACGCTGCTCCGCATCCTCCGGGCCGAAGATCCGGATGTCCGGCAGTTCCGCCAGACGCTGGAGCGCGTAGCCCACCAGGTCCCGCTCGTGACGCAGGATGGCGTCCCGGCCCAGGCCGTCCAGGAAGTCCACGGCTGCGGCCATCCCGACCGCCCCCTCGATGTTGGGCGTACCCGCCTCGAATTTGTTGGGGAGTTTCGCCCACGTCGATGCCTCCAGGTCGACGCGATCGATCATGTCGCCTCCACCCATCCAGGGAGGCATCGTCTCGAGCAGCTCCCGCCGCCCCCAGAGTCCCCCGACGCCCGTCGGCCCGCACATCTTGTGGCCCGAGAACCCGAAGAAGTCACACCCCAGCTCTTCGACCGGGAGGGGGATGTGCGGCGCGGACTGCGCTCCATCGACGAGCACGATCGCACCGGCAGCGTGCGCCATGTCGGCGATCCGGCGGACGGGATTCACCGTCCCCAGGGCGTTGGAGACGTGGGTAACGGCGACGAGACGGGTGCGGGGGCTCAGGAGCCGCTCGTACCCATCGATGTCCAGGCTGCCATCCTCACGGATATCGACGTAGCAGAGCTTGGCCCCTGTCCTCGCCGCCACCAGCTGCCACGGGACGAGGTTCGAGTGGTGCTCCATCAAGGTGAGGACGATCTCGTCGCCGGGACGCAGCTGCGTCGCGCCCCATGTGTTCGCCACGAGATTGATGCTTTCGGTCGTTCCGCGGGTCCAGATCAGCTCGGCCGGATCGGCGATGCCGAAGAACCGCGCGACCCTGTGCCGAGCGTCCTCATAGGCCTCGGTAGCTCGGTTCGACAATTCGTGGATCCCGCGATGGACATTCGCATTCGACCGTCGGTAGTAGTCGTCGATCGCGCGGAGTACGACCTCCGGCTTCTGCGTGGAAGCGGCGTTGTCGAGATAGACGACCGGGCGACCGTTGACCTCTTCCCGGAGAATTGGGAAGAGGGCTCGTACCTCGTGGGCATCCAGGCCGGTGTCGACGGTGGCCTGTGCGGGATTGTTCTCGCCCATTGGGCAACTCCATCCATGTAGAAAGCGCGGCGCCGGCAGGATCACCGGCGCCGCGCTCGAGCAGGATTCCGCGTTGCGGATCGCTGGTGAACTCTAGTCTATCTCCACGTAGATCGCGCCATCCTCCACGCGACACGGGTACGTGCGGACAGGTCGGGTTGCCGGGAGACACAAAGCCGCGCCCGTTCGGACATCGAAGCGAGCGCCATGCCAATCGCAGGTGACGGAGCAGTCGTCCACGTCCAGCTCCCCGGATGACAGCGGGAAATCGCGATGCGAACAGTTGTCCGCGAACGCATAGACTTCGTCGTCGATCCTCGCGACACACACCGGCTTCCCGTTGACCTTCAGACCCAGCATCTCGCCGTCGCCGACCTGCCCCAGCTCGGCTACCTTCACGAACGCCATCACTTCACCTCGAGAGGGCATCGGCCAGCGCGGCCGCACCCGCGACTTCAAGCATTTCCGCGGGCGGCGTACAGCTTCCGCTCGATCGCCCTCACCAGCTCGCGTCTGACCTCGGCCAGCTCCAGCTGCTCCAGCACTTCACCGAAGAAACCGAAGATGACGAGCCGCATGGCCTCCGTGTAGCTGATCCCCCGGCTCTGCAGGTAGAAGATCTCCTCGCGATCCAGCTGACCCACCGTCGCGGCGTGCGAACATCGGACGTCGTCGGCTGCGATTTCGAGGTTCGGGAGCGAGTCCGCCCGCGCACCCTCCGACAGCAGGAGGTTGCGGTTGGTCTGGTACGCGTCGGTCCGCTGCGCTCCGGGATGCACGCGAATCAGGCCACGGAAGACGGACCGTCCCTGGTCCATCAACGCCCCCTTGAACAGGAGGTTGCTCGATGCGTGGGGGGCGATGTGATCCTGCAGCGTCTGGTGGTCGAGGTGCTGGGTTCCCTCGCCGAGGTACAGGCCGAGCAGGTCGACGTGCGCACCCGGCGCACTCAGCCGGCACTTGACGTCCGCGCGCGTGAGATCCGACCCGAGCGCGACATAGACGGTCGTGATCCGGGCGTCGCGACCGGCGATCAACCGGTCGGTGGTGAGGTGGCGAACGCCATGTCCGAAGCGCTGCAGGGCGACATACGTCACGCGCGCACCTTCACCGGTGACGATCTCGGTGATCCCGTTGGAGAGGGTGTCACCATCGAAGTCCTCCGATGCGAGCTCGTCGACCAGTGCCACCTCGGCGAAGTCGTCGGCAACCACCAGAGTCCTGCCGAAGAGCGCGCTCCCGGTGGCCGATAGCCACCGGAACGACCGCAGCGGCAGTTCCACCCGGACGTTGGCCGGGACGTAGAGGAACGTCCCGCCGGTCCAGAAGGCGCCGTTCTGCGCGGCGAACTTGCCGTCGTCGGGCGTGATCGTGCTTCCCAGGTGCTTCTCGACCAGTTCCGGATGCTCCCGGACGGCCTGCTCCAGGCTGGTGAAGATCACCCCCTGCGCGGCGAGCTCGGCGGGAACCTCCCGGAACACCACCGAGGCGCCCACCTGCACGAGCCGCGCACCCGTCTCGCCGGACTCGCGGATCAGCCCGGCCAGCCCGGCGGGAAGCCCATCGAGATCGCCGACGGCTTTCTCCTGGTCAGCTACCCGCAGGGTGCCCAGGTCGAGAAAGTCCCGGATCGGCGTGTACCGCCACTCCTCCGGCCGCGTATCGGGCATCGGCGTCTCGGCGAACACGCGGTACGCCTCCTTCCGCCGGGCCCGCAGCCAGTCCGGTTCGTCCCGCTGCGCCGACAGGATCTCCACCTGGTCGGCCGTGAACGCGCCGACTTCCTGATCCAGCAGTGTGCTATCCGTCACGACTCCTCCGCTACCAGGGCTCGGCGAACCATCATCCGACGCTGCCTTCCATCTCCAGCTCGATCAGTCGGTTCAGCTCCACGG